>NC_013037.1:2463076-2770961 GCF_000023125.1 Dyadobacter fermentans DSM 18053
TCCTTTACACGAATTTCGGTCACGTAGCCCGAAATCCGTGGTATTACCGGACTGATGTCCGAGTCGATCTGCGCGTCGTCGGTCTCTTCGTGGTGCAGGCCGTGGTTGTATTTAGTAAATCCCCAGGTGCCGCCGCCAATAATGAGCACGGCCAGGATAATGAGGAAGCGGTTGTTTTTCTTTTTCGGTGCTTCTTCGGTGGTGTTGTTAGTTTCCATTGTCAATGTTGAATGAGTGACCGGGTCGCCGGTGCGATGATTTAATGACTGAATGATTGACCGGGTCGCCGGTGCGATGACTGAATGCCTTAATTAATAACCCCAGCCGTCTGTTCGAGCTTCTTATATGCTACCACGGCATCGGCCTTGGCGGCTTCGTAGTCGATGCGGGATTGTACCTGGGCCACGTCGGCGTCGAGCAGTTCGGTGGTGGTTACCAGGCTGTTGTCGTATTTATTTTTGGTAATGCGGTAGTTTTCATCCGCCTGCTCCACAGCTTTGGCGTACACGTCGATCTTCCTTTTGCTCAATACATAGTTGTAATAAGCGGTATTGACTTCCAGGTGGATCTTGTCCAGAATGATCTGCTCGTTGGTTTTCAGCTGATAGGCTTTCGTGCGTGCCTCGGCGATTTTGGAATGCGATTTCCAGAGCGATGCCACATCATATCTGAATCCGATACCCGCATTCACCGCATTTGGGACGGTAACTACGCCCGGGATATTCAGGGCGACATATCCGGCTGATAGCGCCACGCTCGGGTAAAGGTCCGCTTTGGCCACTTTGATATCGCTGTCGGCGGCTTTCTGGCGAATGCCGTTGGCGGCAAAATCCTTGCGATGCGAAAGGGCCGTTTGCTCCCATTCGGCCGCATTGCCTTCTGCTTTTAGGGTGGTAAAACTTGCAGAGTCGGCTTCGATAACCGTTTCTTCGGGAAGCCCCAGCAGCAGATTCATATTGATGGTGGTGATTTTCAGGTCGTTTTGCGCATTAAGTAATGCCAGCTCTACATTCGACTCCTGCAATTTGGCCTTCATCAGGTCGTTGCGGGCTAGCATTCCATTCTTTTCGCGGTTGGTAAACTCCTGTACGCGCTCCCGCTCGCTGACGAGGTTCTCCGTGACGAGGTCAACGGCTTTCTGCGCTTTGTAGAGGTTGCCATAAGCTGCAACGGTGTTCTGGATCACGGCTTCGCGGTTCGCATCGGCATCGAGCTTCACCGCCTGCTCCACATATTTCGCCGATTCGAGGCCGTATTTGAAACGAAAGCCCGAAAAGAGCGGCAATGAGGCGCTCGCCATGCCGTACATCGCCTGGTGGACGTTCGGCAAACCGCCCGAATTGCCCGTGCTGTCGTTGCCTTCCCGGCTGATTTTCAGGTTTACATTCGGTGAATTTACCCGCAGGTAAGAACCCGAAACGCTCAAACTCGGCAACTGGTTTTCCTTGATCTGACGGATGCCCAACCCGGCCAGATCGACGTTACTTTGGCTCAATTTCAATTGTTTGCTGTTTTGGAGGCTCATCGAAATGGCCTCTTCCAGTCTGATCGTGCGTGCGCTCTGGGCGTACGAATGACCCGTCACGGCAAACCAGACAATCCCGGTTGCCAGACAAACCATTCTGCTAATTCTGGACGTGGTGTTCATTGGTTATTGTTGATTTGAATAAGTTCTTAAGGTGTTGGCTCAGCTCAGTCCGCAAATGCTGGTGAAACGCTTCGTCGGAAAGCTGTTCGAGGCCATTGATGATCCTGTAAAAATCCTGGGTGGCAATGGCGTAATTAACGGTGCCGTAAAGCGTGGTGGTGACCAGGCTTACATTGATATCCTTCCGGAAATCGCCGGCGTCCTGTCCTTCGCGGATCATCCGCGCGATCAGTTCCACATTCCGCATTTTCAGTCCGCGGATGTACTCCGAAATAACCGGCGTGCGCTCCGACGACAGCTGCTCGCGCATCATAATGTTATGAAAGCACTGATTGCCCATCAGCCGGTCGATCACACTGTCGATGAAGACATTGAATTTTTGCAGCGCGGAAAGCTCGCTGGCCATCATCAGGGTTTCGAGGCGGTTGCTGGATTCGGTCATGCGAAACTGGAAAAGCGCTTCGATCAGCTTCTCCTTCGAACCGAAATAGTAGGATATCATCGAGACATTCACATCCGCTTCCTGGGCGATATCCCGCACCGAGGTACCGGCGAAACCTTTCTGTGAGAACAGCCGCTCCGCCACTTCTATGATCTGTATTTGTTTCGCGTTATATTCCATTTGAGAGCTCATCAACAGGGCTTTTTTAGTCATTGTTGCTGATGGCGATACAAAGGTAACCGTCCCTAAAACAAAAATCAAACGATCGTTTGATTTAATTAAACAAACGTTTGATTAGTAAAACCAAATGTTGGATTAATACCATTAAAATTTTTTAATACTGAGATTAAAAAATGTGCAACCCTTCTGCACACTTTTGTTGTCTTACTGAATAATTATCAACGGTTACAATTCACCCACCCTGTCAATGCCAGCACATCTCCCATTCAAATACCTGACAATCATCCTGTTGCTCCTGACGGTCGGAATTGCGCGCGCTCAGCAAGCGGCGCCGTCCTGCGGTACCAACGACTCACTGATGATCGCTTATCTGGAAAAAATTTCCAAAAGAACGGACCTCACCCAGGCGCGGATGCACGCCGGTGAGATGCTGGAATACCGCATTGCCGTGGATGTCGAATACAAAACTGCGGCGCAATACAACCATGACCAGGAGAAGATTAAAGAGGCTGTTTACAAAATGTTCCGGGAGGCTTCTGCCATTTTCGAGCGCGAAATGAATATCAAGCTGACCGTTTCGTTCATCCACATCTGGCAGGAACCGGAGCCCTACACCTTGGAATTTGACTACGACTATTTCACGAAAGTGCAGAATTACTGGCTCGAACATCGCAAGGAAGAACGGGACGCCGTCGTGGGGATGTCGATCCGTTCCGGCTGGTTTTACGGAGGTTACCGGATGGCCACATCCAACCTGCCGTCCCCCAATACCACGCTTTTGCCCGACCTGCTCGCCCACGAGCTGGGCCATACGCTCGGCTCTCCGCACACACACAGCTGTTCCTGGCCCGGCGGGGCGATCGACCATTGCGAGGAGCTGGAAGGTGCCAACGAAGCCTGTCCGTCGGGTAGCCGGGAAGTGGTTAACGGCACGATCATGTCGTATTGCCGATCCAAGCTTACATTCCACCCTTTTTGCCGCAATCTCATAAGAGAGTATGCCGAAGGGAAAGTCAATCCGTCATTTTCATTAAAACCATTTACTGAAAAGCCTGCGGCGCCCGGCCCACTGACCGTACTCACCAAGCCCGGCACCGCGAACGATTTCGCACCGTATTTTGAATGGTTTGCCTCCGAGCGCGCCGCTCAATTCCGGTTCCAGATCGCCACCGACGAAGCATTCACCCAAATCGTGGAGGATACGGTGGTAAACCAGGCATTTCACCGCTCACCGGGACAAAGCGACGGCAATTACTTCGCCCGCTTCCGCGCCGAGAACAGCCACGGCACCACCGAATGGTCGGCGCCGGCAGCATTCAGCATCAGCGGCTGGAAAAGCGCTTCACTGCCTCCGCAATTTATCAGCCTTTCCCGCACGAGCGCGGGGACCATTTCCGGCTCGTTCCGAAACCTGGAAGGTATTTCGTCGTACCAGCTGGAAGTACAACTCCCGTTTTCCTCCGAGGTGTATGAAATCACCCGGCAACCGGATAACCAGAACATCCAGCACTTTTCCATTCAGCTGCCGTTAAAAAAAGACCAGTACTACGCATTGAAATTCCGGGTGAACAGATTTGGCTCCTGGACCGAATGGTCGAACTGGAAAGAGTTGTACGCCACGGATTTCACGACAAACATCCTGCCCGATTCTACCCAGCCGCTGTCTACCCGGCCGTTGCTCGCGCTACGCCAGTGGGTGCCCGACCGCGGCCCCGAAGCCTATACCGGCGTATTCCAGGTAGCAACGGATGCTTCATTTGAAAACATCGTTTTTGAGCAGTCATTTTCGAATAATGAAGCCAATCATTCACTTTCTGACAAATCGGTGTTTGTACCGTCATTGGAAGAAAATACAACCTATTACGTTCGGTCGCGCATGCAGCTGGCCAATCTCGCACCGTCGGGCTGGGAGGTTTCACGCATGAATACGGGCTCGCACGACAATCGGTTCGCGTTCCTGGGAACTCCGGCCGAAGTGGTTCAAAGTACCGGCTACGCCACCGCGGACGTGCTATTTAACCGGTTTATGAAAGCGGGCGAGCACCTGTATGTGTTCAACTTCCAGGGCGGTTACCACCGTACCAGCGACCTGCAAACATGGAAAACCTATTTGCCATCGACCACCAAAGGGCAAAGCCCCATGTACGTAGGCGCATTTGGGGCCGCGCCCGACGGGCAGACACTCACGATCGACTTCATGAAGAACATTGCCGTACAAATGACCGACGACCAATATGAGAAAAGCTTTTCGGCCACGCCATTATATATGGGCTATCTCCAACCCATGGTGTATACCAAAAACGAAGGCTATTTTTTCAAAAGCTATGAGGAAGGTGTCATCCAGGTCCAGAATGGCGTGTGGACGAAGCATCAGAACCAGCCTCATGTGTTCCGGCCTGTGACCCTGGCCAGCGATAACCGCGACAGGGTGTGGAGCATGGGCGATGGCGGCTATATGGCTTATTATGAAAATGGCCAATGGACCTCTCAGCCGCAGTTTCCTTTCTGGGACGGCGTGAGCGGGATGGTATTTGATGAGAAGGACAATTGTTACGTGTACGGCTCCTTCGGCGTGTCCGTGCTCAACACGGCAACGGGTTCATGGGACGCGATCGAGGCGCTACGGCCATTTCCTATCCGGAAAATCGTTTTTGACGGCAGCGGAAACATGTGGCTTGCTTCCTACCGGAGAACCCGGTGGGACGCTCAGAAGATGGACAACTTTGCGCTTGTGAAATACGCGGACGGCAAGGCCAGCGCCTACTCCGACGGCCTTAACCTCCTCCACGAACCCTTCGATATTGAGTATTACAAAGACAAATTGCTCATTATGACCACCGGCGGCGAGATCCAATCCTTCGACGACCGGCAGATCCTCTCTTTCAATCCCAAGAGAACCTATTGCCCCGGCGAACCGCTGGACCTGAAACTGGCGACCAACTCCACTTTTGCTGCCGATAACAAAACAAGTGTAGAACTGCAACAAGTCACGACCGGCAAGACAGTCGCGTGGGAAATAACCAGCAATGCATCGCAAAAGCTCGTAGCCATGCTGCCCGACACGCTCACCGAGGGCCGGTATTCGCTGGCAATCCGCACGACTGCGCCCGAGATTACCACATACCGCAGCGACGAGTTTGAAGTATTACCTGCGAACACCTGCGGCGAGGCCAAAGGTGTGGTGCTGCTGCAAAACCGTCCCAACCCGTTTGGAGCGTCGGGAACAATTTCCTTTTACCTACCGCAGTCGGAAGAGGTGCGGCTGGAATTATTTAACCTGATGGGTCAGCGAATGGAAGAGTTGAAAAACGGGGTGTTGCCGCAGGGCTGGCACACGGTGGATGTAAACGGGACATCGCTGGCGGCGGGCTTGTACGTTTACCGCCTGAAAGCCGGCAAAATCACCCGGTCGCTCAAAATGATCCGTAAATAATTAGCGTATGCGGTTGGGGTTTTCACTTACAAATGCACCCCAGCCGCCCTTTTTAGCTTTTTTAGAACCGCCGGTCGCCACAGAGGCCGGCGAATTGGCATGGTACTGATGGCAAATCGCGATTGCGATGCCGTCGGTGGCATCCATGAACTCGCGGCTGAGCTCCATTTTCAGGATTTTTTCGAGCATGTAGGCCACCTGCTCTTTGGAAGCATTGCCGCTGCCGGTGACCGATTGCTTCACCTTTTTAGGAGAATACTCGACGATCGGGATGTTGCGCGCCAGTGCGGCCGCCATCGCTACGCCCTGGGCGCGCCCGAGTTTGAGCATCGACTGCGCATTTTTGCCATAAAAGGGATCTTCGATCGCCATTTCGTCGGGCAGGTAATCCTCGATCAGCTGGGTGAGGCGTTCAAAGATTTTCTTCAACTTCAACTCGTGCGTACTATATTTGCTCAGATGAATCACCCCGTACTGCACCAGCGAAATTTGCTGTCCTTTGACCGAAATAACCCCATAACCCATCACTTGCGTGCCTGGGTCCACACCAATAATGACCTTTTCCGAAACCTCCGTTTTTAGCATGGTGCAAGATAAGGAACTCTCGCCTCCAAAGCCAAAAAGCGGCCAGGCAAACCTGCTCTGGGCGATCAAGCTCGTGGTGACGGCCCTGATCGTGAGCTACATTTACCGCACATTCCGAAATGAACAGAAAGGCATTACCGACATCGGAAGCGTGTTCGCCACGATATGGTCGGCGGAAAACGTGCCCGTGCTGCTTGGGATGACCCTGCTGATGCCCCTCAACTGGGCGCTCGAAAGCCTGAAATGGCAGTCGCTGACGCGCAAAATAGTCCCTATCACTTTCCTCGAAGCATTTAGGGGAACACTCACCGGCCTGGCCGTGGGTGTAGCGGTGCCTGCTCAGCTCGGCGACACGCTCGGGCGCGTGGCAGCGCTCAAATCCGACCGCCGGCTCGAAGCAATCGGCGCGGCATTGGTTTCCAACGGCATTCAGTTTTATGTTTCCGTTCTTGCGGGCGCGGCTGGCTGGCTCTACCTGGAAAAAGGGTTGGACATTTCCGAAACGGCTAAAATGGCGATCCGCATTACACTTGTGGCGGTGCTGCTGCTCGGCCCTGCCGCTTTTGCTTACCGCAAACCGCTCACCCGCTGGCGCCCTCGAAGGAGTATTTTCCGCAAAATGCAGCAGTATATCGTCGTGGCCGGCACCTACACGGCCCGGGAGGTTTCCGTGGCTACCTTATATGGCGCTATTCGCTATCTGGTTTTCCTGACCCAGTTCCTGCTCGCATTGTCGCTATTCGACTTTGCCGTTTCCGCCGCGGGACTGGCGGCTTGCGTTTCGCTGATTTTTCTTGCCAAAACGCTCATTCCGGCTGTAAATGTGCTGGGTGATCTTGGTTTGCGGGAATTCACGGCGCTGGTCGTGTTTGCATCCTACCAGCTGCCGCCCGAGCAGATCATCGCCGCTACGTTTCTCATCTGGATTCTGAATGTGCTCGGGCCTATTCTCGTAGGCATATTCCTGATCTGGAAATATAAATGGAAGAAAATCAAGGTTTAGATGGGCAGCTTTGGACTAATCTCATGGGTTGAGGCGGTCATTTGGCTGCTGCTTGGAAGCTATGCGGTTTTTACGCTGGCGCTCACATTGCTTTGGTCAAGGATCAGGAAACCGGCCGCAACGACCACTCTTCCGTCCGACTTTTTTGTGACGGTGATCATTCCCGTCAGAAACGAAGCGGACAACATTGTGGCGCTCCTGCAAGACCTCGACCGGCAGACTTTACCCCACCGAAATTTCGAAGTGCTGGTGATGGACGATAGCTCTACGGACGGCACGGCAGGCATTGTGCGCGAGTTTGCAGCGCATTCCAGGGCTGAAATATCGCTCATTCCCCTACCCGACGTCCGCACTTCGGCGCCAAAAAAAAGGGCCATCGAAACTGCCATGCAGCACGCCCGGGGAAAGCTCATCGTCACCACCGACGGCGACTGCCGGGCGCATCCCGGCTGGCTGCAGGCCATTGCCGCATGCTACGCCCAAACCGGCGCAAAGCTGATCAGCTCGCCCGTCACATTCACGCAAGAAACCTCACTGACCGATCATTTACAGACCGTCGAATTCGCCAGCCTTATCGGCAGCGGCGCGGCATCTATGTCGGCCGGCTACCCATCGATGTGCAATGGTGCCAATCTCGCCTATGAAAAAGCCGCGTTTGTAGAGGCAGACGGTTACGACGGCGTACGCCACATCGCATCGGGCGACGATGAGTTCCTGATGCACAAAATTGCCGGCGCGCATCCCGGTTCCGTACACTTCCTGCGCGATCCGGCCGCTATTATCCGTACCGCGCCGCACCGCAACTGGCAGAGTTTTTACCGCCAGCGCAAACGATGGGCGAGCAAATGGAAGCATTATCAGAGCAAAACACCGCTCGTGCTGGCGGTATACATATTTTCCGCGAATTTCTCCCTGCTACTCGCAGGTGCGCTCGCGCTCGCGGGCATGGTCCCGGCCGGTAGCTTTTGGGGAATGCTTGCATTGAAATGTATCCCCGAATGGTTCTTCCTCGGCTCGGTGCTCGCATTTCTTCAAAAGCGGAACTCGCTGGCGTACATCCCGGTTACCCAATGCATTTATCCGCTTTATGTTTGCTTTTTCGGGCTGGCGGCGCAGAAGGGGGAATACGAGTGGAAAGGCCGGAAACTTGTTTAGCAGGCATAAAAAAAAGCTGCCAGCAAATTGCCGGCAGCTTTAAGTTTCACATAACGCTATATAAGATCAATTCATTCTACTTTTTGAGCACTTTTGAAGTGTATTTTCCTTCTTCATTCACCACGTTCACAATATACATTCCCTGTGCGAAAGCCCTCACGTTCACTTTAATCTCCGTTTCGTTGGCTCCGGGTAAGATTTGGTATACCGGCTTTCCTGCAAGCGTAAATATTTCAAGTTTTTTCACCGGTGAGTAACTTCTTACGTTCATTTCGTCCTGGGTCGGGTTCGGGAAGAAGTCCACGGCCAACCGGGCGTCGCAAGTTCCCGCCAGTACGCTGCGGATTGCGCTGTATTCAAACGTTTCGTCAGTATCGACCTGTTTAAGACGATAATAATAGGCCTTTGCAGGTACAGATTCTGATGAAAATGGTGTATCGTTGAAAATATAAGCGGATTTGGTGGCATCGTAATCGATCCGGGCAACTGCACTGTAAGTCCGGGCATCTGTTGAGCGTTCGACCTCGAAATGTGAGAAATCTTTGGCTTCTGTTACCTTCCATTTCAGTTCCGCATTGCAATTTACATTTTGTACGTTAAAAAATGCTAATGTTAAAGGCAAAGGTGTTGCAGGAGGCGGTGTTGTGTAACACGTTGAGGTTGATGCAGGATAGTCGATCGAGATTACTGTCGACGGGTCCACCGTGATGCGGATCGTGGCGCCGCCGTGGCGAAGTGAACCGTAACGGTCGTCCTCCACTTCCACCCATTTGTTACCGTCCAGCTTGAAGCCCGGCCACGCGGTTCCGGTTCCGTTGACGTCCACCGCTGCTCCCGGGAACAGGATGCTTCCCGTCAATGGCAGGTCGCTGTCTTCCTGGATCACTTTTCCTTCTGAATTAATCCATTCAATTTTCGCCGATGCACCGTTGGCATCGTAGTTCGGTGTAATGTTGTAATCCAGCCACGGCGCATTTTTGAGACATTTGGATGAAGCAGCCGCTTCGATCTTCTTCTCAACAGGCTCGGGGATCGATGGCAGGAATGGCCAGAAGTGAACCTCGTCGCTTTTGTGCACGAAGCTTTTTGCGATGATCTGCCCATTGATATTACCATTGTTTTCTTTCACAACATCCGCCTGCGGCGCGAAAATGGTTCCGCTGATCTGCGCGTTACCGCCGAGTGTGATGCCTTTGGTCGCATCCGGGAAGTTGTAGATCACGTACGAGCCCTGAGAGTCGTTCAAACCGCCGAAGCCGGGGAAGTTGATTTTGTTGTTTCCCGTAACGCCGCAGAATGTAGGGAAGTCTACGATGTTGATAATCAGACCGAAATTTCCGGACGGGCTGGTTTGCCCAAGCTGCGCGCCCGACGGGATTCCTTCAAAGTTCGCATTGCCGATCTTGTGCCAAACGGCAGCCGAAACGGTCAGGACGTTGATTTTATTAGGATCAACTATGATTTTGGGGTTATTGCCGATTACACTGGGGTCGAGGTACGGGCCCATAGCCGCCGCGTCCACGATCCGGCCATTCTGGTCACGGATGGGCAGGTTGTCCGCCATGTCCTTCAACTGATTGGAACGCTTGATGAATGTAAGGAAAGCTCCGTCGATATCGATCTGGTTTTCGCCGATTCCGAAGACATTTTCGCACACGGGATTACTTCCCTCGCCTACTGTCGGCGACC
This sequence comes from Dyadobacter fermentans DSM 18053, assembly GCF_000023125.1. Lineage (NCBI taxonomy): Bacteria > Pseudomonadati > Bacteroidota > Cytophagia > Cytophagales > Spirosomataceae > Dyadobacter > Dyadobacter fermentans. The sequence goes on from NC_013037.1 coordinate 2,473,212, forward strand.
ATGAATGGATGTTTGCGTTGATCATGATGTTCGGCGACGCGGAGTAATCGTTGGGGTTCTGGTTAATGCGGATCGTCGAAGCTGCATTGTTGTTATCGCGGTACCAAACGGTCATTGCATTGCTGCCGCTATCGAACATTCCGCAGTTTCCGATTTTCACATAGTTACCGCCGTTTACCTGAAGTGTGCCGCTGTTGAGCTTGGCACCGCCGCGAACGGCCAGGCCGATGGAAGCATTTTTAACAAAAAATACGCCGTGATTGCTGTTGAAACTGATCTGATACTGATTCGTGGTCACATTTCCGCCCACAGCAATCGGACCTTCGGTTTCGCTGGATTGCAGCACGGCATCGCCTTTAACGAATATATTGAACCGCTTTGCAGCAGCAGTAGGGCTCTGCGCCGATGATGGGTATGAGCTTAAAAAGAGGAGGGCCAGGAGGCTTACGAGGAGAGGTTTGATTGACATTGTTGAGTCTTTTGATTTCTGACTCGACGAAATTAGACGACCCTTTTCGATCAATTATTCTTTTTGTGACCACCCGGGGGTACTTTGGGGTAATGCAAGGGTTTTGAGGGGTGACAAGTTTGCCAAAAATTGCACTAATCGAAGAGTACCCATAGTGCTCGACAAAATAGTGTGAGTGATTTGAAGACAATTCCAGCATCGGGCTATGCATACTATTTCTACAAATTGCGCTCAAAAATGCCCAGTACTTCTAGAATTCCGTATTCAGCATTTGGTAAAATGTTCGAAATAAGCATTCTAACCCTATTTTAACGATTATAACATTTCTAATATGCCCTAACTGCTAAAAATGCAAAAGGCCGGGGATATAACCCGGCCTGTCTAATTATTTGTAAGCGTTTCCTCTATTACTTATAGGTGGACTTTTTCTTCAATTCGCGAATTTCGTTTTGCATTTCCTGCAACATCCGCATGAGCTGCTGCATATCGGTCTGTGGCTCCGGAAGCGCCTTGCTGTGGAAGCTGTAATATTCCCACAACTCAATCACTTCGCCGATGGGCACGGTGTAGGCAAAATATTGCTTGTTGAACGATTGCAAAAGCATCGTTCCGGCTTCCTGGTTAATGGTAACCTGCTTGAAAACGAAGTCCTGGTCGCCTTTCAGGATCACAATGCAGGGCGTTTCAGGCTTCACGGTTGTCCAGTCCTGAACGTACCGGGTGATGATGTCCGCGCCTTCGGGCACCGGCAGCATGGAATCGCCCACAGTCGGGAACATGCGGAAAGTGCCGTTTTTGGGTACGGTAGGCAAGTTGAAGCGCGGTAATGTGGCCAGGAACTCAGGGTCGGCATAACCGGAGCGGTACCCCGCCCGCGCCTGCACGGGCACGTATTCGATGTTCTCTTTGTCCTCCTTATCCACCGTAATCGCCAGGACGCGGATCTGGTCGCCTTTCATGAACAGCTCACTTCCTTCTTCGAGGTCTTTCAGCTTCTGGTCCGACAGCTTGCTCAGTTCTATTTTAAGAAGGCTGTCGATACTCATCCGGAAATACTCGGAGAAGTTGATCAGATCATCGACCGTCGGGTTGGCCGTCCGGCCGCTTTCGATCGCATTGAGCTTTACCCTGCTGATCCCGAGCTTTTCCGCCAGCGCTTCCTGGCTAAGTTTCTGACGCAAACGGAGGAACTTGATATTGACCGACCAGAAAATGTCCTGCGCACCCATGAGTTGATATTTTTAAAATCAGACATAAGATATTATCAATACCAAAAGTAGCAGCAATTTTTATTTTTCCTACAAAAAAGTGAAAGAATAATTTTGTTTAACTATTTTTGAAAAACGTTAAACAAAAAAAATGTCCACCTATTCCATCCGGGATCTCGAACGTATCACCAGCACCAGAGCGCACACGATCCGCATCTGGGAGCAGCGTTACGGCCTCCTGGAACCGGAAAGGACCGAGACCAACATCCGCTACTATAACGACGACCATGTTAAGAAGCTCCTGAATGTGTGCACGTTGCTGGGCAGGGGAATGAAGATTTCGCATATCAGCCAGCTTACCAATGCGGAGATACGGGAGGAAATAGACCGCATTATCGCGGAGTCGCCGGAGACGACGGAGCATATCGAAGCTTGGATAAACGAGGCTGTGATCGCCATTGCGGCCTATGATGCGGTGACTTTCCATCGGTTATTTGCCGATGCCGTAGGGCGGCTCGGGCTGATCGCTACTTATGAAAAAATCCTTTACCCGCTGCTCATCCGGACGGGGCTCATGTGGACCAAGGATGCATTGCTGCCCGCGCAGGAACACTTTTTGTCTAACCTGATTCGGCAAAAGCTCTTTACTGCGATCGATACATTGCCCGTGCCCGAGCACAGCGACCAGCAATGGCTGCTGTTCCTTCATGAGGGCGAGGAGCATGAAATCGGACTTCTTTTTGCGTATTACCTTATTATCAGGGCCGGAAAAGCGGCCGTTTACCTTGGGGCGCGCCTGCCCTACCCCGACCTCCTGGCCGCAGCCGGTAGCATCAGGCCGACACACATTTATACATTTTTCGTAAGCAATCAACTTGAAAACCAGGCAGGAAACCTGCTCGGCCAGCTTATCCGCGACTTTCCCGACTCCCGGATCTGCTTTTCAGGTTATATGGGGCATGGGGAGATTGAACCCAGTGTCAGCAGAATACAGTCGATAGAACAACTGTTTGAAACCATCGGAACCAATGAGCCACACACTACATGATCATCACGGAGGCAAAAAGGCGGTAGGCGTCATCGGGGCCGGCTTTGCGGGAATGGCCGCCAGCGCCATTCTGGCGTACCAAGGGCATCAGGTAACCGTTTTTGAGAAAAACGACACGATCGGCGGACGCGCACGCACCTTTTCGGATCAGGGATTTACATTCGATATGGGGCCAAGCTGGTACTGGATGCCCGACGTGTACGAGCGTTTTTTCGGGCAATTCGGGCACAGCGTGTCAGACTGGTACCAGCTCCGCCAGCTCGACCCGGGCTTTGCGGTGGTGTTTCCGGGTGGCGAGGTGATGGACATTCCCGCCGACTTCGAAGCGCTTTGCGCGCGGTTCGAAGAAATTGAAACGGGCGCGGCGGATAAACTCCGCCGGTTTATCGCCGACGGGGAATTCAAATATGAAACGGGCATGCACGACATGGTGTACAAGCCCGGACATTCCATCACCGAATTCATGAGCCTGAGGCTCTTCGGCCAGGCGCTGCGTTTGCAGGTTTTCAGCTCGTTCAGCAAGCACGCGCGGCGGTTCTTTAAAGATCCCAGGTTACTGGCACTGATCGAATTTCCGGTGCTTTTTTTGGGCGCAATGCCGAAGGACACGCCTGCGCTTTACAGCCTGATGAACTACTCGGGGCTCAAACAGGGAACATTTTATCCCATGGGCGGATTTGGAAAAGTGGCCGATACGTTCCGCGACATTGCCAGGCAAGCCGGCGTGGAGTTCCGAACTGCCGAAACGGTTGAGAAACTGGAAACCTCCAACGGCAAAATCCACCATATTCACACCACCAGCGCATCGGTAGCAGCCGACGCCATTATCGGCAGCGCGGATTACCGGCATATTGAAGATGCGCTGCTGGCACCGGCAGACAGGCATTATAATGAAACCTACTGGCAAAGCCGGACATTCGCCCCCTCCTGCCTGCTTTTTTATCTCGGTGTAAACAAGCGCATTCCAAAACTGCGGCATCATAACCTCTTTTTCGACCAGGATTTCGGCCTGCATGCCGAAGAAATATATAAGGACAAAAAATGGCCTACGGCGCCGCTTTTCTATGTCTGCTGCCCGTCGGTCACAGATCCATCGGTAGCGCCCGAAGGTTGCGAAAACCTGTTCATCCTGATGCCCATCGCCACCGGCCTGCCCGATCCAGAGCCCATCCGCGAACATTACTACCAGATCCTGATGGACCGCCTTGAAAAGTTTGCCGGCGAAACCATCCGGGACCATATCGTATACCGAAAAAGCTATTGCGTTTCGGATTTTAAGAATGATTACAACGCTTACCAGGGCAACGCCTACGGCCTTGCCAATACCCTGCGCCAGACGGCCGTTTTCAAACCCAAGCTGAGAAGCCCGAAAGTCAGTAACCTGTTTTTCGCCGGACAGCTCACCGTTCCGGGCCCCGGCGTGCCCCCCGCAATCATCTCCGGCAGCATTGCCGCCCATGAAGTCCTCAAATACCTAAACAACTAGCTTATGAAAGCCCTTTTTGATGAATTATCGGCGTCGTGCAGCAAAAAAACCACGCAATTGTACAGCACCTCATTTTCGCTGGGTATTTATTTCCTGAAACCCTCGTTTCACAAGGCCATTTACGGCATTTATGGGTTTGTGCGGCTGGCCGACGAAATTGTGGACAGCTTTCATGGCTACGAGCAGGCGGTAATGATGGCACGCATCCGCAGGGAAACGCACGAAGCGATACGCGAGCGGATCAGCATTAACCCGATTTTGAACAGCTTCCAGCACGTGGTGCACACCTACCAGATCGAATGGCAGCTAATCGATACATTTCTGAAAAGCATGGAGATGGATCTGCTTCAAAAGGAACACACGCAGGACTCATACCAGGAATATGTGCTGGGCTCGGCCGAGGTGGTGGGATTGATGTGCCTGCGTGTATTTACAGAAAACGACCGGGCGCTCTACGATTCGCTGAAACCCTACGCCATGAAACTGGGCGCCGCTTTCCAGAAAGTAAACTTCCTCCGCGACCTGAAAGCCGATTACCAGACGCTCGGCCGCACTTATTTTCCGGGAGTGAATTTCAACCATTTCTCCTATGCCGACAAAGTGCAGATCCAGCAGGAGATCGAGGCGGATTTCGAGGACGCGCTCACGGGTATCCGCGGCCTGCCTTCGAGCTCGCGCAGAGGCGTTTACCTGGCCTATTACTATTATAAAAAGCTGTTTATGAGGATCAAGGAAACGCCACCGGAAAAAGTGATGAATGCGCGGATCAGGATTCCGGATATCGACAAGTTCGGACTGATGTTTCGGTCGCTGCTGAGGCACCAGTTTGATCTTTTATGACGTTTTTGTGTTGTGTGGAAAGAATAATCCCGCAATACAAAACCTGAAACCCACCATTCTATGAACGACCAAGTTGTGCTGGTAACGGAAAACGACGAGGCCATTGGCCTGATGCCCAAGCTCGAAGCCCACGAGAAAGGGGTGCTTCACCGTGCATTTTCGGTATTTATTTTTAATTCAAACAGCGAAATGCTGCTGCAACGCCGGGCATTCGGCAAATACCATTCGGAAGGCCTTTGGTCCAACACCTGTTGCAGCCACCCGCTCCCGGGCGAGGCCGTGCACGATGGTGCCGTACGCCGCCTGCGCGAGGAAATGGGCATTCACGCCGACCTCGAATTCCTTTACACCTTCCAATACCGCGCCGACCTGGAAAACGGCCTGACGGAGAACGAGCTGGACCACGTTTTTTACGGTGTTTCGGACGCCGTCCCGGCCATCGACCCGGCAGAAGCCAGCGAATACAAATACCTGACGATGGACGAAATACAGGCCGACATCGCGCAAAACCCGCATAGCTACACCGAATGGTTCAAGATATGCATGCCGGTGATCGCCCGCAGGATGAAAGTCTGACTTTTAAACCAACCCCAAAACCGCATGATGCCGCATTGGACACTCAACGTACTGATTACCCTGGCCGCGTTCGTTGCCATGGAATGTGTGGCATGGCTGGCCCATAAGTATCTGATGCACGGCTTCCTGTGGTTCTTGCACCACGACCATCACCAGCGCGACGACGGCGATTTTTTCGAGAAGAACGATTACTTTTTCGTCATCTTCGCCACGCCCGGCATTGCGTTTCTCTGGCTGGGGTTGAATGCGGGGTTCAATTACCTTTTCTGGATCGGGTTGGGCATTACGATTTACGGCTTCGCGTATTTTCTCGTCCACGATATTTTCATCCACCAGCGCTTCAAAAGGTTCCGCAACACTGAGTCCGTTTACCTGAAAGCCATTCGCAGGGCGCATAAAATGCACCACAAGCACTTAGGCAAGCACGGTGGCGAATGCTTCGGAATGTTGTGGGTCCCGCTCAAATATTTTCGTGAAGCCCAAAAAGCGACCGCCAAATGAACTCCCTTTATCTGCTGGTGGACCTGGGCGCGATTTCGGTGCCGCTACTGGCCTCGTTTCATCCGAAAATCCGGCTCGACCGGCATTGGAAAGCATTATGGCCGGCGATCGTGCTGGCCGCCGTGCCGTTCATTATATGGGACAGCTATTTTACTAAAATCGGCGTATGGGGCTTCACGCCGCAGTACCTCATGGGCGTAAGCCTTTTCGGCCTGCCGATTGAGGAAATCCTGTTTTTCATTTGTATTCCGTATGCCTGCATGTTCACGTACTTCTGTTTCCGGCTGTGGAAAGGCCCGGAGCTGCGTGTGCGGGCGGAGCAGACGGTGACGTGGATTTTCCTCGGCCTCTGCATTGTATTGGGTTTGCTCGGAGCGGGCCGCTACTACACGTCGTCGACTATGATGTGGCTGGCGCTCTTCCTGATTTACCTGAAATGGCAGGCAAAACCGCGCTGGCTGGGCTTGTTCTATTACTCGCACCAGTTTTTGCTCATTCCTTTCTTCATTGTGAATGGCATTCTCACCGGCACCGGGCTCGATAAGCCGATCGTGTGGTACAACAATGCCGAAAACCTGGGCGTGCGCATTTTCACGATTCCGATCGAGGATGTTTTCTACGGCATGTTGCTGCTGCTGCTGAATGCGCTGCTGTTTGAGTATTTTCTCCAAAAATCCGAAAAAGCGCAACTTCCCTCAGAACGTATGCCCATGCGTGAGGGAAACCAGCTGTGACGTGAGCCAGGGTGTTTTGTCAAGCAATTTCAATGCGAAATCCGTAGTGCGGCTTTTCCCAAACAGCTTTTGAAGATGATATCCTGCTCGCACCCGCGTTCCGAATGCGGCATTCCACGCGCTGTGGTAATGCTCTGATGCCTTATCGTGCGTTTGCTTTCCGTCAAAAAACAGGTACAACTGCTCTGCCAACAATTTGGAAGCGCGCATGCCCATGCTCATCCCATTGCCGCAAAGCGGGGTGATGGAGCCGGCCGCGTCGCCGAGCAAAAATATGCCGTTTGAATGCGTTTGCTTTTTGCTGAACTGGACATTGCTGATCACGAGCGGCTGTGCGTTCACAAACTCGGAATGCGTGAAATAGTGCTTCAAAAAGGGGCTTTTAAATAAAACAGCCTCTTCCATTTGCTTCACGTCCTTGCCATTCGCGATGAGATTGCGAGCGGTGGTGAGATAGCACAGGCAGTACCAATCCTGGTCGACCTTCGAAATGCCGCAGTAGCCGCCGGTAAAGTTGTGGAGCTCGATGCGATCCGTAGGAAAATCGGTTTTGATGTGGTATTTAACGCCGATATAATTCTGACTATCAATCTTTAATGCATCATTTTCATGCAGCCGGATGAATTGCGGCCCGTACTTGCCGTAACTTCCGCAAACGACCTGAGCTTGAAAATCTCCGGCGGAGGTCCGGACCTGGAAACCATCGTCCGCATTACCCTGAACGTCAATCACCCGGCATTCCTGCATCACGCTTACGCCTTTGCGGACGGCAAGTTCAAAAAGTGCGTGATCGAGCGTGAAGCGGCTGATGCCGAATCCGCCCATTCCAAGCCGGTGGTTAAGCACAAATCCCCGTTCGGAACTGATGCCCAGCCGGCTGATTTTCGGCAGCTCCATTTCAGCAAGGGGCAATCCCAGACTTTCCAAAAACGGCCAGCTCTCCATTGAAATATACTCCCCGCAAACCTTGTGAAACGGAAAGCGGTTCTTTTCAAACAACACCACCGAAATGCCGCGATCGGCCAGCTGGATCGCCAGGCACAATCCCGCCAGCCCGCCGCCGACGATCGCACATTCGAAATGTTCAGCCCGCGTTTCCATACACGATCACTTCATGCCTGAATGCCCATCGGTTACGTACCGAAAACCGTTCTGCTCCGGCGCTTTTGAGTATTTGCAGCCATTCTTTCTTTTTAAAACCTCTCAAAACGGACAATGGCGCATCGTTTTTGACAAGGTAGGAACTGGAAAACAGCCGCGTCAGAAATTTGATCGAATAATGCGCCAATGCATTCCTTTCCAAATCGTTGATCACGAGAATAGCGCGGTTTTTAATGGTAAAACGGACGAGCTCTATCAATTCACTATCCGAAAGATGGTGGCAGAAAAGGCACGCGTGGATTACATCGACCTGCTGTACATGCAGGTAGGTGTTGCGGTAATCGTCGCAAATGAGTGCGACTTCACTGTTCTTTAGATTTTCCTCGGCGTAGGCAATGCAATCGGGTTTGAGGTCCACGCCGTACAGATCGAGCGCGAAGCCCGCCTTCCTGTTCCACGCAGCAATGCGTTTGAGCGTATCACCGCCGCCGCAGCCAATATCGACCAGCGTAAACCGCCTGCCTTTTTGCAGCACGCGTTTCAATGCATTGAATGAAACGGCATATCCACCGAGCCAATGGTTGATGAAATCCAGCTCGCGGAGATTTTGAAAAAGATCCGCCGCCGGAATGTCGTCCGCATCGAGCAGCTCCTTTTGCCCGCTCCTATGCCCGAACATACCGTAATTGCATGGTTTCGATGCTGAGCCCCGGGCCAAATGCGGCCGCAAAGATGCGGTCGTTCAGGTGCTCTGGCTTCGTTTTTTCCAGGACATTTTTCAGGACAAACAGCACGGTTGGCGAGGACATATTTCCAAAATTCCGCAACACATCGTACGTTGGGGAGAGCATGCATCTGTCCAGTTCCAATGCCGCCGCAAAGTCATCCACAATGCGTTTTCCGCCGGGATGCACTGCCCAATGGCCATAATCGTCCGACCTCGACCCGACCGATTTCAGCATGGGCCGGATATTTTCCCGGATCAGATCAGGCACGTACGACGACAAATTCATGATAAAACCCGTCTCCGACAGCTGCCAGGCCATATCCGAGTAGCCATTGTGCAGCACCATTGAATTGAAACTATCGACTTTCACCGCGTGCAGATAGTGATCGTCCGGCTGGGACGACACGAGCAATGCCGCCGCGCCATCGCCGAAAAGCATATTGGAAAGCAGATAATCATCATTATAGCGCTTCTGAAAATGGATCGTGCACAGCTCCGTACACACGACCAGCACTTTGGCATTTGCATTGCTTTTGCAGATGGCATCCGCATTTTTCAATGCCAGAATCGCCGCATTGCAGCCCATAAAGTTGACGCTGCTGCGTTGTATCGAAGGATTCAACTTCAATTCCCGCATCAGTTCCACATCCAGGCCCGGCGCAAAAAGCCCGGTACAGGTCACGGTAATCAAATGCGTGATGTCTTTTTTAATCATATCAAAATCCCGGATCTGCTCAATCGCCTTTCTGGAAAGCGCCGTGGCGTGCTGCTGGTAAAGCTGCATGCGCTGAGAAAGGGTGGGCTCGGGCAATAATGCGGCATTCCGGTTGAAAAACGTGTATTGATCGGGATTTTTATCGAAGTCGGGAATTACCGAGTAACGTTTTTCGATCCCCGTTTTGCTGGCTACGATCTTGATTTTTCGGCGGGTACTCAGGTCGTCGGTCGAACGCAGGTAGAAATCGGTAAGCGTTTCCTGTGCATAACCATATTCGGGAACGGCTGTTTCAATAGAGGATAGATAACTCAATGGAATTCTGTTGATAATTATTAAAACGATGAAACAACTATTCATGCAAATCGCCGCCACCCAGTTCATCCGCATGGTATTACGGAAATTGGCCTGTGCGCGATCCTTCCAAACCAGCGAAAACCAGACCCCGAACCAAATCACAATGGGGATGAAGAACACCTGGACAATGTAAAAAATCATTCCAAGGTCCCTGGTCGTAAAGTACAAATAATAAAACACATTGCAGAGCACAAACATGGCCGTCGTGAACACGAACGTGCCGATATGGCCCAATTTGTAGCTCAACGTAACGATGCCGTCGCGCAGGTCCTGCTCGTGCTGGTACACCTGCGTGAGCGGGTACGCGCCTGCGATCTGGAGCGAGCAGCCCAGCAACACGAAAATATTGGCCGTATCAAGCCGCAATGCGCCGCCCGATATGCCGGCGATCGACATATAGTAGGTGAATGCGCCCTGAAAAAACACGACCGTCAGAAATCCGATCACCGGGTATTTTTTCAGCCTGATCAGCCGCGAACTGTACGCCCGCGAAGCCCCGATGTACAGCACCAGGCAGAGCGCGAACAACGTATTTACGAATACGAGCGCCAGAATGGTTGCGGCAGCATCCAGAAAAAGTGTAAGGTAAAAAAGCCGAATGGTAGGAAGCGGTGGTTTTTCAAGGCCGCCAATGCTTTCCTCATCGCGGTCGATGTAGCTGTTGTAGCCGTTGCTGGCGGGATACACGAGCAAATGGATGATCAGGAAACTCCACAAAGCCTGCCGGTGCACAACCGTCTCGGCCTGACTGTAAGCGAACAAAAACAGCGGCGCCAGGAAAAACGAGAACGGAATCCGGAGCAGTTTAATGGTGTTGCGATCTATCAATGCGGGCATGAGGCAAGATATGCAAAAAACCGACATCACCGCTGGCGACCGCCACCCGCCCGGAGACTATTAGCCAACCGCCCCACCCTCCCGCACCGTAATTCGCAGCTGATGCGTGTTGAACACCTGCGAGTTAGGCGCAACACTCTTCGTGAGGAACACGCTACCGCCGATCACGCTGTTTTCGCCGATGACCGTATCCCCGCCGAGAATGGTCGTGCGCGCATAAATGATCACATTATCGCCTACCGTCGGGTGGCGTTTGGTGTTAAAAAGCTCCTTCGCAACCTGCAATGCGCCGAGGGTGACGCCCTGGTAAATGCTCACATTCTGACCGATCACCGAAGTGGCGCCGATCACAATGCCCGTTCCATGGTCGATCATAAACGGCACGCCGATGGTTGCCTCAGGGTGGATATCGACGCCCGTTTTGCCATGCGCATACTCCGTGAGAATGCGCGGGAGCACGGGTATTTGCAGGATACTCAGGTAATTGGCAATGCGGTACACGGCAATGGCGTAAAAGCCCGGATACGAAACGATCACCTCGTTCACGCTCGTGGCCGCGGGGTCATACTCGTAAATTTTGCTGGCGTCGAGGCGGAGGTTTTTGTAAATCGTTTCGAGCTCGTCGTAAAAAGAGGCCACTTTTTGTTCGATGGCGATCTTTTTCGGGTCGAGATAGCTGAGCAGGATGTTTTCCAGATCGATCTGATTTTTCTTCAAAATACCTTCATACGAGGTCTTTTTGGGCAAATGATTGCTTGGGAAGAGAAAGTGGATCAGGCTGTCGAGCCAGGCGGTGGCATCATGCCAGGAGGGAGTCGCCTCCCACTCGGCATGATGCGTTTTTTTTAGAAGATCAATGAGTGATGACATGCGTGAATGCGGAATCTTATGCTCTGCGGCCCCTGCCGCTTGCTGCGAGCCGGTGCAGCGTGCCTATCAGTACGTCAATTTCCTCACAGGTGTTGTAAAATGCCAGCGAAGGACGCACCGTCGTTTCAAGGCCGAACCTCCTGAGAATGGGCTGCGCACAATGGTGGCCTGAGCGCACGGCGATGCCTTCCTTATTCAGCGCCGCACCGACTTCCTCGGTTTTATACCCATCCAAAACGAATGACAAAACCGATGCTTTGTGCTTCGCCGTGCCGATCAGCCGCAGGCCCGGAACGTGTTTGATCAGGCCTGTTGCATATTCGAGCAGGAAACTCTCGTAATTATAAATGTTTTCGATGCCAAGCCGGTTCACATAATCCAATGCGGCACCCAGCCCCACGGCGTCGGCAATATTGCCGGTACCCGCCTCGAATCGGGAAGGTGCGTTGTGGTATCGGATGTGCTCAAATGTGACGTCCACGATCATATTGCCCCCACCCTGCCACGGCTGTGTGGCATTGAGAATGTCTTCCTTTCCATATAATGCACCGATTCCCGTTGGCCCGAATACCTTGTGCCCCGAGAATACAAACCAGTCGCAATCCAGCATGGTAACGTCCGTCCGCATGTGCGACACCGACTGCGCGCCGTCGAGGAGCACTTTCGCACCGGCCGCATGGGCCATGCGGATGATGTCCGACGAGGGCGTCACCGTTCCCAATGCATTGGAAACCTGAGTGAACGATACGAGTTTGGTTTTGGAGTTCAGCAAGCCTGCGTATGCATCGAGCAGGATCTGGCCGTCGTCGTCGACGGGGATCACGCGCAGTACCAGGCCTTTTTTGTCCGCCAATTGCTTCCAGGGAACAATGTTGGCGTGGTGTTCGAGGTGGCTTACGATGATTTCGTCCCCCGCATGGAGGTTCTGGTCGCCCCAGGTTTTGGCCACGAGGTTAATGGCTTCGGTGGTTCCCCTCGTAAACACGATCTCGTTCACCGAGCGTGCATTCACAAATGCCCTCACCTTCTCGCGCGCGGCCTCGTAGGCGTCCGTGGCGCGGGCGGCGAGCTCGTGCGCGGCGCGGTGGATGTTGGAATTCTCGTGCTCGTAAAAATAGCTGATCCGGTCGATCACCTGTTTCGGCTTCTGGGTAGTTGCCGCATTATCGAACCAGATAAGCGGTTTGTCATTCACCCGTTCCCTGAACACCGGAAAGTCGGCCCGGACGCGGTTTACGTCAAACGGAATGCGCCCGATCGGGCTTTGAACGGCACGCCCCAGCTGGTCACGGTCGCTGCCAACATGTATATTACCCAGCGAAAACGGTGAAAAACTATGCGGCAAAAAATTGGAAGCACCCGGAATATGCGGCTTTTCGGCAAAGGTTTCATTCAAAAAATAGTAAGAGGGCAACGCATCGCCCGGCGACACCCCTACTCCCGCAGCCGATGGCGGCACCTTGCCATCCGTGAAATGCGGGTCGGGCAGGCTGGTCTGCGGTTCATTCAGATCAAAGTTCTGATGTCCGTGCGAAGGGCCGCGATCAAAACGCTGATATCCCGACGAATGCGATTCCCAGCCATGAAAACGCTGATGCCCCGACGAATGCGATTGCCCGCGATCGAACTCCTGCTGAATGATACCCAGCATTTTTTGCGCCCTCGGATGGTCTTCCAAATGCGGCGAGAATGCGGGCGACGGCATTTCGCCCGGCATAGCTTTGAAAAGCTCGTTGGCGAGCCGTTCCAAAGCGCCGGCATCGGGCGAATTGACCGAAGAACCGTCTGGGAAACCATTTGGGATGCCGTCTGGCAGCCCTTCCGGAAATCCTTCAATATTTGTACTCATGGTAGTTACCGATTTCTACATCTTCCAAAATCGCAATCGCATCGTCGACCAGCACGGCCAGTGAGCAGTAAAGCGACACCAGGTACGAGGCAATAGCCTTGTCGTTGATGCCCATAAACCGCACCGAAAGTCCCGGCGACTGCTCGCCCGGCAGGCCTGGTTGGTATAACCCCACTACGCCCTGGCGGCTTTCGCCGGTACGCAGCAGCAGGATTTTCGTCTTGCCGTTTTCAATGGGCACTTTATCGGAGGGAATCAGTGGAATGCCTCGCCATGTAATGAATTGTGAACCGAAAAGCGAGATGGTCGGTGGCGGAACACCCTTGCGCGTACACTCGCGACCGAACGCGGCGATCGCCTGCGGATGCAAAAGGAAGAAACCGGGTTCCTTCCACACTTTCGTCAAAAGATCATCCAGATCGTCCGGCGTCGGCGGGCCAAGGCGGGTCGAAATTTTCTGTTTGGCGGATATGCTGGAAAGTAATCCATATTCGGCATTATTGATCAGCTCGCTTTCCTGGCGCTCCTTAATACTTTCAATGGTCAGGCGAAGCTGCTCGCTGATCTGGTTATACGGCTTGCTGTACAAATCCGACACGCGGGTATGGACGTCAAGCACGGTCTGCACGGCGGTAAGGTTGTACTCGCGCGGATTTTCGACGTAATCGATAAATGTATGCGGCAGTTCGCGTTCATCGCGGCGGGAGCAATCTACTTCGGCGGTACTTCCTTCTTTCACTTTGTTGAGGCGGTACACGCCGGACTCTACGGGAATCCAGTTCAGCAAATGCGTAAGCCAGCGCGGTGTGATCGCCTCGAACTGAGGGACCGTCCGGGTCGCGATCGCCAATTGCCGTGCTGCCACGTCACCGAGTGCAGTTTGATTTTGGTTTAACTTGGCCATTCTGTATTTGATTATTATTGAAAAACGAGCTGGATGGCGCCATCGGGCATTTCGCTGGCGCGGCCCGATTAACGATCACAAACATACGTGAACTATAAATCAGGCATTTAAAGAACCACACAATCTGCCACCAGCCTTTTTCGCATCCGTTCCCCAAGACCGCAGGTCTCCGTAGCTTATACCTAGATACTGTTTTCATTTACCAAACACCAGGAATAATATTTTCCATTTAAACCATATAGCCAATTAAAATTCGGCATATTTATCTATCGTTTTAATAGAATTCGTGGATTGACCGATCTGGCAGCTTACCACTAAAAATATTGTATATAAATTCGATAGACTAAATATTATATCATCTTTTTTGTTAGATTTGGACTTCTCATTCTATCATTTCACTATGCAAGCGGGCAATCTGATCGATATTTATAAGAACGAAACCATCGCGACAGAGGCATTCAGGGATTTCAGGTTACGGCGTGGGATCATTTGCAAGAAATGCAGCGGCACGCATCACTACTGGCTCGCGCCGAAGCAGCAGTTTCAATGCAAGCAATGCCGGTTCCGCACCACGCTGCAAAGCGGCACGGTGCTTGAAGGAAGTAAGCTGCCGATCTCCTATTTCTTCATTGCCGTGTACATGATCCTTAAAAAGGGCAATGCATTCACGATCCAGGACTTCCAGGAAGAAACCGGCCATAAATACTACGAGCCGCTCTACGACTTCATCCGAAAAGTACGCGCCTATCTAAACGCCAACGACCCAAACACCGTCCTGATTGATCTGGTGGAGCTGTTCAATCATCATTTGATCAACCGGAAGTTTCAGGAGCGGGTTGTGCAGGATTAATAGTTCAAATCGAATTGCTCTGTTGAACGAAACACGCGGCCATCTTTCGCTTTCACGTAGGCTCCGTAAATCAAAAAATGGGTATTACTCGGAAACCCAAGCTTTATCGTTTGCTGAATATCCCCTTCCTTCATTGGCTGGGTAAATACTACATTCTTACCATTGCCGAGCGGATTCTGCGCCGTTGGGCTTTCCAGAAAAGCATATGTCACACCATATTCTTCAATTGGAATGTTCCCAATGCGCTCGATGTGGATGCTAAAACTTTCGATCACTCCGCCCAACGGGTGTAAAGTTGCTGGAAGAATGTTAAATTCTGGTACAACAGGCTCAGCAACAGGCTCTTTCTTCCTATCGCAGCCGGAAAGGATCAGCACAGATGTCAGCAGGATGAGGATCGGGAATTTGATTGTCATGGCGATACTCGTTTGTGAAACTTTCCACAAATCACAATGAAAAATCCAATCAAATCCTTACCCCTTGTGCGAACGGCAATCGCCAAATTATCAAACGCGAAGCATTACCGATACACTTCCTTCAAATCCTTCTCGAAAAGCGTGTAAGGATCGTGATAAAACTTTACGAAGTCGGCAGCGCTGATCTGCCCGGGGAAGGGGGCGTAAAAATGGGTGGGGCTTTTGGAATCGTTGCGCCAGACGAGCACGTAGGCGAGTTGCAGTTTTTCGGTTTTCAATGTTTTAAGCAATGTCTCGGTCCACCAGGTCGGGTTAGGAATGCTTTCGAGGCCGGTTTCAGTGAATGCGGCGAGTTTGCCGGCTTTCTGGGCATATTCCGATACAATTTTGAGCTTCTTCGAGCCGGCTTCGAGGTTGTATTTCCCGTCGCGGCCGAAATCACCGTAGTTGTCCATTCCCACCATATCCACCCATTCGTTGCCCGGGTAGCGTTCGAGAAATTCATATTCCGAAGTGAACTTATTATCGGGCGAAAACGCGTAAATGAGGTTGTGAACGCCCATTTGATCGCGGAGATAGGATACGGTAAACCGCCAGACGGCGATAAAGTCTTCGCGTTTGGTGTGCCCCTTGCCCCACCAGAACCAGTCGCCATCAAATTCGTGAAACGGTCTGAAAATCATGGGTGCCAGCGTCCCGTCCTTTCCTTTTACGGAGTGGGCAAAATCGGCTATCGTTTTCAGTATCAGCTTGTACTTTTCGTGATGCGATCCGCCGGGTTTGATCAGCGACATGGCGGGTTTTGATACACCATCTTTCCAATAAAAACCGCCTTCGGAGGCTGGATTGGCAAAATGCCAGGCCACCGTCGTGATCCCTCCTCGATTATAGGTATCCACCACATTTTTCCGCAATGCAGCCGCCGTTTTGGCGATCTCCTCCGCCGGACGGCCCGAAAGGCCCATCAAATCGACGCCTATCACAGCCGGATGCGAGCCCGTAACCGACTTCACGTCCGACCGTTCCGCATCGCCCGACCATCCGTGCCCGTATTCGATAGCGTGCTGGTGGCCAAACAGAATGTATTGTTCAGAAAGCTTTTTGAGGTTCCTGTAGAGCGCTGCGGTTTCCGGCGTTGCTTTGGTATCTATTTGCGCAATGGCAGTGCCGGTGCATAATACAGTACTCAACAGACTCATTATTAGTCGGTTCATGCGTGTGTTAATTAGGATTTGGAATAGTACAAAGATGAGAAATGACCACGTTCCGTAGGATCAGCAGTTATTTTCCGGTTATGTCGAAGAAAATTCGAGAAATCCGGCATTGCGACGAACTTTTAGGTACAACACATTGTATTGACTGAACTATATTCAAAATATAAGTACTATTTTTGAATATAATTCTATCCTAATCCTATTTCACAGAATAATGAACGGATCAGATATCGTTCTCGACAAGACCGACCTGAGCATTCTGCGCCTTATGCAGGAGAATGGCCGCATCACCAACGCCGACCTCGCGCGCGAGCTTGAAATGGCTCCCTCAGCGGTGTTGGAACGCGTCAAAAAACTGGAACAGAAGCAGGTGATCGTGAAATATACCACGCGGATCAGTCCGGTAGCATTGGGGCAGACGCTACTGGCATTCATTGCCATGAAATCGTCGGAAGGGATGGGCAGCAACAACACCGCGAAGGAGCTGGCCAAAATTCCGGAAGTACAAGAGGTTCACCACATTGCGGGCGAAGATTGCTATATGGTAAAAGTCCGCACGGCCGATTCTGCATCACTGATGGAGCTGATGCGCAACAAGTTCAGCCGGATACAAAACATCACATCCACACGGACCACGATCGTCCTCGAAACGGTCAAGGAAGAGCAACAAATCGTTATACCTGAAAAATGAAATAGCCATGCAAACGTCTACAAAAACTCCTTCAACATTCATGGTGGTACTGGCATTCGCCACCGTTTACATCGTTTGGGGATCAACCTACTTCTTCATTCAGAGGGCATTGGAGGGTTTTCCGCCATTCTTCCTGGGTGCATTCCGCTTCATCATCGCCGGCCTGCTGATGCTCGGATGGAGCCTTTTGCAAGGCGAACAGGTATTTTCCTGGAAAGTAATGAAGCCCGCCCTCATAACGGGTTTGCTGCTGCTTTTTGTGGGTAACGGCGTGGTGATCTGGGTGGAACAATTCCTGCCTAGCGCGATGGTGGCGATCATGGTGTCGTCGGCGCCGCTGTGGTTTGTGCTTTTGGATAAGCCGAAATGGTCGGAGAACCTGAGCAACAAATCGACAATTCTCGGCCTGGTGGTCGGTTTTGCCGGCGTGATCTTGCTCTTTTATGAGAAAATAATGGCCACAATGTCGTCGCTGAACAGCGGCCGCGATCTTTTTGCGATGGCGCTGGTCGTGCTGGGCTCGATGGCCTGGGCGGGCGGTTCGCTGTACTCAAAATATAATTCTGTTTCCAAATCGGCCACCGTCAATTCGACATGGCAAATGCTGGCGGCCGGCATTGCGTTCATCCCCGGAACGTTGCTAACGGGTGAATACACGTCGGTTGACCTCACCGCAATCCCGCTGAATGCATGGCTGGCAACGACCTACCTGATCGTATTCGGTTCCATTGCGGGTTTCAGCGCTTATGTGTGGCTTTTGAAAGTCCAGCCTGCCACCAAGGTGAGCACCTATGCCTACGTAAATCCCGTGGTGGCGGTGTTGCTAGGCATTTTCTTCGCCCACGAAACGATTACCATGATGCAAATCGCGGGGTTGGTAGTGATTTTGGGTAGTGTTCTGTTAATTAATTTGCATCAATACAGAAAACCTAAACAAGTAACTGCTACCTGCTGATATGAAATGGATTACCCGCGAGCGGCCGAAAATCGACCGCCTCGCCTGTCCCTGGCTTATCCGACGCTTTATCGACCCGAAAGCGCAAATTATTTACGTGCCCGAAAACGAAGTCCTGACCCAGGCCGCCGCCCTGAACGCGACTCCGTTCGATATCCCGGGTGTCGAGTTCACGCATTATGACGATCAATGCACGTTCGATTATTTCATCAAAAAATACGAACTGAAAGATCCAGCCCTGCAGGTAATGGCACCGGTAGTGCGGGGCGCCGATACGGACGACCATGCGTTGGCGCGACAATCCTCGGGCTTATGGGCTATTTCAGCCGGGCTGGCTCACAACACGCAGGATGACCAGGAGTTACTCGAAAAGGGAATGCTTATTTACGACGCGCTGTACAGCTGGGCGACGCATTTACGTGAGGAAAAACACACGCAAAGCCCGACCGAGCATTTGCTTTTGCAGATTTATAAAACATATATCAGCAACAAGAACGAGAAGAAATCGAAGGTGCCGGCATGGACCAAAGACCTCAAAAACCTCATTCAGGATCACATCGACACCAATCTTAACTTCAACCTCAAGATCGCTTCCGAAGAACTGGATGTGAACCCAGCCTATTTATCGAGGGAATTTTCGCGTTATTTTGATAATCTTTCATTCGGAGAATACATCCGGAAACTGCGGATCGAAAAGTCCATTCAACTGCTCGAATCGTCGGAAGATTCGCTGGCGGAGATCGCTTACCTCACGGGTTTCTCGGATCAGAGCCATTTCAACCGCGTTTTCAAAGCGCATATGGGCCAAACCCCCTCGGAATACAGAAAATTCATCCGAAAAAGTAAAGGAAATACAAAACGTTAAATCCGTTCTATCCTGCCCGGTAATTGGTTTTTAGAATTGTATTGCGGTTTTGACCCGCATTCATTTTAAAACCAAAGTCTATGTTCCGTTTTTCAACCGGAAAGCTCTTTTTTACGCTTCTTACGCTTGTTTCACCGGCCTGCACCATCGCCCGCGCGCAGCAACAGGCACAGCAATCCGCCCCGTCAACCGCTCCCGCGCATTCATATCCGCGCATGGCTGGTTACGTAGGCATTCTGCACCCGATCGTCACATTCAGCAGCGAGGGTACAGTTACCAATTTTGATACCTATTATATCGTCGGGATGCCGACAGGCATTAATATCTGGAAAAGTCCGAAAATCGGCTTCTCGGCGGAGTTTGTGCCGCTGGTAAGGGCTGAAAACGGGAGCAGCAGGATGGCCAACTTCCTTTTCCACCCAGGCATATTAGTGACATTAGCACCCGGGCTTACCTTCGCTGGCCGCGCCGCATTCGAGACGGCCGGGAGGTATGGCTTCACACCGGTTTTGAATAAAATCGTGAAGAAAAACAAGAATAGTGGCTATTTCGTCGCGGTGCCGGTGCCATTCCGCTTCGGGAACGGCCACCCGGCGTCGGTTACGGTAGGATTTCAGTTTGGGATCACCTTCTGATCGCGGGCATCAACACATGGAAGCATCCATAATTCTCTCGACTTCTGAAATGTCGCGGTTACGGCGGATCAGGGTCATGATTTTCTCAAAATCGATCAGTTGCGACGCCTCGAACGCGATCACGCCCACGAAACTTTTGCCTTTGCTGATAAAATTGAGATGCCTGATCTTCGCCCCGTTTACGGATTCTACACTCGACGTAATTTTGTGCAGATTCCCGGCATTCCGGTAAATAATCCGGAGAAAAAAGGTTTTGCTCATTGTTGTCCTGATGTTTAAAGTGGTTTGTTGAGAATATCGGCCGTAAACTTTCACGGCTCTACTTACCTTACGCCTGCGGGAGCCAATTGGTGCCGGCAGGCTGTATTAAATTTTGTTAAAATTGGAATTGCCTGGCTCCCCCGGAACTATCCAAAGCCCAGCTGGCAATGTTTTTCCAGGCCTTTCCCGCCGCGACCAGCGGATCGGATTCGTAAATCCGCACAATGGCCGCCACAACACGGTCCAGCTCTTCGAAAGTATTGAACTTGCTGAATGAAAAGCGGACATTCTCCTTGTCGGCCTCACACGCAAGCGCGCGGATCACGTGCGACGTGCCCCTGCCCGAACACGCGCTCCCGCCGGAAACGGCAATGCCGATCTGGTCCAAACCAGCTACCAGGCTGCCTGTGCTCAAACAGGGAAACGACACGCTCAGCACGTTGGCAACGCTGTTTTCGAGCGACTTACTTTCACCATTATAACAAATACCCTCAATGCCGCTGATTGCCAGCTTCGATACCAGGTATTGTTTCAGTTTACAGATCTTCGTCTGATTCTCATCCAGATTGCGGTAAGCCACTTCAAGTGCCTTCGCGAGGCCCACAATGCCTGTTACGTTTTCGGTGCCGCCGCGCTGGCCGCTTTCCTGCCCTCCGCCATAAATAAGCGGTTTCAGGTGGTGTTTTTTATTGATGTATATAAATCCTGCACCTTTCGGCCCATGAAACTTGTGCGCCGAACCTACCAGGAAATCAATGTCCTGCAAATCGAACCGCACTTTGCCCATGGTTTGGGTGGTATCGGTAAAAAAGACCGCATTGTATCGCCGCGCAAGCACGCCGATCGCCTGAATGTCCGTCAGATTACCTATTTCATTGTTCCCATGCATGAGCGCGATGAGCGTCCGCGGGTTTGCGCGCAGGAGGTTTTCGAGATGATAGAGGTCCACATTGCCGCGTTCGTCGAGTTTTACAAAACTGGTTTCGATATCCCCTTCCTTTTCGTGGCGTTTCAATGTCGCCAATACCGCCTTATGTTCAATCCGGCTCGTGAGCACGTGGTTCAGGTCATAGGCCTGGATCGCGCCCGACAATGCGAGATTGATGCCCTCCGTGGCTCCGGCGGTGAAATAGATTTCGTCCGGCGAAGCTCCGAGCAGACCGGCAACGGTGCGGCGCGCCTGGTCAATGGCCTCTTTCACGCGGCGCCCGGCGCCATGCGCCGACGACGGGTTGGCATAATTTGTAGTCAGGAAAGGCAGAATCGCCTCGATCACGTCCGGGTCCAGCGCGGTTGTAGCCGCATTATCCAGATAAATTTCCATGTGCGTCTGGTTTGTTGTTGATCAAAGTTGGCGGTCATGCACAGCTTCGCCAGGCCCTGAAACAGCCGGATCTGCAATGCATTACCAGTTTACATCCGTGGTTGGATTCTTAGATTTATCAATAGAATTAGGTTGGGGCACCTTGACGAGTCACAGGTTGCCAGAAGATCACAGAGCCTAACCTCTCCCTTCGTTCTTAATAAATCTATAAATTCGATAGACAAAGATTGATAAAAGATTTCATGAATGCAAATAGCGGTTGCATTTTTTTCTCGTCTCTACCATCATGAGCCGTTGTGATGAAAGCCAAATCTTTACGTTTTCCTCTTTCCGTTTACAACATATTTACCGTCCACTCATCCTAAGCAGCACCCAGCTCATTCTTTACCTGTCCGGCCGTTGTCTGATTATAATTTAAACCCGGAATTAAAGCCATCACTACATTTATTCAAATACACACTTCGCTTATGGGAAGAATCTATTATCGCTCAAACTTCGCCTGGGCCGCCGGTCTGGCCCTCGCTGCTTCGCTCTACTTTGCATTGTACGTTCTGCCGGCCCTGCAAGGCGGTCCAGCTTCTGCACTAAAAGGAAAGGCAGCCGGCCAACCGGCAAACGCCGCCGAAAACCAGTCGCTTTTTGAACAGGTCGCGTTGGCCGAGTACAACATCACAGTCGACAAAAAAACGGGTATTCTGCAAAGCCCCAACCGCACGCAGAACATCAGAAGCTACTTCAAGCCCGGCCTGCTTTCGCTTCGTAACCGCATCAACCAGCGCCACCCGTTCGAAATCTCGCTGGCCACCGAAGGGATTTTCGCCGACGGCAAGCTCCTGCACGAGCCCGCCGAACAGGCAGCCAGCATTATCGACAAAAACCGGTTGCTGCTGAAACACGGCGGGTTTACCGAAGAATTTATCAATAATTCTGAAGGGATCCGTCAGAACTTCATCGTTGAAAACGCACCCGCCAACACGCGTCAAATCGAGGTAAAATTGAAGGCGAGCGGAGTATCGGCCGTCAAAACCTCCGATGCCGGCCTGGACCTTTATTATGGAGAAGACAATACACCAGACCAGCGGCTCACCTACACCGACCTGAAATGCTGGGACGCCACCGGCAAAGCGCTTTCCTCTTCCATGCATTTGGAGGGACTGGAAATCACATTGAACGTTGCTACGGAAAATGCGGTATTTCCGGTCACCATCGATCCCATTATTGCACACGGCAATCCTGCCAATGCAAATACGCAGCTTTTCGGCGCGTCAGCACGTGATAATATGGGTTTCTCGGTTCAAACGGCGGGCGATCTGAACGGCGACGGTTTCAGCGATATCGTCCTCGGCGTTGTGGGTTATGACAATGGCATTAAAGACCAGGGCGCTGCATTCGTGTGTTACGGCTCTGCATCCGGCGTCGTGACCTCTACATTTGAGAAGCTGGAAGGAAAAGTTTCCGAAATCCTCTTCGGCTACGCAGTATCGACAGCCGGCGACATCAATGGCGACGGTTTCAGCGACATTATTGTAGGCGCACCCAATTATGAAAACGGGCAGTCTTTCGAGGGTGCAGTGTTCGTGTACTACGGTTCGGGATCCGGCGTAGGCACCGATCCGTCCGATACCCTGGAAAGTGGTGTAATGAACGCCCGGATGGGTGAAAGCGTGGCACTCGCCGGCGATGTGGATGAGGACGGTTTCAGCGATGTGATCGTGGGGTTACCGGGCTATACCAACGGCGAAATCCGCGAAGGTGCAGCTTACATTTACCGTGGCTCGGCCAATGGATTACTACCACAACCGCAGGTGATCGAAAGTAACCAGGCCCATGCCGCCCTTGGCACTTCGGTCGCCGGCGCAGGGGACGTCAACGGCGACGGTTACAGCGACGTTATCGCCGGAGCACCGCTCTACGACAATAACGAAACCAATGAAGGCGCAGCATTCGTGCATACCGGCGGCGCGTTGGGAATCAACCTCAATCCTATTACAACACTGGAAAGCAACCAGCAGGATGCACGGCTTGGAACTTCGGTGGCTTCGGCCGGTGATTACAACGCCGACGGACTCAGCGACGTAGTGGTAGGAAGCCCGATGTTCGACAATGGCGAACAGGACGAGGGCGTCGCTTTTGCCTACCAGGGGATTGCCAACGGCGGTGTGAGCGGGATGCCCAAAGATACGCTTGAGGGTGATCAGGCACTCGCACGTTTCGGCACCTCAGTATCATGTGCAGGCGATGTGAACGGCGACGGATTTTCTGACGTCATTGCGGGCGCACCCGACTATGCCAATGCATTGTCGAAAGAAGGTGCCGCATTCATTTTTCATGGTGCCTCCATCGGTTTCGGTCTTCGGTCTGCTATACTCGAATCGGATCAGGCGGAGGCGCAAATGGGCATATCGGTAGCGAGCGCCGGGGATGTTAACGGTGACGGTTACAGCGATGTAATCACAGGTGCAAATCTTTACGACGTTGGCACAGGCATTGACAACGGCTCCGCTTTCGTGTTCCACGGCTCGGCATCCAGCATTGCACTCACTCCGAACGTAATGCTCGGCACAAGCCAGGAAGGTGCACAATTTGGCTACTCGGTAACGGGTGCAGGCGACCTGAATGGCGATGGTTTCAATGACATCGCAGTTGGCGCGCCGCATTACGACAACGGCTCCGGAGAAGAGGGCTCAGTCTTTATTTTCTACGGCAAGCCGTCGGGAGTACCGGCCGTGGCCGACCAGAAACTCGATATCGGGCAATTGAATGCAGGTTTCGGCACGTCGGTATCAGCAGCCGGCGATATAAATGGGGACGGTTATGGAGACCTGATCGTAGGAGTACCATATTACGACGCTTCAACGACAGACAATGGTGCGGCTTTCATCTATCACGGTAGCCCGGGTGGCGTTTCCATCATCTGGAACATGGTTTTGGAAGGAACGCAAACGAACGAGTTCTTCGGATTCTCGGTGGCAGGCGCAGGCGACGTGAACGGGGACGGTATCCGCGACGTGATCATCGGAGCTCCGTCGTATGACAAATTAGGCAGCAGTAATTGCGGCGCCGCATTCGTCCACACCGGGAGTACGCTGGGCATTACCAATTTTTACACCAAACTCGAAGGCACCCAGGCGGAATCACAGCTCGGCTTTTCTGTTGCCTCGGCAGGTGATGTGAATGGCGATGGCTACAACGACGTGGTCGCCGGTGCAGTGAAACAATCCAACGGCGAGGCCATTGAGGGTGCGGCATTCGTATTCTACGGAGACAACGATGGAGTCGACAACCAGAAATGGTACATGGTTGAATCCAACGACGCGGGTGCGATGATGGGCTTCTCGGTATCCAGCGCAGGTGATGTGAATGCCGACGGGTTCAGCGACATTGTTGTGGGCGCTCCGCTTTTCCATAACAAACCAGGTTCAAGTGAAGGTGCAGCCTTTATCTACTACGGGTCTAATCAAGGCACTCAAACAGTCGGAAACCTGCGGCTCAAAGGCTTGCAACCCGACGCACATTTTGGCGCAGCGGTTTCCGGCGCAGGTGACCTGAACGGTGACGGTTACAGCGACGTAGTGGTAGGCGCGCCCGATCACGATAACGGCAAAAACAATGAAGGGGCCGCATTCGTATTCGACGGCACTCCTGGCGGATTGAGCCCTTCTAACCCGGCAATGGTTGAAAGCAACTTTGCCGATGCACGTATGGGCGTATCGGTGTCAGGCGCCGGGGATGTCAATGGAGATGGTTATAGTGACGTCGTGATCGGACTGATCAATTATAATCTCGAAACGAGCGGCATATTCAATAACTCGATCGATGGCGGCGCGGCATTCGTGTACCATGGAAACCTGGGAGCGAAAGGATTGAAAAATAACCTGCGCGTTTACAATTCCGACCTTGTCTCGAATATCAGCTATTTGCAGATCAAAAAAGACGACTTCGGTTTCGGGCTACATGTAAGGTCTTTCCTGGGATCTGGCAAGGTACGTCTGGTGTGGGAGGCCCGAAAAGAAGGCACCGCGTTTTATGGCAACGGGAATATCAGCAACAGCACCAATTTCTCGGGTCAGCAGTCGCAATACGCAGACCTTGCGGGAGGCGGCAGCGAGCTGAAAACGTTTATCACCAAACCGGGATTTGATACAAAGATCCGCGCCCGGGCGAGATTCAACCTTGTGAAAGCGCTTACAGGACAAGTTTACGGTCCGTGGAGATTCCTGCCTGCGTACACGCAGTCGTCCTACACGATTTTGAAAGATCCTCAACTTCCCGTCACGCTGGTGGCATTCAAGGCGAAAGCTGCCGAAGGAAATGTCTCGCTGGAATGGTCGACCTCGGAGGAAATCAACAGCGATCGCTTCGAAATCCAGCGCAGCACCGACGGCCAAAGCTGGATGGAAATTGGTAACCTGAAATCACATGAGAATGCACACAAGCTCAATGCATACTCGTTTCTGGACACCATGGCCTGTGCTTCCGCCAAACGCTACTACCGCCTGAAAATGATTGACCTCGACGGCACATTCGCATTCAGCCACATCGAATCGGTTACCCTGGCGAAAGGGATTGATACCAAAATTTACCCCAACCCAACCGCCGATGTACTGAACCTGCGCAGCGAACAGAAAGTCACAGAAGTACAGGTGTTCAATGCAGAAGGCAAAGCAATGCTGGTCGTCCGCGACGCGAAAGGCGTGAGCCAGGTGGATATCCGCAAACTGCCAAGCGGTATTTATCTCGTAAAGATCAATGGCGAATCGTTCCAGATTTTGAAACGTTAACACCGGCAGAAAAGCAAAAGCACCTTCCCGTCAATGGTAAGGTGCTTTTGCTTTTACACCATTACTTACCTTCCGGATGTTGTGCTTCGGGATAACCCTTTTTCAACAACAGGGCCAATTCGTTTACCGTAATCACAAAACTGTTGTCTTTGGCGAGGTTGGTGAATTCGCCAGGATCTTTTTGGTGATCATACAGTTCAACACCCGCATTGCCACCGTCCCATTCGGTGTAGCGGAAACGCTCAGTGCGCACACTGCGGCCGAAAATCTGCCCTCTCCGCACCTGGGTGTAAGCTGGCTTGTCCCAAATCGCAGCGGGATTTTTCAATAACGGCGTAAGACTTTTGCCTTGCAGGTTTTGTTTCGGATCAAGCCCGCACAACTCCGCCAAAGTTGGAAAAATATCAACCAACTCCACCGTGCGGCCGGATGCCTTTCCTTTCGTGCCGCCAGGAACAGAGATGATCAACGGCACGCGCGCCGAGTTTTCAAAAAGGCTTTGCTTCATCCATTGACCGTGCTGCCCCACATTGTAGCCATGGTCACTCCAAAGGACAATAATGGTGTTTTCGGCCAGTTTCAGTTTATCCAGCGCGTCGATCAGCTTACCTACCTGCGCATCCATGAATGTGATCGTAGCATAATAGGCCCGCAGAGCTTCACGGCGTTTGGCCTCATCGAGTCCCCAATGCGGTGGCTTGGTGAATAATGCCGCCTCCGGGACATCGTCGAGGTCGTTTGGTATTTCTTTTGGTAACGGCACTTTATCCACCGGGTACATATCGAAATACTTTTGCGGCGCAACATAAGGTGTATGCGGCCTGAAAAAACCGACTGCCAGAAAAAATGGCTCATTTTTCTTTTCGGTCATGATTTTAATGGCCTCGCTGGCGATCAACCCGTCGGTTTGCTCGTCGTCGGTGCCCTCGGTGGCACGCCACGCCAACGCGCTTCCAAGCCCACGATCGGGCGTGAGGTTCTTGATTAACGGTTCCTCCGTTTTGTCACGGCCTTTCGGATTCACCCTGTAACTCCACGACTCGGGATCATCCAGCCCATCGGTTCCGATCTGGCTGGGAACGCCGTAATGGAATATCTTCCCTACCCGCGCGCTGTAATAATTGTTGTTCTTGAAGAGCTGCGGCAATGTAACAATGTCGGGCAGGTTTTTACGGAAATGCGTTTGCAGCTCGTAGATTTTGGTCATATCCGGCCGCTGGCCGGTCAGCAGCGATGAGCGGCTGGGACTGCATAACGGAAATTGCGTATACGCCTTATCGAA
The DNA here is from genome assembly GCF_000023125.1 of Dyadobacter fermentans DSM 18053. Taxonomy (NCBI): domain Bacteria; kingdom Pseudomonadati; phylum Bacteroidota; class Cytophagia; order Cytophagales; family Spirosomataceae; genus Dyadobacter; species Dyadobacter fermentans. Next base: position 2,500,708 of record NC_013037.1, read on the forward strand.
ACGGACACCGCGCTTGGCGAGCCTGTCGATGTTTGGCGATTTCACGAAGGTGTTACCATATGTTCCCAGGTCGTTGTTGAGGTCGTCGACTGCGATGAACAAGACATTGAACTTCTTCTTTTGTGCCAATGCAGGAAACGTCCCGATCCACACGGCGAGCAGGATGGTGCCGAGAAAGGCGTAGTGTTTTGTCAGTTTTATCATTGTCTTTGGATTAAATACTATTTCCCATTGCCTGCCGCTCCCGGCTCCTGCTTGGCTTTGTTGTAATCATAAAACCATTTGAAAGTCTTGTCATACTCCTCAGCACCAACCCGCTTGTACCATGCTTCGTACTTCGCTACCAGCTTCTTCGCAACATCGGGTTGTTTGTCAAACTGGTCGTTCAGTTCTGTGCGATCCTGCTCCACATCGTACAACTGCCATTTCTCCGTTTTTTCCGCCACAAGTTTCCATTTGCCATCGCGGATCGCGCGGTTACCTTCGTGTTCCCAGAAAATCGGGTTCTTGCGGTTGATAGGCTTTCCGGTGAAAGCGGGTTTCAGGCTCGCACCTTCCATCGGCTGAATCGGCTGCCCGGCATAAGTGGTGGGATAGCCCGCATTTCCAAGATCCACGAGCGTTGCCATAATATCAATGATATGAGCCGGTTGGCGCTCAAACTTGCCATTTCGAGAAGTAGGAATGCCCGCAGGCCACGACACGATGCCCGGCGACGAAATCCCGCCTTCGTGCGTGTGGTGTTTGTATGCCCAAAACGGCGTACATGCAGCCTCCGCCCAGCCCTGGCCCAGAAATACGGTCGATTTGGCATTCCCCGGCTTGTCGCCTTGGTAACGCCCCTCGATGCCTGGCTCCGCATTGCCGCCGTTGTCGGATACGAACAGAATGACGGTATTATCAAACACACCTCGCTTTTTCAAGCCATCCACCAGGTCACCAATGCTTTTGTCGAGACGCGAGATCACGGCAGCATAAATGGCCATGATGTCGTCATATCGCTTCTTTTCATCGTCGCTAAGGCTATCCCAACGCTTCACATTGGGGTTGATCGGCGGCAACTTCCAGGACGGGTCGATCAGTCCCAGTTTAATTTGCTTTTCATATCGCTCCTGACGGAGTTTTTCCCAGCCTTTCAGGTATTTGCCACGAAACTTTACAATGTCCTCTTCGGGTGCCTGCAACGGAAAATGAGGTGCATTGTGGGCCAGATAGAGCATAAACGGCTTCTTTTCAGCCAGCGCCTCGTCGATAAAACGCAAGCCGTAGTTCGTCCAAAGATCGGTCGAATACCAGTCTTTGGGTAATGCGGTCGAGTCGTTCGTAACTTCTTGTCCGTTGAGGAAAAGCTTCGCATTGTTACCCCCGGCATAGTAAAAACCTCCCGCAGGCGCGTGCAGCGACCGATCGAAGCCTCGGTTGGAGGGGTACACGCCGTGCTGGTGACCGACGTGCCATTTGCCGCTCATCGCCGTGAAATAGCCCGCGCCTTTCATCACTTCGGCGATCGTCACGCTGTTATGATTGAGCTGCCCCCGGTATGCGGGATGGTCAGCGCCCTTGTCGTCCATCATGTGGCCGATCCCCGCCTGGTGGCTGTAAACGCCGGTGAGCAGGGCCGCCCGCGTGGGGCAGCAGCGGGCGGTGTTGTAAAAATTGGTAAACCGAACGCCGCTCTGTGCCAGCTTGTCGAGGTTTGGGGTCGGGATTTCACCTCCGTAACAGCCCAGGTCTGCATAGCCGAGGTCATCGGCCAATATCACGATCACGTTCGGCTTTTTTTGGGAAAATGCTGCCGGCGCCAGGCAAGCGAACGCCATTAGCAACACACTGGTCATGTATTGTTTTAGCATATTAATTATCGGTATGTGGTGGTGTATCAAATGCTTTGAAACAAAAAGCGGGCACAATATCAATCGTGCCCGCTGGCGTGCAAACCTTACTTTACAGCCTGAAATCTTTCCAGTTTCTCCTTTTCGTCGGCCAGTCTTTTGGCGTCGGCTTTCAGGTAGCCGAACTGGTGAAGGTCTTTATCGGCGTTGGCCGCCACCCAAAGCAGGAACTTTTTAGCCTCCGGATTTGAATTATTCTTGGCAATTGAAAAATGAATGTTCTCAACCGGCACATTTTTGACTTTCTCCGCTTCCAGCGTCGCGATCACCTGGTCGAGGTTTTCCAGGGCCTTCTCTTCTTTGGAAACGCGCCCATTACCATCCAGGTCCACGGGAATGATCGTGAGGCCTTCCAGCGGCTTGCGGCTTTGGAGGTCGTAGGCGAGGCCGGGCGTGGTGTAGGTGATTCCGGTTTCGTCTTTCAAAAGTGCCTTGATCAAATGCTCGTCGGCACCAGCGATGGATTTGCCCTTGATATTCTGCTGCTCGTAACCGAAATACCTGGCGAAAGTGAGCGGCGCGCCGGCCTTTTGCAGGCGTGTGTAAATCGTGTATTCGGTAGTCAGCGACTTGTCTTTCTGCGCGTAAATATCATGGAAGAAAATCTGTTTGTAGGTCTTTTCATTCAGACCTTTGTCGGCATATTCTTTCGCAAAAGCCGATTTTGCATTCGCTACCGGCAGCAGCGCATACTTTCCGATCGAAATGTACTCGCGCGTGTCCTTCACCTCCTTGTCCTGGTAATAGGCTTCGATAAGCAGGTCATATTTGGCCGGATCGGTGATCGTACGTGTCTCGATCACGATCTGCGCCTTTGGATTGGCAGCGGTGTATTCTTTGATCCATTTCTCGACCAGTGGATAAGCAAAACGCACACCGGTAACGACCACCTTGTTCTCGCCGGACTCCTGCGCCGATGCATTGGAAAATGCGGCAAGCGCAAGGCCAGCTGCCATGAAGATAGACTTAAAGTTTTTCATAATGAAAATGTTTGGAACTGCGGACGGCTCCGGCCACAGCATATTGATAAAATGTAATAGGGTGAAAATCAGTATGAGGCAATTGTGATTACCTTCGAAGACCTATCAACAACAGCAACAGGGCGCGACTGCAAAAGGATAATGGGAAGGGCCCACCATAGGCATAACATTGATGCGCGAAGCATAACGATCCATCGATTTCATATTCGAAAAGATTGTGAAATTGATCCGTTTGCTGGTGGCTAACAAACAAAATCTACTTATTTGATAGACAAAGTAAATTTAAAGAAATCGAATTCGCAAGCACTACGCTCAATTTCGTTGAAATCGAGGTTAATTCACCCGCTTCGTCAGCGCATCCAACTCTTTATCAGTAGGCGTAGCCGAAGGCACCCCTTCGGCAGGAACATCCATTTTAGCGGACCAGGCGATGGCATTTAGTACCAGTTTGCGGAAGTTGTCGTTTTGCCAGTTCTTGTGCATGTGGCCGCCGGTGAACCCGAAGCCGCGACCGCCGTCGGGGCGCTCAAAGGCCCAGGCGAGGGTTTGCATTTCTTTGCGGGTAATGACGGCTTCGCGAACGGCCGGGTTGTTGGAATGCGTGCCGTCGGGCTGTTTCAGGGTCGATTCGGGCGGCAGGGCTTTCAAAATGGGTGTGACGCCTTTCATATCCGCGGGGAAGCGCATGTGGTAGTACCATTCATCGACGATGCTGAAAGGTTTCAGTCCGCGGGCGACCGGGTGATCGGGAAAGCTGGCAAAACTGGCCTCCCACACAGGATTTACCGACCAGTTGGTTTCAAAATACCCTCCTATCCATTTCAAAAACTGCTTGCTGCCCGCCCGGGCGTCGACTTCGAGGGAAAAATGCAGGTTCACAATCCCGATGCCTCTTGCCACGAGCTGTTCCATTTTGGCCTCATGCACGAGCTCCAAGTGGTCGGTACCGCCGCCATCCAGGTAAAAGATAACGGCATCCGCATCGTCCAGCACCGATTCGTCCTCCGGCCAGCCGTTGCGTACGATCACCGCTGTTGCGCCGGGCAGGCTATCGTTGAGTGCTTTGGCCAGCAATGTACTGCCGCCGTTGTGCTCGTGCTCGCCTTTTCCGTGGCTGTCGGGACCGGTGATGAATACGATCTTTTTAGATTTTTGGTCCCTGTTGCCGGCATTTTTTACCGGGTTTTGCGCCATTAATGCCGTACAAAACAGCATCAGCGCGAATATGAAGGTGTATTTCCTGTCCATCGCATCTTCAAGTTTGGTAACGGCTTCGGGCAGGAAGCCTGCGTGAATTTGCTTTGGACAATATAAAAATCAGGCCATCGGTTACTTCATAGCCAGACTAATCAGCTCCGCCGTGTTTCTCACATTGGCCTTTTTCATGATGCTTGCGCGCTGGTTGGCGACGGTATTGGAGCTGATATCGAATTTCTCGGCGATATCCTTGCTGCTCATGCCCTCGGTGAGGCATTTAAGGATTTGCTGTTCGCGCGGTGTGATGATTTTCCAGATGGATTTCTCCTGCACTTCCTCCTGCGCAGCACGGGTATCGGGCACGCGTGCAAGTTGTTTGAGCAGGTTTTTGATGATCACCGACGACGCGTAAGGGGGAAAATACAAGTCGCCTTTGGCAATGGCGCGGATTGCCCGGAGCATTTCCTCCCGGCTCGTGTCTTTTTCGAGGTAGCCCGAAGCGCCGTTCAGGGCCGAGGACAACACATAGTCCGTGTTGTTATGCATGCTGAACACCAGGATTTTAGCAGACGGGAACACGGGCACAATCTGCCTGATCACTTCAAGGCCCGGCATGCGGGGCATGGTGAGGTCGAGCAGGATTACATCTGGTTTTACTTTCTCAACCATATCCCAAACCTCGTCGCCGTCCGAAGCTTCGCCGGCAATGATCAGGTCCTCTTCGTCTTCGAGCAGGGTGATAATGCCCTGCCTCACTACCGAATGATCGTCTACAACTAAAATCCGAATGGGCATAAGTACTTCTTAATCAGTAACAAGTCATTATAAATCAACCTGAACGACCAGTCTCGTGCCGCTGTGCACCTTTGAAACAATTTCGATTTCGCCGTTGAGCAGCTGGGTGCGCGTGCGGATGTTCTCCATGCCGTTGCGGGTGAGGAACTGGCCTTCTGACTTTAAGTTACTAATTAAAAATCCTTTTCCGTCATCGGCGATTTCCAAAACGATGCGATTCTTATTTTGTTCCAATTTTATCTTGATCCGATCTGCATTCGCATGTTTGACGGCGTTGTTCAATGCTTCCTGGGCAATCCGGTACAGCCCGATCTCCATCGGTCGCGACATAAAAATGCGCTCGCCGGTTTCACCTTCAAACTCGACGCGGATACCCGACAGGTCGGCGGCTTGCTGACAAAGCAGTTTCAATGCCGACGCCAGCCCAAAGTCGCTCAGCACGGAAGGCATCAGGTTGAACGAAATCTGCCGGGTTGTCTGAATGATATCCTGAATGAGCGTCACCAGCTGTTCGAAGCGTTTCTGGTGCTTTTCATCGTGAAATTGTACGGCTTTTAGTTTTTCTGCGTGTAGTTTGAGTCCCGTCAGCATTTGGCCAATGCCATCATGCAGTTCCAATGCAAACCGTTTCCGCTCCTCCTCCTGCCCTTCTATCAGCGCTCCTGCCCTGATGCGGTCTTCGGCGAGTTGCAGTTCATATTTCTCCTCTTCCAGCCGCAACAGCTCTTTTTGCGTTTCAACCAGCTGGCTATTAGCTTCTTTTAACTTTTGATTGGAAAGCTGCAATGCATCCTCCGACTCCGTAAGCATCCGCACCACGCGGCGCGTCGTGTTCACCACCGGCCTGAAAATCAGCAAACCTTCGGCCACGAGCACGAGTATCGTCATCAGATCCAGAATCCACTCGATCCGTTCCAGGTTTTCCAGCCTTTCGAAACTCTCCTTATCGAACTGGAACACGATCCGGTCCATTTGGGAAAGAAATTGCGGCTCGGCGGCGAGTACTTCCGCGAGGGCATTCTGCTTGTCCGAAACGGCCACGCTGTCGCGGTCGATCACGAGCAGGTTGTTGTGAATGCGGTCAAAAACGGGGGTCAGCTCTTGGAACATCGTATCCAGCGGCTGGCTTTTCCAGGTTACAAAACCATTTTCGATCGGAAGCCGCCTCGATACCAGGTCTTCGTGGCTATCCTTCCACAATGCCAGCAACGCATTGAACTGCACCGAGTCACGGTGGTCTATTCCATTCACTTTCAATATCGCGAGCTTGGTGAGCCGCTGGCTGAGCATCCGCTGCCGCCCGGCGACATTCACTATGCGACTGTCGTGGTTGAGGTTCCGGATGGTGCGCCTGACGAGAAACAAGCCGCTCACCGTGAGCAACGCCACCACAAACAATGCCACCACATAAAACCGCGTGAGATTGCCGGCTACGCGTTTGTCAAGTCTTTCCATTTTCTGAAAGCCGGCATTAATCCGCGCCTGCAACGATCACAATCCGACGTAAACGCGGTTTTCTTTCACCATCACCGGGAAAGTGTTGATCCGGTATTCGTCGTCGTTGAGGCACTGTCCGGTTTGCAATGAAAACGTTTTTTTATGAAAAGGACAAGCCACTTTGGGTTCTTCGCCCTGGCTGCCGATCATCCCGCGCGACAGTGCCATTTGCTGGCGGTGCGGGCATTGGTTATCGGTAGCATACCATTCTCCCCTTCTCGAAAAATTGTAAATGGCGATTTGCTTGCCGCTGATAAACGCACAGCCGCCGCCGTCCTCAGGGATATCGTCGACGTAGCATGCCATGTGCCAGGTTACTGCATTGATTGTGTCAGTGATCGTTTCCATATCAATTTTGAATGATTGAATGATTGAATGAGTGAATGGTTTGTTATGCCCATTCGGTGGCCCGCTTTTGCTCGCGCATGTCCGCGAACGTAATGCTGGGGTCTTTCATAGGCGTGTTCACAAAGTGCGTGAAGCGTTTGCGGAGCTCGGGGCTTTCCACCACCTCGCGCCATTCGCATTTATAGACGTCGATCAGGTTTTGCATATCGCGTTCGAGTTCTCCTGCGATGCCCAGCACGTCGTCCACGACCACCGCTTTGAGGTAATTCATGCCTCCTTCCATTTTGTTGAGCCATGTAGCGGTCCGGGTAAGCGGGTCGGCGGTTTTGATATAAAACATCAAAAAGCGGTCGATGAGGCGGAGACAGGTTTCTTTATCCACGTCCGTTGCGAGCAGTTGGGCGTGCTGCGGTTTGGAGCCTCCATTGCCGCACACAAACAGGTTCCAGCCTTTTTCGGTAGCGATAATGCCAAAATCCTTGCTTTGCGCCTCGGCACATTCACGCACGCAGCCCGAAACCGCAGATTTCAGTTTATGCGGTGAGCGCAGGCCTTTGTAACGGTCCTCCACTTCAATCGCAAACGACACCGAATCCTGCACGCCGAAACGGCACCAGGTGGAGCCAACGCAGCTTTTTACGGTTCTTAAAGATTTACCATAAGCATGGCCGCTTTCGAAACCGGCGTCGATCAACTCTTCCCAAATGTCCGGCAAGTCGCCCAGGTGCGCGCCGAAAAGGTCGATACGCTGGCCGCCGGTGATTTTGGTGTACAAATTATATTTCTGCGCCACCTGACCGATCACGATCAGTTTCTCAGGCGTAATTTCACCGCCAGGAATCCGCGGCACAACGGAATATGTGCCGCCTTTCTGAATATTTGCCAGGTAGCGGTCGTTCGAATCCTGCGCCACGGCGCGGTCTTTTGCCAGGATATTTTCATTCCAGAGGCTGGCCAGCAACGAGACCACCAGCGGCTTGCACACTTCGCAGCCATCGCCTTTGCCGTGATGGTCGAGCACGGCGCCGTAGGTTTTCAGGCCATTCATTTTTACCAAATCGAGCAGCTCCTGGCGCGAATAGTCGAAATGCTCGCAAATGACATTCCGTACGTATACGCCCTTTTCCTTCATCACCCCCGAAATCAGGTCTTTCACCATCGGGATACAGCCGCCGCAGCCGGTACCGGCCTTGCAGCATTTTTTCAATGCATCCACGGTATGATGTCCGTTTTCACCTACCTCGTGGCAGATCATGCCTTTGGTAACGGCCTCGCACGAGCATATGAGCGCGTCGTCGGGGAGGCTCATTACGCCTGCGCCCGCTTCCTCGCCCCCGCGGGAGCCCAGGATCAGGTCTTCGGAATCGGGCGGGAGAATGGTTTTGTTCTTGCAGGTTTGCAGGAGCATGTTGTACTGCTCGGCCTCGCCTACGAGGATACCGCCTAGCAAAGTTTTGCCGTCGGAGCTTACATTAATGCGCTTGTAAATGCCCTTAGCCTTATTTTCATAACGGATCGTGCGGCAAGCCGGCTCTTCTACAAACGGGTCTCCGAAGCTCGCCACGTCGGTGCCGATGAGTTTCAGCTTGGTCGACATGTCGTAGGGAAGAAATTCCTTTTCTCCGCCGGTCAGCATGGTCGCCACCACGTCGGCCATTTCATAGCCCGGCGCGATGAGGCCGTAGATCATATGGTGCGCCAATGCACATTCCCCGATCGCGAAAATGAATGGATCGGAGGTTTGGAGCTGGTTGTTGACGATGATGCCGCCGCGTGGGTGCGTTTCGAGGCCTGCGATTTTGGCCACTTCGTCGCGCGGGCGGATACCCGCGGAAATCACGAGCATATCCACGTCCAGGAAGCTATTGTCGGCAAACTGCATGCCTTCAATGCGGTCGTCGCCTTTGATTTCCTGCGTGCTTTTGGATAAATGTATTTGTAAACCAAGAGATTCCAATTGGCTTTGCAGCATGCGCGAACCGGCATCGTCAATCTGCCTCGGCATCAGTCGCGGAGCAAATTCCACCACATGCGCTTCTTCCAAACCGAGGTCCAGCAATGCTTTGGCCGCTTCCAGGCCCAGCAAACCGCCGCCGAGCACGGCACCCTTTCTCGCCTTTTTGGCATAAGACTGGATCAGTTCCAGATCTTCGATGGTACGATACACAAACACCCCATCCTTCTCGACGCCCGGAATAGACGGAACGAATGCCCCAGAGCCGGCTGCCATGATGAGGTAGTCATAATATACTATATGTCCATGGTGTGAACGCACCAGTTTCTCCTCCCGGTCGATGTCCACCACGGGATCGGACAAAAACAGCCGTATCCCGTTTTCTGCATACCAGTCTACTCCGGCCATGGAAAGGTCATCTGCCGACTTCCCTGCAAAAAACTCGCTCAAATGTACTCTGTCGTAGGCAGCACGGGGCTCTTCGCCGAATACCGTGATGGAAAATTCCTGTCCTTCTTTTTTTCGCGAGAGGAGCTTTTCACAGAATTTGTAGCCCACCATACCATTACCAACTACGACGATCCGGGTGTTTGAAACAGCTTTCATAGTAAATAATAACTATTGATTTGTGAAAACGTGATTATTTTATTGTATTATTTCAATATTATGTGCGTGTTATCACTTTTTCGATAAGTCAAATATAAATCGTGTTTTTTGTAATTCCTAACTTTTAATTCGCATTTATAGCCAAAAACAAACATAATTTTTGGTAAAATGATTGTTTTATAAAATTTGGCTAGTAAATTTGAGCCTATAATAACCATAGTTACAAAATACTATATATAGTACATTTCTAATATTCACCCTATTATATATAAGAGATGGAAGCGAAACTGACACTGGTAGGAGCCGGCCCCGGCGACAGCGAACTGATCACACTGAAAGGCATACGTGCATTGCAAACTGCGGATGTGGTCCTGTACGACGAACTCGCCAACGCGGCTTTCCTGGAATTTGCCCCAGCCCACGCACTCAAAATGTATGTCGGCAAAAAAGTGCGTAAGCCTTCCTTCTCGCAGGATGAGATCAACGGCCTCATCGTGCGTCTCGCCCGCAAGCGTGGCCATGTGGTACGGCTCAAAGGCGGCGATCCGTTTGTATTCGGTCGCGGTCATGAGGAAATGGAATACGCGCAGGACCACGGCATTCCGTGCTCCATCGTGCAGGGCATTACCAGCAGCACGGCCGTTCCTGCCTCAATGGGCATTCCGGTAACGCGCCGCGGGGTAAGCGAGAGCTTCTGGGTGATCACCGGAACGACACAAAACGGCGAGCTTTCAGACGATCTCCGACTGGCAGCCCAGTCGAAAGCAACGGTAATCGTTTTAATGGGTTTGAATAAACTGGAAGAGATTTGTGCGCTATACAAACACTTCGGACGCGGCCATTTGCCGATGGCGGTGATCCAGAACGGCACCCGGTCGGACGAGAAAAGTGTGGTGGGACAGGTTTGGGAAATGCCGCGGCTTGTACGCGAAAGCGGCATTGGCACACCGGCGATTATGGTGATGGGCGAAGTAGTGGCCCTCAGCCCCGCTTACGCATTGGAATACCTGCAAAACATGCAGATGGCATTTTGATCCCGCTTGCTTTCACTCCAACCTAAACATAATCACAATGAAAAGAGCTCTCCTTTTGCTGGGTATGATCGGGACCGGCCTGCTGGCACCGATGCGAACAATGGCGCAGTTCAGCCTTTCGGGTCAGTTACGGACCCGGACGGAGTTGCTTGACGGACAGGGCACGATGCTTTCCAAGGGGGAAAAGCCGGCCTTTTTCACTTCCCAGCGTACCCGTCTGAATGCAGGCTACAAGGGTTACCGGACGCAGTTTTTCGTGGCTGTGCAGGATGTGCGCGTGTGGGGGCAGGACGCTTCTACCAACAACCGCATCACCAACTCGGCCCTCAATGGGCTCATGCTGCACGAAGCCTGGGGGGAAATCAGCCTGCTGGATACCAACCAGACCAAGCTCGGAAAAGAGTTCGCATTGAAGATCGGGCGGCAGGAATTTGTTTACGACGACAGCCGCGTGCTCGGCAATCTCGACTGGCTGCAACAGGCCCGGCGGCATGATGCGGCTTTGATCAAGTACGGTTTTAATGGTTTTACTGCGCATCTGGGCGTTGCGTATAACCAAAACCGTGAGTTCAAAACCGGCACTTTGTACGACGGTGTGCCCATAGGTTATCCGGCCGGCACGAACGGGATCGGGACGATGTACAAGTCATTGCAGTTTTTGTATTTGGGTAAAAAATTAAAGAGTGGAAATGCTTCGTTCTTGGCTGTAAAGGATGATTTTCAAAAATATACATTGGATACGGCGGGTGTAAAAAAGCTGGCTGACGGTGTGCGGAGCCGGGTGACGTTTGGGCCCTATCTGCAAACTAAAATCGGCAAAAACTGGACATTGACCGCCAATGCGTTTTACCAGGCAGGGAAAGACAAAGACGGTGCGTCGCTGAGCGCCTATATGTATTCTGTCCGGGGGATGTATGCGATGAACCGGGTATTTTCCATTGGTCCCGGCTTCGACTACACCTCCGGCACAGTGTCCGGCTCCTCGAAAAACCACACGTTCGACCCGCTTTACGGCACGCCGCACAAGTTTTGGGGACAAATGGATTACTTCTATGCGGCTAATGCGTTCGGCAAGGGCGGACTTTCGGACCTTTACATTAATACCACGATCAAAGCCTCCGAAAAGCTTTCCTTCAACACCGATCTGCACCATTTTTCCAGCGCAGCCACCGTGCGCGTTGCTGATAATCAGAAGCTCTCATCCGGCTTCGGCGAAGAACTCGACATTATCGCGAATTACAACCTGACGAAAAGCATCAGCTTCCAGGGCGGCTACTGCGCCTTTTTCTCGACCAACAGTCTGGCACAGGTGAAGGGCGTGAAAAATCCGCAGAAAATGTCCAACTGGGCCTACCTGATGATCAATATCAAACCTGAATTCCTGAAATAAGTCTGTCACAACCATCACTTTCAAACTCTTATTACTATGGAAACGACCAATAAGCCGCTTGAAAAACTCAACATATTCAGCTTCAAGGGCGTGCAAATGCGCACTTTCCACCTGACCTGGATGGCGTTCTTCCTCTGTTTCTTCGGATGGTTCGGACTGGCCCCGCTCATGACGGTCATTAAAGCGGATCTAGGCCTCACCAAGCCGCAAATCGGTAACATTATCATCGCCTCCGTAGCCGCCACGGTCATCGCCCGCATCGCCATCGGCAAGCTGTGCGACTCCTGGGGCCCGCGTAAAACTTACACTGCATTGCTCGGTTTCGGCGCCATTCCGGTGATGACAGTCGGCCTGGTGGACTCCTATGAAGGCTTTTTGCTCTTCCGCCTTGCCATCGGCGTGATCGGCGCTTCATTTGTGGTGACGCAATACCATACTTCGGTCATGTTCGATAAGAAAATTGTCGGAACGGCCAATGCGGTGGCTGGCGGCTGGGGTAACCTCGGCGGCGGGATCACGAACATGGTCATGCCATTGGTTTTCGCAGCATTCGTGGGCGCAGGTTACCTGCCCGAATCGGCCTGGCGGATCGCGATGGTCATTCCGGGTGTAGCGTTGCTGATCTTTGCATTTGTATATTATTTCTTCACCAAAGACACCCCGGCTGGCAACTTCGAAGACCTGGCGATCACTAACCCGAAAGCTGCCAAAACAAAAGGCACATTAGGCATCGCCATGCGCGATCCGCGCACCTGGGCCTTATTCCTCGCCTATGGAGCATGTTTTGGGATTGAAATCACTTTTGATAATGTGGCTGCATTGTACTTTTTCGACAACTTTAACACCTCGTTGGAAACGGCGGGTATCCTGGCTGGTGCATTCGGATTTATGAACATTTTCGCACGGGCCATCGGCGGAATCGTGGCGGATAAGGTTGGTAACAAATGGGGAATGCTGGGCAAAGGACGCCTGCTCGCCCTCCTGCTCGTGCTCGAAGGGATCGGCATCGCATTGTTCGCGCAGAGCGGCAGCATTGTTGGCGCGGTGATTACCATGCTTTGCTTCGCAATGTTCTTGAAAATGGCCAACGGCGCTACTTATGCGATTGTGCCTTTTATTAATCAAAAAGCGATCGGCTCGGTGAGCGGCATCGTAGGCGCAGGCGGTAATGTGGGCGCGGTGCTGGCAGGATTCCTGTTCAAATCCAGCGCAATTTCCTACTCGGAAGCATTTATGTACATTGGGGTAGCCATCGCCTGCATCGCCGCAATCGTCGCATTGATCAACTTTGAAAAGGAACAGACGGTGACAGCGGAAACAGGCCAATTGGAGCCGGTAGAAGCATAATGCCGCCCGCAGGCTAATTGAACGGGAATGAATGAAAAAGTATCGAGAGAGATCGTCCCGACGTCAGTTGATTCAAATCATCAGAAACGGAGAAAAATCCGATCCCGATAGAGCCACCAAGGCCCGCAGATTGAAATCAATGGAAATGGATTCAGGATCATTCGCAAAAGAATGCCACAGCGTGGCAGCCCGTTTATAGCAACGAGAAATACCAAAGCGTCGCCAGACTCCGGAGGAGTCGCCTGACGAAAGGCTATTAAACCGCCAGGGTGGCCCCGCCCAGGTGGCCCCGCCCAGGTGGCCCCGCCTAGGTGGCCCCGCCTAGGTGGCCCCGCCTAGGTGGCCCCGCCGGGGCCGAAACGATTGCGAAGAAATGGATTTTGCTATAAACAGGATGGCCCTCCGGGCCAAAAACGATTGCCAAAAAATGATTTGCTATAAACAGGATGCCCCTCCGGGCCGCCGCCCCATTCACTCATTCAACATTCACTCATCGCACCGGCGACCCGGTCACTCATTAAAATGAAGCCATCCCCAACATCCTATAAATCGACCTGCTGTTACTGCGGCGTGGGCTGCGGGGTCGTGGTGACGAAAGAAAGTAACGGCCAGCTCAGCCTGGAAGGCGATAAGGAGCATCCGTCGAACAAAGGAATGCTGTGTTCCAAAGGCATGAACCTGCATTACACGGTGATGGACCAGTCGGACCGGCTGCTGTATCCGCAGGTGCGGCTCAACCGCTCGATGCCTTTGCAGCGCGCGACCTGGGACGAGGCGCTGGAACGCACAGCGGCTGTTTTTAAGACATTAATCAAAAAATTCGGGCCCGATTCGGTGGCATTTTATGTCTCCGGGCAATGCCTCACCGAGGAGTATTACCTGGTCAACAAGCTGATCAAGGGCTTCATCGGGTCCAACAATATCGACACCAACTCCCGCCTGTGTATGAGCTCGGCGGTGGTGGGTTACAAGCTGTCACTGGGCGAGGATAGCGTTCCCGTTTGCTACGACGACATCGAAGCGGCCGATGTCATGTATGTAACCGGCGCTAACCCGGCCTGGTGCCATCCCATTATCTGGCGGCGCGTGGAAGCGCATAAAACGGCGAATCCGGCTACCAAAATTATCTGCGTGGACCCGCGTGTAACCGACACCGCCCGCTCGGCCGACCTGCATTTGCAGATCCGCCCGGGCACCGACATTGTCCTCAACAACGCGATCGGTCGTTTGCTGATCGAAAATGATTACCTCGATGAGCGGTTTATTGCAGACCACACCGATGGTTTCGAATTATTCCGGCTACAAGTAATGCAGCGCACTTTGGCGGAAGCGGCCGACATTTGTGGTGTCCCTTCCGCCGACATTGCCTTAGCCGCCGAATGGATCGGCCGTTCGAAAGGCTTTCTCTCCTTTTGGACCATGGGATTGAACCAATCGGTAATCGGGGTAAACAAAAACCTTTCGCTCATCAACCTGCATTTGATTACCGGTAAAATCGGCAAACCGGGTAATGGGCCGTTCTCGTTGACCGGCCAGCCGAATGCCATGGGCGGTCGGGAAACGGGTGGCCTTGCCAACATTCTCCCGGGCCACCGCGAGGTGGTGAATGCCGCCCACCGCGAGGAAATGGAACAATTCTGGAACACGCCCGTCCGCATTGCCGACAAGCCCGGCCTTACCGCTACCGAAATGTTCGAAGCATTGGCCGATGACAAACTGAAAGCGATCTGGATCATCAACACCAACCCGCTGGTGAGCATGCCCGACATGAATGCCGTGGAAAGCGCATTGAAAAAATCGCGTTTTGTGGTGGTGCAGGACGTTTCTAACCGCGCCGACACCGTGCATTTCGCCGACGTGGTACTGCCCGCGGCGGCCTGGCTGGAAAAAGACGGCAGCATGACCAACGCCGAACGCCGCATTACCTATCTTCCCAAAGTGCTCGACGCGCCGGGAGAAGCCCTGCCCGATTCGGAAATCCTCTGGCGTTTTGCCCAGAAAATGGGCTTTGAAAAAGCATTTAATTACAAAACCAATGCCGATGTGTATGCTGAATATGTGAAGGTTACCAAAGGAACGACCATTGACGTAACCGGCGTAAGCCATCAATTACTGAAAGAAAAACGCAGCGTCCAATGGCCGCTTTCGTCGCTGGATGCCGAGCGTTCCGCAGAAGTGCGCCAGCCTGGCACCAAACGCCTTTTTACCGACCATCAGTTTTATACCAAAAATAAAAGAGCGCAAATCCATGCCGTACCGGATGAAAACACATCCGAACCGACGGATAACCAGTTCCCATTGGTTTTAACGAGTGGAAGAATCCGCGACCAGTGGCATACCATGACCAAAACGGGCCGTGTCGCGAAATTGAACAAGCATATTCCCCAGCCTTTCCTGCAAATTCACCCCGTCGACGCGCAGGAACGCGGCATTCAGGAAGGCAGTCTGGTGACGGTGAGCAGCCGTCGCGGGGAAGTGCGTGTGAAGGCGCAGATTACCACGGATGTCCGCAAAGGGCTGTGCTTTTTGCCCATGCATTGGGGAAAAATATTGGGTAGCAACCTCGTGCGCGCCAACAACCTCACTAGCCCGCTGGTTGACCCGAAATCCAAAGAACCGGATTTCAAGTTTTCGGCTGTGCAGGTAGCATTGTATCAAAAACCAGTTGAAAAAATCATCATTATCGGCGCAGGATCGGCTGGTTTGGGCTTTATCAATGCCTACCGCCAGCTCAATGCGAACGATGAGATCCATGTTTTTTCCAAAGAAATATATCCGTTTTATAACCGGGTAATGCTGCCCGATTACATCAGCGGCTCGCAAACCTGGGAACAGCTCGTGAAGCTGCGCGAGGACCAGTTTGCCGAAAACCGCATTACCGTGCATAAGGGCGTAAGTATCATGCACATCGACCGGAAACACAAAACCGTGATCGATAGCAACGGATTTGAACACCATTACGACAAGCTGATCCTCGGCATGGGCAGCAAGGCGTTCATGCCGAAAGGCGTGCCCAACCTGCCCGGCATTTTCAATATGCGCTCGCGGCTCGATGCGGACTCGTTGCTGCCGTTTTTGAAACAGCCCGACCCGCACGCGGTGATCGTCGGCGGGGGAATTCTGGGGCTGGAATTAGCGGCATCATTCCGCGAAATGGACGTAAAAGTGACCGTGATCCAGCGCAGCGGCCGTTTTATGGAGCGCCAGCTTGACCCGCTCGCGAGCGAACTGCTTTACCAGGAGCTGCTCGACCGGGGAATCGAATGTTATTTCAATGATGAGGTGGCTACCTTCTCGGGTTCGGACACCGTGGAAGGGATCAGGCTGAAATCGGGACGGAAGATTGATTGTCAGGTGGTTGTACTGGCTATCGGCACCGTCCCGACCATCGACCTCGCCAGAAACACCGGCCTTGAATGCAAGCGCGGCGTGGTAGTGAACGATTACATGCAAACTTCCGACCCGGATGTTTACTCGGCCGGTGAAATCGCCGAATGGAACGGACAAATGTGGGGCATTACCCTCGCCGCCGAACAGCAAGCCGAAGTGATCGCCAACTACCTCGCGGGCGACATTTCGCAACCGTACAAAGGAAGCACCTCGATGAACATCCTGAAAATGGACGGTCTGCACTTGTGCAGCATCGGCATGACCGACGCCCCGGCCAACGATCCGGCCTATGAGCAAATCGTATTCATCGATAAATCAAAGCGTTATTACAAAAAATGCATCGTGCACCGCGACAAGCTCGTAGGTGCGATCCTGATAGGCGATAAAAACGAATTCCTGGAATTCCGCGACCTCATCTCGGGCGGCGTCGAACTTTCGGAAAAACGCCTGCAACTCCTCCGCGCGAGCCAGAAAGCCGAGCCGATGATGGGAAAACTCGTATGCTCCTGCAACAATGTCGGACAAGGAAACCTGGAAAATGCCATTGCCGGCGGCTGCGGCGATTTCCAGAAGCTCTGCCAGACGACGGGCGCCGGGACGGGCTGCGGCTCATGCCGGCCGGAGGTGCGGTCTATTTTGGAAAAGGCGTTGGAAAATAGTTTGGTAGCATTGTAGTTCGGGCAGGAGGCCCCGCCGGGGCCGCACGTCGGGACAGATGCTTGTTGCTATAAACAGAATGCCCCTCCGGGGCGCAAACGCCTGGCCGCAGAGCGGCAGCCCGTTTATAGCACAGCCACTGAATACATAATAGTTGCCGTAAACAGAATGCCCCTCCGGGGCGCAAACGCCTGGCCGCAGAGCGGCATCCTGTTTATAGAACGACCTGATATCACATAATCGCAGACTCCGGAGGAGTCACCTTATCATAAACCTCGTTTCGACCATGCGCGACTACTATCATATCAAAATCAACCTGCCGGGGGGCATTGCTTCGCCGGGCTATCTGAAAGACATTCTTTCGGCGGCGTGGAATGCGAATGTACGCAATGTACGGTTCGGGTCGCGACAGCAGCTGCTTATGACTGTGCATTACGAGGATATGCGGTTTTTGGAGAGTGATTTTAAAAAGCTGGGCATTTTCTACGAGGTCAATACCGATCGTCGGCCTAATATCGTGAGTTCGTACTGCGGCGAGGAGGTTTTCCGGACCGGGCAATGGCTCAATGCGAGCGAGTACCATTCCGTGCTCGATAGTTTTGATTTCGAAGCCAGCTGGAAGCCCGGATTGAAGATCAATATCTCCGATTCGAACCAGAGTTTTACGCCGTTTTTTACCGGTAACCTCAATTTCATTTCCTCTCCCGAGCCGCATTTCTGGTATTTGTATGTGCGTTTGAAGCAAACCAACACGGTTTTCAAGTGGGATGGGCTTGTTTACACCAACGAAATCGGGCGGCTGTCGAGGGTGATGGACGAATGCATGCTGGACGAGCAAATAAATGAGGAAAACGCGTTGAAAGCCGCCGTGAACGAGCGAATCCGTTATGTTTCCCAACCGGCCCAGCAGGATCTCGAACTGCCTTCGTTTTCGCTGCCCTATTACGAAGGGTTCAATCGCTATGAATCGCGCACCTGGCTGGGATTGTATCGACGCGATGAGGAGTTTTCGATCGATTTTTTGCTGGACGTGTGCACATTATGCCTGAACACCCGCGTCGGGGAAATTTGCGCTACGCCCTGGAAATCGCTGGTTATCAAAGGCATTGAGGATCAATACCGTGAGTCTTGGAGTAATATTCTGGGTAAACATAATATCAATGTCCGCCACGCCGCCAACGAACTGGCCTGGCAAACGGAGGACCACAATGGCGACGGTGCCGAACTGAAAAACGAACTGATCCGGCATTTTTCCAAAAACGACACCCGGACTTTCGGGCTTTGCTTCGGCATTCAAACCCGCCCGAAATCGGAAGTTTTCGGCTCGGTGCTGATCCGGAAACGGCCCTTGCTGCGGATCGGCCAGCTGCCGGTATTCAGCGTTTATGACCTTTATTATACCGAAAACTTCAACCCCAACAGCCGCACGCAAGTGCTGTTTGAAAAGGGCTTATTCAAAATACATTTGCCTGCGCAGCTGGAACGTCTTTGCAGGCGGTTTAACAATCAGCGATCGAGGGATACTCTGAAAACTATGCTGTCCGAGCCCGATGAAGCCAAAACGGCCGTCAGACCGGTGAAGACCGCGCACCAATGCCCCGATTGCATGACTATTTATGATCCCGAGTTTGGCGAC
This sequence comes from Dyadobacter fermentans DSM 18053, assembly GCF_000023125.1. NCBI lineage: Bacteria > Pseudomonadati > Bacteroidota > Cytophagia > Cytophagales > Spirosomataceae > Dyadobacter > Dyadobacter fermentans. The sequence goes on from NC_013037.1 coordinate 2,519,431, forward strand.
ATCCTCGGCGATATCCCACCCGGGACCGCCTTCGAAGACCTTCCGGCCGCCTACTGCTGCCCTACCTGCGACGCCGCCAAGGCAGATTTCGTACCCGTTGAACTTACCCGCTTCACTCACCTCGAACCAGCCTGACCATGAACACCATAACCGCCATCGAAACCCGCTTTTTCGCATTCGAAAGCGATTTTGTAGATAGCCTGCGCTGCATCCCGATGATCGTGCGGTACAAGCTCGACACCTGCCGCGTGAAACTGCAACTCGCCGATTGGGCCAGACTCAATTACCACGAAAAGGACGAACTGGCAGAACTACCCTGCCATTCGCAAGAGGAGATTGACGCCTACGCCGATTTTGTGCATGCATTGGTTTGGAAATATACCAGCACAGTGCCCAGCCTGCTCAAAACGCTCGACGCCGCGTGGGTGCATACGCAGGTACCCGCGGAAGTGCGCGAAAAGGCCCAGGAATGGAACTGCCCCGTCATTTCGGCGCACCAGTGGATGCAGCTCGATGTGCTCGAACGGTTTGCATTAGTAAAACTCAGCCGCTCAGGCCACGAGGGCCGGAATTTCCCCAGGGCGCTGGCAGAGTTTGGGCTGGCGGCGGCTTGTTAGATTTGCAAAGAGGCCTACTTTTGCGCTATACGACTTTTGCTCAACAATTTACGCAATTCACCCTGCACATTACCCGACGACGGCCGCACAGCATGGGTCGCTACCATGCGGCCCTGCGCGTCGATCAGCAAGTAGCGCGGAATGCCCCACACATGATAAAGATTCCAGACAGATTCGGGAGCGTCGGCGCTGGTAAGCATGTGATGGCCGGCGGGAACTCTGCCAGCTGCCACCATTTTCTTCCATGCCAGGGTATCCCTGTCGATGGAGACATACAGAAAAGCGACCCGATCATCTTCTTTAAACTCCGAGTGCACCTTTTTTGACTCAGGAAATTCGCCCACGCATGGCCCACACCAAGTCGCCCAAATGTCGACGTACACAATTTTCCCGCGCAAATCCGAAAGCGCGAGCTTCTTACCATCAGGCGTCGTGCCGGTAAAATCCGGCGCGGGCTTCCCGGGGCCCAGCTTTTCCCAACGGCTGACATCCTCGCGAATCACCTTTTTGAGCTCTTCCGAAGCAACTTCCTTTTCGATGGTGTTAGCCAGTGTTATCATGTTGGGCGAAAGTCCGTTCAATCTGATCTGGACGTCCGCACTTTTCACCCTGATGAAATCCTCGATTGGTTTCGGATATTCATTGGCCTTGATTTTCTTTTCGACCATCATTGGAAAAATGGATTCGAGGCTATCACTGTCCATTTGATCGTTCTCTTCGTATACGGCATTGTTGATACGATGCTGAAAAAACTGCGAGGCAACCAGTGAATAGTCGAACATACCGGATTGCAACGCAACGGTATCGATCGGCAGATGCTCAACTACTCTTCTCACCTGCGCCGGGATTTCCGATGTATCTTTTCCGATCGCAAAATTGTATTGATAAGAAACAACATGCATACCGGTTTGATGCGTCAGAAGAGCCAGTCGCTCCGCCGAAACCTGCGTATCGGATTTCAGTTTTGAGAATAAATGATCGTAACTTTTTTGCAGTGAATCCTTGGCCGCCAGAAAGTCTTCCGAATTGAGTTGGAAGTAGTAAGTGCCGTTCCATTTCTCGAATTCGCTCCTGATTTGCTGGGTTTCATTCAAAGCCTGATTAACCGCTGCACCATCGCCTCTGAACTGTACTGCTAACCTCGCTCCCGCCGCGGATGGGGCAATTTCGATCTCATCGCCAGGGTAAATCAAAATGCCCGCTGCCAATTCCTTTCCATTGATATGTGCAAATACCGGCGCTTCAACTTCCACCTCAACCACCCCTTTCCCGGCACTATCCAGCAGCACTTTGCCCAACTCAATGGTTGAAACATCCACCATATTAACCCGACCGATTGAAACAGTATCACCGGCCAATTTGGGATAATCAATCGTTACCTTAACCGAATTATTTTTCTTGTACTCACAGCCGGTGAATAGAAAAACAATGCCGAAACACACAAGATAAATGTAAAGAGGATAGCGCATCTGACTTGAAATTTGATAGAAACAAACAATCAAAATCTATTTACGCTAACCTACCTTATTTTGTGGAATAATTTATTGAATTTTTAATACTAGCGAACAACGAACTTGCGGGATATTATTTCGCTTCCGAATACGGCTTTGATGATATAAGTTCCGGCATTCAATTTACCTAGCGGGTAACTTTGAGCTATGGTTTCTGCATTGGATGACATTTCGCGTAAAGTCTGGCCATTCACGTTACTGAGGATTAATTTGCATTTACCTATGCCCTTCCCGATTTCAACCCAAATCTCTTCCCCGGAAGAAGGGTTTGGCTTTATGCGAATTTTATCATTGGCATAACTATCCAATTTTATACTTACAATTCTTGAATATTGCGTTTTCCCATCCCGGTCGACTTCTTTGAGCCGGTAATAAATGTTGCTGTTATAAAAATTGTCGTTTACATTTTCATCATCATAGTGGTACGCATTTACCTTTCGGGAATCACCCAATGCGTCGACTTTACCGATAGGCTCAAAAGTACGACCGTCCTGCGAGCGCTCGACCAAAAAATAACCTGCATTGATTTCTTCCGTCGTCTCCCATTCCAGCGTCACCCTACCGTCATGGAATGAACCTGAAAAATGGCTCAATTTGACTGGTAACGGGTTGGTGACAATGACCTCCGTCGTATCACTAAGACAGGAATATTCGTCCTTGACAACATATTCCGTCGTCACTGCCGGGCTTACCGTAACTTCCCGGGATGTATCCCCGGTGCTCCACAAGTAGGAGCCGATATAGGAGGAGGCAATTGTAATGCTTTCCCCTTTCTCGATCTCGACCGACGTTTTCTTATTCACATCCTTAACAATCGTAAACTGATCACGCACGATGCCGTCGGAAGCTATCCACTTGGCGTCCAGCCTGTTCCCTTCCACCTGCAATAAAACCGCTCCTCCGTAACTTGCATTGGCGAATGGCAATGCATTGTGCGGATAGCCTGCCTTGGTAGCCCCAAGCTGCCCCGCCGAGCCTGCAACTACATATACGGTGCCTTCATTGTCGGATGATTTCTTGATGTATGGGCAGGATTCGGATGAGCCGTCGTAACGCCCGGAAGACTGGCTGAGGTTGTAAATGGCCGGATTAAATGAATTTTCGAGACCATAATGCCCGTGCATTAATTTCGAGCGCTCGTAGTCGTGGCTGTGCCCGCAAAGAATGAGGTCTACGCCGTTTCTTTCCAAAATCCGGATAAAATTCTTCCGCATGTTAATCAGCTCCAATTCAATATCCGAATCATGGGAGCCTTTCGTATACGGCGGATGATGCCAGTAGGCGATTACCCAATCCTTGTTCGTATTTGCTGCCAGATCCGCCTTGACCCATTGCACCTGCGTGCCCAAAGTATCATACAGCCGCGTATTGCCACTTTCCATTCCGTACGAGTCCAGCGAAAGGAAATGGGTGTTCCCATAATCAAACGAGTAAAACGATTCGGTCCCGGAAGGGACGCCACCCGCTTCCCCGGCGCTGGGAACGGTAAATATGTTATAATAAGGCACCGCGTGATCGACCTGTCTGGATGCATTATTGGCATAATCGTGATTTCCCGGCGTCGGATACAATGGTGTTTGCTTTAACAGCCGGTCTTTGTAAATATTGAAAAATCCGCTCTGGTACTCCGCTTCGGTGCCGGTCATGTAGGCATTGTCGCCGAGCAATAGCCAGGCATCCATATATTCATTCCCCAGGAAATCGAGCAGCTTATCACGCGTATTGATCTGATTAACAGAATTATTTCCGCAATCGCCCATCACGCCGATGGTGTATTTGCCTGTTTGCGCTGGTAATGGGGCCGTTTCAAAAAAGTTGCCGGCATCACCTTGCAACACTCCCTGCGCAGAGCCGATGGAATAATAGTACCGCTTTTTGGGTTGGAGCCCGGTCAATTTTACCTCGTGCTCGGTGACGGACGAGGTACTGTCAACACTTTGGAATAATGTCGCTGGCGATTCCCCGAAAAGAACCCGGCTGTCGGTTGGCTCATTGGTACGCCAGCGAATAATAATACTCGTCGACGTAGCCGATTGAAGGTACGGACCTCGCAAAAGACCTGGGATTATATGCGCCAGCAGACAAGCGGATAATAGTACAGTGTGCATAACGAAAGCGAATGTATAAATCAAAATCTATATCAATTTCACTCTTTCAGGAACTTGAACAGCACCTCTCCCTTCTGGGATACAATGGAATAAATGCCGGAATTTAAATGCCTTACATCGAACGTTTTCGTCCCGCCGGACGACTTCGTTTTGAGCAAAATACGATTCCCTTTAACGTCATAAAGCAACAGCTCATCAGGAATCGGATTTTTGTTGGAATGGGTTAATGTAAAAAAAATCGATTGCCGGATTAGGATGTACCGCCCAATCACTCTTTTCCTTTCCACATTTGGCCACCAAAATCCGGGTCTCCTGGGTTTTGCCATCCAGGTCGTACTCTTTCACCCGATAAAAATTACGCGAAGAAGACGCTTCGACATTAAAAGAATAATCGTTGGTAGCTTTTGAATTACCAAACGCACGGACAGTCCCCAAAACCTGCCATTGACGGGCGTCGTCACTTCCTTGTATTTCAAAATAATCGGCTCCCACCTCCTCGATCGTTTGCCAAGTGAGCCTTGCGCCATTGCCGCGGCATTGTACCTCAAAACTGCTGAAAACCACCGGCAATTGCCCCGACGATTTGGTGATCGTATTGTTGCGCGTGATCAGCCACACATCAGGATCGAAAACGACCTCCGTGGCCTCAAAACCCAGGTTTTCCGAAAAGAGCTGGCCGCTCACCGTGTGGTCGAGTACGACCAGTTTCTGCTGGTTAGTCTGGCTGTTGCGGAATAGCAGGGGCACGGGCAGCTGGAAAAAATTCACCGACGCATGCGACCGCGTTTGTTCGAGCCTCACCTGCACAGCGTTACCGATCGGATACCATTCCACCTGGTACGACGGGTAGCCCTGCCCGGTAAACCATTGGTCGAAAAAATAGGTCAGATCTTTGCCGCTGGCCGCTTCGAGGTGGCTTTTGAGATGAGCGGTGGTTGCGTAGCCGTAGGCCAGCGAGGGATCATTGATATAATTTTTCACCGCGGAGAAGAACGTGGCGTCGCTGAGAATCCAGCGCAGCATATAGAGCAGGTGCGAGCCTTTGAGGTAGCTCAGCCGGTTATTGAAAATGCGGCCCGCGTCGTTCACATCATTTACCCAAACCGAGCCGCCGGGCTGTGAAGTGATGGTGTTGACTTCGCTGGTGCGGGTGAATTTTGTGTTGAGTGGGTATTTAGCCTCATTATAAATGCTCGCCAGGTGCGTCGCGAAGCCTTCATTGAGCCAGATATCCTCCCAGCTGCCGCAGGTAATTTTATCTCCAAACCATTGATGTCCAAGCTCATGGGCGATCAGCGTTTCGGCCATACTGCCCATGAATGAGCAGGTTTGGTGTTCCATGCCGCCGCCCCAGCCGAATTGCACATGCGCGTATTTTTCATTCTTAAACGGATAATCGCCAAACAGGTTGCTGAACTGCACCATCGCATTGAGGGCATTTTGGGCGCCGTTCTGGAAATTAAACTGGCTCTCGGGGTAACAATAAGTCTTGAAAGGCACGCTCGTCCCGCCAATTACGACACTGTTATCCAGCACACTATAGTTCGTTACGGCAAATGCGACAAGGTAGCTGGCAATCGGATAGCGGTGCTTCCAGTGTGTGCGGGTGAGGTTGATGGAAAGAGCGGTTTCGGCCTGCAACAGTCCGTTGGAGGCTGCTTTGTACACAGCCGGATGCGTGAGAAAAATGTCGACGGAATCGGCCTTATCGTCGAGGCCGTTCTTGCAGGGCCACCAGTCGCGGCTGCCGAAGGGCTCGCTCAACGTCCACAGAACAGGCGTACTGGCCGGTCCGTGCACGGATGTTACAAACGCGCCATGATTACCGGGCGGAATACCCTCATACGCAATCGTGAGCGAATCTTTAACGCCTTGCGAAAGTGGGTTTTGGAGGGTGATCATGAGCGCATCGCCGACGTGCGAGAAAGCAACATCACTGCCGCGCTGCTTTACGGATGCCACCGTGAGCCCGCTTGCGAGGTCGAGTGTGATCACATTTCCTGCCGCATTCATCGTAAAATGCGGCGTCACTTTACCTTTGATATAGTACGACGCCGGATCGACTTCCCATTCGCAGCGGTAGTATTTTACATCAAAATTATTGGAAGCCTTTACGCGCATTGAACGTTCGCCAGCCAGGATCCCCGCCCGTTTGCTTTCAATGGCCGCGATTTCCTCCGTCGAAATGTCAGGCAGCGACTCCTGCGCCAGGACGGGTTTGGTAAAAAGAAAAAGGATCAGCAGGAAAAGTGCTCGCATCGGGTGTAGGTTTAGCGGAAGACATTCATTGTCAACACGCTAACTTAACCATTCGGCGATAAATCCATCAAAATTTCAAACAAAATGTGCAAGCGGCGGATTCAATCTATCGGCTGGGCAGATTATTGCAGAAATGGAGCAGCTGTTGCAGGTCGCTGGCATTCGCAAAATCCACGCGGTGCTCGCGCAGGTAGCGAACGACGTCCCGCTTCCCGCGGGCGAAAACGGTCATAAACGCCCGCCGCGATGCGCGGTGTGCGACCCGGTTGCGGTCGATGAGGAAATAGGTACTTTTTAACGTCCAGGCCTGCCCCGACGCATTGTTCTCCCACTGAAAATTTCCACCCTGATTGCTGATCAGCAGGCCGGATGCGGTATTACCCTCCGAAGCCGAAAAGTGCTGCCCGGAATGGCTGAGGCCATTTCCGCCTGGCTGCGGCTGCATTCGCACGGCCAACCGAACGGCTTCCGAAGTGATGAGCTCCATATCGGAATAGGTGTCCGTCAGGAAAAATTTCCGGCCGCCCATTTCTACATGGTCGATCAGGTGCTTGCCCGTGACAGCAGGGTGTCCGCCTGCGCATCCACAAACTGGACGCCGCCGTGCCGGAAATGGTAATTCAGCTTTGCCGGCCGTTTGGTACCATTCCGGAAATAAACGGTCCCCTGCACAAATTGCGGAAACAAGTAACCTGTCGGCTGCCGGATTTGAGGATTACAAGAGGCAGATTCTTTGGGCAGGTCACCAACGTGTGGTGCCACATCCAGCGGAGTCACAGTCGGCAGGAGCAGCGATGCAAGCAGGAGTAGTTTCATAGCAATTTCGGGAAAGGGTCATTTGTATTAACACACTTTCCAGAAAGATGTAATCTACTCATTTCCATACCCTTCCTTTATTCCACCAATGCAGAAAATTTTTCAGTTCAGCTTAAAACCTGATAGACACACCTACAATTTGGAGAGATTTTCTACAAAAAATTCGAGATTTGAACGGGCTTTCTGAAATTATTCGTAATAGTACTACTACAATTTTCGCTACAAACGTATATATTGCCGTTCAAACGGTTTGTCTGAGGCGCTCAACGTTAATTAATTATTAATACGGATTTACAGGCACAGTTTTAATGCCCTATACGTCCTACATCAACGAAAGCTATGATGGAAATGGGAACAATCAAGGCGGTGCATATCTATGTCCACCGCCGATTATATGTAACGGCGGAGTTGGAACTGAATCTGAAAGGCGTTAAATATACCTTCGGCGGACATGAAGTATTCACGTCCGGAATAAATGGCGGCGAATCTGCCGATCCGCCGCATCTGGGTAGGTTTCTGTTCCGATGTATGCAGGTTTGCCGCGTGAGCAACTGGGACGAATTGAAAAGTTCCAAAGTGCTTGTTGAGATCAACCAGGGGCGCGTTGTCGCGATTGGCGACGCATCAGGCAGCAATTGGTTCAATCCTACCAGGGAATTTGAAGAAATGGACCGGGAACGGTCACAGACAGAACCTGCATTCCGAGAAGGCACCAAAAATTAGGCGAATGCTGCGCTGCGACTAGCCATTCGCAGCCGGCTCTTCCAGCCTCACCTGAAATGATCCATCTTCGCATTTCTCCGGCAAAGCCAGTTCGAGGTGCTCTTTCTGATTCACCCGCAGGTAATTTTCAATGGCGAGCACGGCGTCGTTCTCCGACTCTGCTCCCGACACCACCAGAACCACTCCCGGTTCCAGTCGCCCGTCGTCTTCACGATTGGTAATACTTGGCATGATTGATCGTTGCGTTTAAAGTTCAGGTTTGATAAAAGCCGGACCTGTGAAAGTCCGGCTTGCTACCTATAATTGCTCAATATTATCTCGGAATGCTGGTACCGGTGCCTCCTGGCGTGGTACTGCTTGGGGTAGTGCTGCTTCCAGGCACAGTCGACGATGGAATAGTGGTGCTCTGCGGAACCTGGTTCGGGTTAGTGGTAGTACCCGGAACGGTGCTTCTCGGCACGTTATCGTTTGGGTTAGTACCTTGCTGCAAGCTGCCCGGAGTGGTTGTGCGCGGAACGGAGTTGGCATCCGAAGGACGGGTGGTCGAGCCAGGCGACGTTGTGCTGTTCGGCGTCGTCACGCTGCCCGGCACGGTGCTCGATGGCACTGTCGATGGCTGCGTGGTGGAATTTGGAACGGTGGTTGGCGATGGCTGCGTTACCGTGCTGCCTGGCCTTGTGGCACCCGGCAGATCCGACGGCTGCACCGCGGCACCCGGAACCGTTTTCGGCTGTGTGGTATTGCCCGGGTAGGTCGACGGCTGCGTGGTGGATGGCTGCGTACTTGACGGTGAAGTCGACGGTGTGCTCGACGGCGAAGTCGAAGGCGTGCTCGATGGCGTAGATGTTTGCGCGAAGGCAGCCGAGGCTCCCAATATACTTAATGCGATGATATTCAACTTGAAAGCTTTCATGATTTTGTATGTTTGGTTGATGAATATTTTCATTTATGTGGACTGTTTCAAAAAAGAATCATACCAGAAGCGGACATCACAGATTAATTTTCTCAAAACCCCTCCTATCGTCGACGGTTTGCGGATTGTCTCAAACACCCCCTCAAATAGACGTTTTTACACTCGATTAGTCAGCGATTTTTTGGTGAGTTTTGTATTAAACTAAATCCAGAAACCAATGGAAAAGCAATTGGAAACTACGGCTGGCCGCCTGGACGAAAGCCTGGCCGCGCACCGGGTCGTGTCGCAGGAAGAATGGACGAAATCGAGGAAGGAACTCCTCAAAAAGGAAAAAGAGCTCACCCGCCTGAACGACGAACTGAGTCGCCAGCGTCGCGCGCTGCCCTGGGTGAAAGTCGATAAGTCCTATATTTTCGAGGGAACGGAAGGAAAACTCTGGTTATCAGATCTTTTCTACGGCAAAAGCCAGCTGATCGTCTACCATTTCATGTTTGCCCCGGAGTGGGAAGAGGGTTGCCCGGGCTGCTCGTTCCTGGCCGACCATATCGACGGTGCCAACCTTCATTTGAAACACCACGACGTATCGGTGGTAGTGGTTTCGAGGGCCCCGCTCGAAAAGCTGCTCGCATTCAAAAAACGAATGGGCTGGAAGTTCGCCTGGGTATCGTCGCATGGCAGCGATTTCAATTACGATTATCATGTATCGTTCACGGACCAGCAGCTGAAAAACGGGACGATCTATTACAATTTCGAATATGCCAAACATGACGACGGCACGGAGTCACCCGGCACCAGCGTGTTTTACAAAGATGGGACAGGAAACATTTTCCACACTTATTCCAGCTACTCCCGCGGCGGCGACGTCCTCATCGGCACGCACAATTATCTCGATCTCACACCAAAAGGAAGAAATGAAGATGGAATCATGGACTGGATGCGCCATCACGACAAATATGAAGATTTCAAAGGCGATCAGGGGTGTTGCAGCCATTAGCAGCTGCCTGCCTCGCCTGTTCAGGTATGCAATGATCCGGTTTTTCGAAGCGCTCCTCAAATGGACGGGGACGCTTTAAGCCTGGTGGAAGACGCCAGGCTATTTTGATTTACTATTGAAAGGAACTTTTTTACTATATAAATGATAGTAATAAGCAAAAGGTTAGTAATATTCTTTCAGTTAGCGAATCTCATGCCATTCACACATCACAACGGCCCCAAACCCACTCCCGCACAATGCTATAATAAGCTCAATGCGGCGGGCGATGCATTATATGTAATCGGCGGTAAATGGAGGTTGCGGATCATCATCGCGCTCGCCGAAGGGCATAAGCGGTTCAATGAAATCCAGCGCGCCATCCACGGCATTTCGGCCAGGGTGCTTTCCAATGAGTTGAAAGAACTGGAAATCAATGGATTTCTTATACGAAAAGTCTACACCGACTTCCCGGTATCGATCGAGTATGAGCTGACGCCTTACAGCGATACGCTTTCGCCGGTGATCGAGTCGCTCATTAGCTGGGGTGAAATGCACCGCCAGACAATTATGCATTCCGAAAAGCCGGAAGCAATCGCTACTCCTGTTCTGGAAGAGATATTGTAACGTGCCACATGTCCCCGGAGTTGCTGACTTTTTCGGTGCCCCAAACGCCGGGACCGCCATCGGGGCGCAGGTAAACGCCGAACACGAGCGTGCTGATCTTCGAACCCTTCACAACCACGCTCCCGCACGCCGCGCCATTGTCGCAATTGCCCGAAATCGGCGTTTTTGAATGCAGGATCTGCGTTTTACCCATATCGATCTGCATTTCCTCGCTGCCCGAGAGCTTCGTTAACGCGAGCCCGGGCGTTTGCAATTCCAGTTCTGTGGCGAATCCAAGGCGTTTATCCCCGAAATTGGTCGTAGCACCCAAACCGATGAATGAAATAACCGGATCGGTTACCGGCCGGCTGAACTGCAAGCGCAGCTTACCATAATAGTAGCGGCTCGTATCCGACCTGGATGCATTGGCGGCCAGTAACGGTTTCGCGGAAAGAAAGACCTGCAAGCCCGCATTCATAAACAGATTGACACCCTTTCCGACGGGTCCCTGCGGATGCGCCGTGAAAATGGCACGGGCGGTATCTGCATAATAATAGTTGGTATTCACCACCGACACGCCCCGCACGTGCGTACTGCTCGCCCCCGACGCCGCACCGAAAGTCATTCCGGTAACATGCTGGGGAACATTGATGTAAGTTTGATCATCAAAACTGAACGTCACCGAAAGTGCAGATTTCAGCGGCTGGAAGTAAATCCCCTCATCGACGCTCCCATTTTTGTTGTAGAAGAAAGCTAGGGTCTGGGGAATGGAAGTAGGCCCTTTGATCACGGGCGGCTGGTAGCTGTTATTGACCCCGTCCTGAACAAATTCGTACGTATTCAGAACATTCGTGCCCTGCGCATTTGCCTGATTCACGGAGCCTGCAACGACAAGGCACGCCAATGCGGCCCCGATGGTTTGAAATGAAGATACTAGCATGTGTAAAAAATTAAAGACCGTTGAGAAAACTGCTGCCAATATAGACTTTACCCGGGAATGACTCCAGTGGTAAAGACATCCTTTTCGCATTTTAAAAGGATAGTTCAATTTAATCATTGCATGTTACTATTAATATTATTCAACGCGCATATTTTCAAACTAAGTGATTGACTATTAATTCAATGTAATGCCAACATTACTTTTTACGACTCCTCGCTGACAGCCGTCCGGATGATTGCCGAAACCGACGCCCTTTTAAAATTTTACACCACCACCTCAATCCAAAACTGATCCGGAAACGTATGTGGGTTACAAAAACCACATAACTCAATTCCGTTCTTATGAAATTACTCGACCTTCGCCTCAGGCCGGTGCTCGCAATCATCGCCCTTGTCCTTTCAATCTCCATCATCTCCTGCGAGGACCATCGCGTACCGCCAACCGGTCCTTCGCTTCCAGACAGGATCTTCTACGCGCTTTCCGACAACAACCAGCTCCACGAGATCAACATCCGCAGCACCGCGACCCCCATTCGGTCGTTTGCCGTGACGGGGCTGGTAGAAGGCGACATGCTGAAAGGCATCGACTTCCGTCCTGCAACCGGACAATTGTACGCGATCAGCTCGATGAATAACCTTTATCACATTAATGTAAAAACAGGCGATAAGGAAGGCGCGGCCACACGCATTGGAATGGCACCGATCGCCGCCACATTGAATGGCCAGGTCGGTTTCGACTTCAACCCGACCGTCGACCGCATCCGCGTCGTATCGACCACCGCTCAAAACCTGCGCCTGCACCCCGAAACGGGTGCTGTCCTCACGGGCGACTCGCAGCTGAACGGCTATCCTAATCCGATGATCGGCGCAGTGGCATATACCAACAGCCGCGCGGGTGTAACCGCCGCTCCCGCCGGTGCCGGCACGACGCTTTACGACATTGACGCTTCTACGGACATGCTGTACATCCAGAACCCGCCTAACCCGGGGACACTGGTGCCCGTGGGTCCGCTTGGCCTGAATATTCAGGAAGTGGGCGGTTTTGACATTTCACCGGATATGAACCCGTCCGACGTTTACCCGATCGCGTCGGTGAAGTTTGGGGATAAATGGGAGCTGGACTATGTAGACCTGACCACCGGAAAGCTGCAAAAACTCGGAGATTTCCCTGCTAATGTGAATATCATCGGAATAGCTATTCCATCGCTGCCGGTGGCCTACGCATTGACGGACAGCGGAATGCTGAAAATCTTCAATCCGCAAAACGGCACAGAATTCGGCACGAAAATGATCACTCCGATTCCGGGCGTGACGCTGCACGGCATCGACCTACGTCCCGTCAATGGCAGATTGTATGCAATTGGTAGCGACAGCAAAATTTACGGCATCGACCTCGGCACGGGCGCTGCTACGGAACTCGTAAGCCTCAAACTACCGGACAATACGCCTGTAATGCTGAGCGGAATGCACTTTGGTGTAGATTTCAACCCGGTCGCCGACCGCCTGCGTGTGGTGAGCGATAATGGCCAAAACCTGCGTATCGATGTCAGCAACGGCGTCACAACAGTTGATCAGCCGCTCAAAATCGGCATGTCCGGTCCGACGCCATTCGTTACGGCTGTTGCCTACACGAACAGCTCCGCGGGCGCTGCCACCACCACGCTCTTCGACATTGACAGCCAATCGAACACACTTTACGTACAATCGCCGCCAAACAACGGCGTACTGATCGACGCGAAACCCCTGAGCGCCGACGTGGCCCCACACATTGGGTTTGACATCGGCAATGTATCCGGCAAAGGCTATGCAATTTTCACCGTAGGTGCTAACACCAGCTTCTATACCGTGGATCTCGCCACCGGCGCCATCATGCATCAGTTCCCATACAGCGGACCGGTGAAAGGCCTTGCTGTTGGGTTTGGGTTGTAGTGACTTTCAGATGTGTAAAAAACAGCCGTCCTGTTCCTACGGACGGCTGTTTTTTTGCTTTGGGGCATGTTATCTTGGCTCGGTGAAGACCTCCTGCACATACATATTGGAAAGAATAAATTTCCCAGTGGTATACGTAATCGTGTCTACCGCCGCTTTCGCCAACTGATGCGTATTGATCCGCACGAATTTAGCCCCGAACTGTCCCTGGATTTCCTTCTTCTCAGGGTCATAGTATAAAATCTTAAAGTAGTTCCATGGACCTTCCAAGAGCCTGTACCTGTCCATTGTTATGTCGTCACGGGGAAAAGATACAAAGTATAAACTCATATTAACTGAATCCAGGGCGCATATCGAGTTTCTTTGATGACTGACTGAACTGTCGGTTGGGATATAGTTACCGGCCTGCGTGTGAAAATAATTCAGAAGTACGATCTGATATTCTTCCTCCGCATTCTGTTTGACCAACATCAGCGCCGCCACATTCTTGTCGCACCAATCCTGATCAACAAATCCACCCATCTCCACCGCGATTCCCGACGTAAAAGGAGCACCATTGATTTCACCAGTGATAAATTCGCTCGTAAACCATGGATCCATTGCTGGCGGCTTTTCGCAGGATAGCATCCCCGTGATCAGTATTAATAGAATATAGCCGCTTCCTCTCATGGCTTCAAATTTGGATTATACACAACCTTTTTCCGTTGAAAATGAGTTCCACCAAACTGGATGCGGGATTGGGTTTTAGAACAGCCTCCCCATGTTCCATTTGAACAGAATCGCTCTCTTTCTGTCCCTTTTGATAGCCTCCATTCGGATCGTCGTCCACCCAGATTTGCATCCAGTTCTCTACTACCTGTCCGTCCGAAGAGGTGATTTTCAATTTTATGTTAAACAGATGGTTGCCATTGTGGTACAATCCGACACTATGAAATTCGCCGGTCCCATTGCCGGAGTAGTTGATACCATCCGTAGATTCCTTCCATTGGTAGGTGTAGGGAGGTTTACCGCATCTTGCAATCAGCAACAGACGATTACTCCGAAATAATCCCATAAGCAGACTTGTTTTGATTTTTGACAAAAACAGATCGAGAATGCCCGCGATTAGCCGCGGCAGAAACGGAGTAGGTAGGTTATCCGGGCAGAGACCGCGTGCTTTTTACTATCGCGGCTCCGTGATAATTTCCTGGACGTGTATATTTCCAAAAATGAATTTACCATTGGTGTAAGTGAGGGTGTCCTCTGCTTCCGCCGCTTTTCTGGCACTCTTAATTCTTACAAACCTGGCGGAGAATTCCCCTCGTATTTCCCTTTTTTCGAGATTGTAGGCTATGATCCTCAGGCAACTTTCGGGACCTTCCACAAGTCGATAATAATCTGTGCCGTGATCGTCAACCAGATCGGACTTGAACTGCAAAGACGCCTGTACGCTATCCATGGTACATATACCATTGGAGATGTGAAGCTTAGAGCTGTCCGTCAACGCATGGTTTCCCGGCATGCAGTGTAAGTGGTGCAGAAACAAGCTTTGACACTTTCCCTTTGGCGTTTTCCAAAGCAAATTCAGCCAGATAACATCTTTGTCACATAAGTCCTGAATGATATTTGCGCCCATTTCCACTGTCATCTCCGACTTAAAGGGTAAGCCGTTCACCTCACCAGTAACAATTTCATTGACCATACGTGGCCCAAATGGTGGTTGCTTGTCACATGCCGCAAGGCTGTACGAAGCGAGCAGCAATGCATAGAGGTATATCTTCATGGCTTTTCTCAGGTGTGTACAAGATTTTTTTCCTTATAACCTGTCGATCATGATGAACTGTAACCACATACATCCCCGGCTCTAATCCTTCATCGGAAAGATTGAGGGTTAATACATTCCTTCCTGCATTACACTGAAAACGTTTGCCGGGTAAGCGTGTCCGGCCGGCCATATCCGCAACATTGAGTTCTAATTCCCTAACTGTCGGGGCATTAAAAATCAATTGTACCGAATGCGACGCCGGATTTGGCACAACAGTAAAGTCGTCTGATTGCATCGACAGCGAGTCACTCTCCTGTTGCCCCCTTCGATAGCCTTCATTCGGGTCATCGTCCACCCAGATTTGCATCCAGGTTTCGACCACCTGCGCGTCAGAAGATGTAATTTTTAGTTTCAGATAAAACTGATGATTCCCATTGTGGTAAAGCCCGACGTTATGAAACTCACCGGTTCCATTGCCGGAGTAGTTGATACCATCAGTCGATTCTTGCCACTGGTAAGTGTACGGAGGGCTACCGCATCGGGAAATGGCCTCGTACGTATAGATCTGATATTCATAACCGCTGTATGGCCCATTCACCCAGCCATTAAGCACGTTCGGCTCCGAGCGGAATGCCTTGACGATTGCTGCCTTATCATTCATCACTTTGGCATTGTTATGTGTAGCATCGCCCATAACCGATCCATTAAACGACTTGTTCGGATTCGAATAGTAAAGAATTTTGCTCCCCGGCGCGTTTCCTTTTGCTACAAGCGTATTGAAAATCGAGAACACAAAGCCCTTCGCGTAAGGCAACCCGAAATTATCGTCGTTGTGATTGCACCCAAACAAATGGCTAAGCTCATGCGCACCAATCACCGGAATGTTTGAGCCATTCAATGAGACAACTGCAAAGGCCCGCGCATTCACCGGGTGAAGATAAATTTCGGGACTCGGCACACCACCAAAATCCCCATAGCCTTGCCAACTGTACAAGAGAACCAGATCTGCCTTATGCTGAGTCCTGAGTGCTTGGGCGTTAGCATTGTTTGAAAGGTTAAGCGCTTCACTCGTAATTATTCCACCTAGTGGCTGGTACGTCGTCTGAACAACGCCCGCCAACTCCACAAGCGCGGTACCTGCCACCCCACTGTTGGAGACTGTCTGGTTAAATACATCTATGATATTATATGCATGATTCGTTGCCGACACCGGGCTGACATTGTTCGGATACAAAAACAGGACACGTATACCGCTGGTGCACGGCTGAACCTTGGCGTTGGCCTCCGGCTGTCTTGCATCTTCTGTTTGAGCGGGAGCCGGCCGGACCGGAGGAGCAGATCCAATACCGGACGCACAAAAATCATTCTTCCAGTCATCTGTTTCATGCGGCAGCAACAGTTGTCCGTCGCTGCCGAGATCGCAAATTTCATACGACCGCTCCGGGCCCTGAAGAATGCCGCCTTTCGTGCCGTTCCTTGATGTTAATATCACCGAAAGCAAACTTCCGCCCACAGTGCCATAAAGTTTGTAGTTCAGCGGATCAGAATATTCAACTCTCTTAACATCTAAATCATACCGTTCTCCACGACCTGGAACCGTTATCCGCACCCGGTTATCAGACACCACCTCTGCAATCGGCCTCATACGGACAATGACGCTTTGAGAACTAATGCGACCACTGTCAGTCAAGCCATCGTACAGCTGCTTTCCGTGTTCTGAAAGATTTAAATAATTTACACTTTCCTGCACGAAAAGGTCCTTACGAACATCTTGTGCGCAGGCAGGTACAAGCGAAGTGGCGACAAAGGCTGCACAGTGCAACCCAGCAGCTAGTGTGACGTGAAACGGTACCCGACCATACCTCCGAAATAATCCCATAAGCATACATGTTCTGATTTTTGAGAAAAACAGATCGAAAATGCCCGCGATTAGCCGCGGCAGGAACGGAGTAGGTAGGTCATCCGGGCAGAGACCGCTCGGATGTTTTTCGAATTAAATAGATATTTTTTTCAAATCAATTTGGGTTTACAGGGGAATGCTCAAGTAACATGAATGAGTTATCAAGCGAAGCTTTCGCGGCAGCTAGACCTTCTCCTGCAAGATTCTGGCCACGCTCTCGTGCAGAGGCGGGTGCAGATCGGTGAGCAGCCACCAGGTGTGTATTTTGGCGCCCGCGTCTACCAGTTTCTGAACGACTTCCAGGTGGTGCGGTCGTAAGCCCTCGTGGGCGGTGCCCCAGAGCGTTTGGTCGAGGACGGTGCCGCCGAATTCGTTGCGTGCTTCGAGCGGGGCTTTGTGGGCGATGAGCATGTCGGCCATTTCCAGATGCGCCAGGTATCCTGCCCAATGCAATGCAGTCCAGTCGCGATGGTCTTTGGAGGCGGGGCTTACGCCCTTTTCGAGCAGATAGCGAACGGTTTCCACGCGGTTGAGCATGGCCGCCCACACGAATGCGAGTGCGAGGTTGGCTTCGGGCGTCGGCGCTATTTTCAGCCATTCCACCTGCACCAGCGGCGCGTCGCTTCGGAGTTTGCCGGTATCGTCGAGGTAGCCGGCGAGTTGGGCCGTTTCGCCCATTGCAGCGGCTGTTACGACGTTATCGACACGAGCGCCGCGCTTTACCAGCACCTCGGCGCTGTCCGGGTAGTAGAAGTAAATCGCTGTGAGAAGCGGCGCGCCGTCGTTGCGCACACCGTTTACGGCTGCGCCATAATCCAGTAGTTTTTCCGCTAAGGCCGTTTGCACACCCGCTTGTGCCGGATGAGAACTCGAAACGAGCAGATCGAGCGTCGTGCCCCATTTATTGCCATATGTGTCGGCGAGGGCATCGGGTTCGGCTCCGGCTGAAAGCAGTATGTCGGCTACCTCCAATGCATTAGCCGGGGTAAGTTGCCGGAAATTTTCTACGCCGTTGGCGCCGGTGTAATGCAGCAGCGTCGCTTTGTGCCCGCGGGCCGAGCGTCCGTGTACGAGTGCGGGGTTGGCCGCCAACAGGCTTTTCAATGTGCCCGTATCACCCTGTACGACGGCGTCGGCGGCTCGTTCGAACCTCGATACAGGCGAACTAATGTCTCTGACATCGGAAATATGTTGCAGAAAAGCCGGCCAGTCTTCAAAGCCATGCTCCCGCGCTACGACGGCTCGGGCATCGTCCAGGCCGAAATTGGTATCCGGACGGTTCAGCAGCGTAATTTTTTCGGGATCAGGATGGTATTCGCGTATGAGCTTCAACGAATCGGTGTGGATCGACCGGCATGAATCCGCCAGTGCGGCGGCTTGTTTTTCATAGTATTCAGGGGTCGGGTCCGAGGTGAGGGGGGTAAGATCGGTCGTGTTCATGGGTGCGGTTTGGTCGGGGTTGAAACATAGAACAATTAGTATGTTTTTTAGAGCAATTACAATATCAACTCAGGAACTGTGGCAACGGGCTATCCCAGTTGTGCCTTGAACCATCGGTACCCGTACGCTTCCAGCGTAATGGTATGCCGGCCCTTGTGGTCCAGCACGCTTTCTATGTTGTTCATCAGGTCTATCAGCCGACCTGTACCTGCCTGGTTTTCAGGCACAACGAGTTCCAGCGACTTCTCACTGAAATTGTGCCAGATAAGCAGCGACCGGTTTCTCCAGGTATACCGCATTCCCAATATTTCACGGTAACCGGTGTCGATAATTTCCCACTCGCCGTAGCCGATTTCGGGACATTCTTTCCGGAGCCGGATCAGCGTGGTCATCCAGTTGAGCAGCGAGCCCGCGTCGCGCCGCTGGTGCTCCACATTGACATGCTCATAGGCATAATATCCTTCATCGATCACCGGATGGATCAGCTTGTTAGCCCTCGAAAAGCCGCCATTCACTTCGCCCGACCATTGCATGGGTGTACGCACAGCGTCGCGTTCCTGAAGTGCCAGGTTATCACCCATCCCGATCTCATCGCCGTAGCGGATCACGGGCGTGCCGGGGAATGAGAACATCAGGCTGTAAGCGAGTTCGGTTTGCTGGCGGTTGCCAAGCATTGGGGAAAGCCGGCGGCGGATTCCGCGTTCGTAAATCTGCATGTTTTTTTCCGGCCCGAAACGGTCAAATACAATCTGCCGCTCCTCGGGTGCGAGCCTGTCCAGGTCCAGCTCATCGTGGTTGCGGAGGAAGAATGCCCATTGGCTCCCCGGCGCTTTTTCGCGCGTCGCTTCCAGTGCTTTAATGAGCGGGCGCGTATCGGCGGTGGCCAGCGCGTAGAACGTGTATTGGTTTACATAAAAATTAAACATGAGGTGAATACCTTCCCCGTTCTCGCCGAAATACTTCTTGCTTTCTTGCGGCAGCACGTTAGCCTCGCCGAGCAGCACCGCATCTCCCCGCCTCCATTGCAGGAAACGGCGCATTTCTTTCAGGTATTCAAAATGCAGGGGCGATTTACCCTCCGCCGCGGGCGATTCGAGGATAAACGGAACGGCGTCGACACGGAAACCTGCAATGCCGAGTTCGAGCCAGTAACCCATGATGCGGTTGATTTCCGCGCGGACTTCCGGGTTATCCGTATTGAGATCGGGCTGAAATTCGTAAAACCGATGAAAATAATAGTCGCCGGTTTTCTTGTCGCGCGTCCAGGTGGCTTTTTGTACGCCGGGGAATACCATCCCTTTGTTCCAGCCTTTGGGCCGCTTGTCCGACCACACGTACCAGTGCCGTTTGGGATTATCTTTGGAACTGCGCGATTCTTTAAACCACCGGTGTTCGTCGGAAGTATGATTCACAACTAGGTCGATGATTACTTTAATCCCCAGCTTGCGGGCTTTGTGAATAAAATCCACGAAATCGCCGCTGGAACCATGGCGCGGGTCTACGCCGTAGAAATCGCTGATATCATAGCCGTTGTCGCGGTTCGGAGTGGGCTGGAACGGGGCCAGCCAGATCGTGTCCAGCCCCAATGCATGTAAATAATCGAGGCGATTGCAAAGTCCTTCGAAATCGCCCGTACCATCATTGTTGCCGTCCATAAAAGTCTCAAGGTCGAGGCTGTAAATGACGGCGTTTTTATACCAAAGTTCTTCCAGCATAGTTTCCGGGTTGATAATGCTAATTATATATAAAAGCAATGCCACCCGGCCCGGCGCCCGCTGGTGCGCGCCTCATACCTCCGAATACGCCCACTTGCTGATGTCGTTCCAGTTGTGCGTGGTGAGTTCGGCAGAATAAATTTCGATAAACATTTTATTTTCCGCGTCGTATTCGCCGTCGCGCCACTCTTCGTCGTCGATCCGCATGAAACGCACTTGTGATCCGTTTTCGGGCAAAGTTTTTCCTTCCATAAACCTGTATTTTGAGATAAATATGGTTTAGGAAGAAAAAACCTTGCCCGGAATCCCCTATCCGCCGTACATATTAAACGCCAGCAAATGCTTCCTGAAAATCGCGTCGAAGCGGTCGGCTTCCTTGTCTTGCTTCGCTCTCCGACATTCGCGGACGATACTTTGCAGAATGAAAAGGTCGGTGTTGACGTCGCGGCTCCGGCCGTTGCCTTTCTCTTTGATCCACGAAAGGT
Source organism: Dyadobacter fermentans DSM 18053 (assembly GCF_000023125.1). Classification (NCBI taxonomy): domain Bacteria; kingdom Pseudomonadati; phylum Bacteroidota; class Cytophagia; order Cytophagales; family Spirosomataceae; genus Dyadobacter; species Dyadobacter fermentans. Next base: position 2,540,106 of record NC_013037.1, read on the forward strand.
TTTCGTCCGAGCGAATGGCCATTGTCCGGGCGGAATCCAAGGCCTTTTCATGCTCGCCCACATCGAACAACGCCCCCACGAAACCAGCCGACACCTGGTCGTACGGAATGGTATCATCCGGCATGACGGCCATGGCCTTGTTCACCACTTGCCGGGCTTTGTCAATGCGGTTTTCGGCAATGAGCTGCTGCGCGAGCCGCAGGAACGACAGCCGCGCGGTGATCACAGGCGAGCCGAGATATGTATCGTCGTAGTACACCGCGGGATTATCCATTTCCCGCCATTGGGTTTTGTTCATCAGGTTGTCGTACATCAGGACCGAATTCACGTAGCCGTCCGACGCCCCCGGCACGCGCACGGGCAGCAGGCGGTAGGCATAACCTTCCAGTTGCAGGTATTCCTGCAAGCCCAGGTTGTGCGAAGAGCCCATTGTCGAAGAGAAGTAGACCGGCCGCTTCCAGTTGTTGCTCGCAATGATGTCGAGCATAACCAGGTCGCCTTTGAGCAAGTCGGTTTCGCCGATTTTCCAGCTCATGGAATCGCTCAGGTAGGGCAGCAGGTCTTGCTGGATGATGTTCATTTCTTTCACTTTTTTGGTATCCACGGGCAGAAAAAGCGTGGAAGAAGGCAGAATAGACGCCATATCGCCACTTGTGAGCGGCACCTGGATGGCCTTATTCTCCTGCTTGATCAGTTCGAGGTATTCTTGCAGGTTGATCCCGCTTTTCACCGAAGCGATTTCATAGAACGGCATGTATTCATTTTTGCCCAACTGATAATTCCCCGAATCCAGCGAAAGCGGCAGCGCATCCGACTTGTTGATCTTTCTTTTCAACTGCTCAATGTACCAGTCGGCCCCGAGGAAGGTTTGCACGCACACGCGCACATCGGTTCGAAACCCTTCCACTTCCTGCACATACCACAGCGGAAAGGTGTCGTTATCGCCTCCGGTGAAAAGTATCGCATTCGGGGCGCAGGAACTGAGAATGTTCCGGGCAAAATCCACCGCATGGTAACGATCGGCGCGGTCATGATTATCCCATCCCCGGATTACCATAATGCCAGGCACCGAAAAACAGGCCAAACCCGCCGCCACGGCACACAGGGAAGGCTTGTGGATGACGTTTTGGAGCAACCGCGCCGCCGCAATCACACCGAAGCCGATCCAGATGCAGAAAATGTAGAATGAGCCTACATAAATATAACCGCGCTCCCGGGGCTCGGAGGGTGGTGAGTTGAGGTAAAAAACGAGTGCTACGCCGGTCAGCGCGAAAAGCAGGCCTAATATCAGCAGGTCTTTGCGCCGGTAGTAATACATATAGATAATCCCGGCAATGCCCAGAATGAATGGGAGCATGAGGAAATTGTTATGTCCCCGGTTTTGGCTGATGCTTTTGGGAAATGAACCGGCGGTTTGCCATGGCAGCAACGTTCCCGCACCTTCCCGGTCGCTCTCCCTACCGGCGAAGTTCCACAGGAAATACCGCCAGTACATATGTCCCAGTTGATGCGAAAACAAATAGGAAAGGTTATGCCGCATGGTGGGCTTTTCACCGTCGGCCAGCCCGGTCATTTGCTGGTACAGCTTGGAATGGCCCGGCTGCGAACTGTACAGCCGCGGAAGAAGCATTTTGCTGCCTGGCTCGTATTCGTAAACGGGTTTGTGGTCGATCAATTCGTATTTGCCGTTTTTCTTTGCATACACGGGTGCGCCGCGCTTCTGGTTAATAGGCCGGGAGTCGAATGACGGCCCGTACAGCAACGGCCGGCTCTCGTACTGCTCTCTTTTTAAATAATATACAAACCGCAGGACATCGCTCGGGTTGTTTTCGTTGATCGGCGTGTTATAGCCCGAGCGCACCAGCACCAAAGCGTACGAGCCATAACCTATTAGAATAAACGCAAGCGAGAGCAGGCCGGTGTTCAGCAGCACCCGGCCCGTGCGATGCGTGTGGCGGATACCCCAAACCAGTCCGCCGATGAAGAGTATTGTGAAGAATGCAATGCCGGTATTGTAAGGTAACCCAAGCGAATTCACAAAAAACAGCTCGAATTTTCCAGCCAGCTCCGGCAGGCCCGGAATAATGCCTGCATTGATAATGCCCAAAATCAGCAATCCAAACGTAAACGCAGCACATGCACCGAAGAATCCCGGCTTGGGGTACCGTTTGAAATAATACACCAGCGACAGCGCCGGAATGGTGACCAGGTTGAGCAAATGGACGCCGATGGAAAGCCCCACCAGGTAAGCCGTGAATATCAGCCACCGGTTGCCGGCGGCGGGATCTTCGATGCCCTCCCATTTGAACACCGCCCAGATGACGATGGCCGTGAAAAAAGACGACAGCCCATAAACCTCCGCCTCCACCGCCGAAAACCAGAACGAATCGGACCAGGCGTATGCCAGCGCGCCCACCGCAGCGGCCGCATTCACGAGCAGCACATCCGCGGTTTCACCGGCTTCGGGCCGCTTTTTGAGCAACTTCCACACGAGCAGACTAATGGTTTTGAACAGGAAAAAAATTGTAAAAGCGCTGCTCAGCACCGATACCATATTGACCCAATAGGCCACGTTCATCACATTGCCCAAGGCCAGCAGCGAAAACAAGCGGCCAATGAGCAGGAACAGCGGCGCGCCCGGCGGATGCGGTACCTGAAGTTTGAATGCGCAGGCGATAAATTCCCCGCAATCCCAGAAGCTGGCCGTCCGCTCCATGGTAAGGACGTAGGTGGCCAGGCTGACGGCAAATACTGCCCAAGCCGCCAGATCGTTCCACTTTTTTAAGGATATCATGTTTGAAGGTGTTTTGGATGATGACCCAAAACTATCCAACACAATAGCCCGGCAGCAAACCGGCGATCTTAAAAAAAGTTAACAAAAGCCCTTGACAATGAGGCTTTAACTTTCTTTAACACCACAACAGGCTTACCAGCACGACGATAGCGTACCGACCGATCAGAATAACAGGGAAATACAGTAAAATAGTGAAGTCCACAGGGCAGCGCCTGCGGTTACAGTGATGATTACGCCCCCCAGAAACGGCAATTCAGCAGATTTTGAAAGTTTTACCGACCTTTCCATTCTCAATATTAACTTTTAACGATAGAGGTGAAAGCTGCCTCATTGCAGATCCATTTTCTATCAGCAAAAGTAAATATTTGAAATGAAATATAAAGTAGCCGGAAATAAATTGTAGTTTACTGATATATCGACAGATACTAGTAGCAATTCGACAATAATCATAGTAGAATTTTCATCAAAGCTCCGACCCGTTAGATCCCGTCTTCCTCCGCTTGTAAATTTCCACCTTTTTGAAGAGTTCGAGGATATTCGTCACTTCCAGTTTTTCGAAAATCCGGGCTTTATAGGTTGACACCGTGCTTTCCTTGATATTCAGATCGAGCGCAATGTCCTTGGTCCATTTGCCGGTGAGCAGCATGTCCATAATTTCCAGTTCGCGGTTGGAAAGGATTTCGAGGGGACTTTCCTTGCTTTCCCGTTCGAGCAGGGTGTTGTTTACAAGCTGATCCTGGATCACGTTGCTGATGTACGTACCGCCCGCCAGTACCGAAGTGATCGCCTTTTCAAGCTCTTCGTTGGAGGTATCCTTGGGCAGGTAGCCGTTAGCCCCCGCCTTTACGTAATGTATGGCGTACAATTCTTCGTCCTGCGACGAAAAAACGAGGATTTTCACCTTGTTCTGAATGTCGCGGATCTTCCCGATCATATTAAATGCCTCGCCGCCCGGGATTTTGATATCCAGGATCACCAGGTCAAAAAAACGCGACTGCAGATGTTTGAGGGTTTCGCTAAAAGTAGCCGCCTCGACGACCGTTACCGAGGGCAAAAAATCTTCAATCAGCAACCTGACGCCCATTCGCACAATGGAATGGTCCTCTACCAGCAAAACTGTTTTCATTCAAATTCCTTTTACTTCAAATCAGTTTTAAAAGTAGTTTAATATAAATGAATTCTAATGTAGAAAATCAACTACGCCCGACTTTATTTCATGAAAATGATATGCACTGCCGTTCCGTTGGGTTCGTTCGGCCTCGCCTGCAAACGCGCACGTATGAGCGTGCTGATCTCCTTGACTATCAGGAGGCCCATACCGAATTTTTGGGCGGCATTGCCGTTTCCGGGTAACTGTTTCGAGTCGCTGTTGATCCACTCGCTCACGGTGGCGTCCATGCCCGGGCCAGTGTCTTTCACGATCAGGTGCAGCTCATCGCGGAAGTCCTGGTAGGTGACGCTAATCGTGCCGCTGTTGGTCGCTTTGTTGGCATTGTCGATCAGGTTATGCAGGATAATGCTCACCAGCTGCGCGTTGTTCTTGATAATGACGCCCGGCGTGACTTCATTCACAAATCGGTTGGCATTCACCTCGGCGTCCTGGGTAAATATCGCAAACTTCTGCTCGACCATTTCATTCATGTCGAGATAGGTAAACTGGACGTCGGAGTTCTTATAGCGGAACTCTGTATATTCCAGCAGGTTTTTCATGAAGTGGTACAACCGGTAGCTCGACTGGCTGATGGCGCGCACCGTCGATAAGTCGGGATGATTGCGCGCCAGGCGGCCGGTGGTGGTCATCAGGAACCGCAACGGGCTTTTGATATCGTGTGAAATGCTGGCTATCAGGTGTTTCTGATGGGTGTATTCCGTTTCGAGCCTCTCCCGGGAATCTTCCAGGTATTGCAAGCTCGACCGCAGCTCGACTGTTTTGGCATCCAGATCGTTAATCGTGTCATAGAACGAACTGAAAAAGAAGTAGTTAATAAGAACAATCAGCGTAAAATTCTGGAATAGCTGAATGGCGATCGTGATCCGTCCCGAGCCATGCGGGCCCCAGGAAATGTAGCCTGCCAGATGTTGCTGGGCCAGCACATAAGCAATGAACGGCACCACCGCGAACGTCGAATAAATGACACCCCATCGGTTACCAAGCCCATAAAAGCCCGCCACGCTCACCACGACGAGGTACTGCAACGTGACCAGATCGAACCCTTTTTGAAAAACGTAAAGATTGGTCCAGATGATGGCCATGAAAATCGCCATCGCGGCATGCACGGCCTTGCGCCATGGAAAGCCGTAGGAAACTGCAATGTAGTAGACAACGATGATGCCCAGTAATACCGCCGCCCTGATCGCCTGCACATGGTAATGCTCCATTTGATAAAAAATAAGCAGGAGCGATGTCGTCAGGATTTTCAGGTTAAGTGCGTAGGAAAGTACCTTAATGCGGGCCCGGTTGAGGATACTTGGTTCAGTCTCCAACTGTTTTCGCACAGGCCATTCCAGAATCGATCGGATCATGTATTCACGTTTTCAAAATCGCTTTCCGCTGCGGGGTATGACGGTGCGAGAAGAGCCAAATCTACCTAAAAAACGCAACAGATAATGTAGAGATATTGCCACAAACAAAACAATAGCGATCTACAATGGCATTTTGAGGCCGATGTTAAATTTGTAAATTCCTGCTAATGAATGGCTGCGGAACGGACGCGGGAACACTGGAATCGAACGTATGATGTACGTTAATAAACGTTGAGTATAATTGACACCTTCCGGTCCTGCCGCGAAGGTGTTTTGTTTTACCGGGGTAGTTAGATTGTGGAGGTGCCGGCAGAACAGCTGCATCGGGTCCGCAGATCACCGGCCCAGATGGATGCCGATGATGTTGCTGATAAGGACCAAAAGTTATGAAGAGGAACGTGGTAAATAATGGTTGTGGAGGTGTGTGCGAGCTTTATTTCCCCGGCTTATCGGGAGCCTGCTTTTTGGATTTCTTCACTTCGCCAGGTGTAAACTCCCCGTTGATCCACCTTACAAAATTTTTGGACTGAACCTGATAAACCTGTGCTGATAGGGGTTTCAAATCCGACTTTTCGATTTCAAGAAGATAATCAGCCAAAAGTCGGTTGATCTCTTCCAGATATTTGCTTTGCGTCTTCATGAGAGGATTTTGTGTTTTTACAAATAAAGAACGATTATGATGCTCGATCAAGTGCGTGATTTCTATATCACATTGCAAGTATAATCCATTGCCTCCGATCGGTTTTTGTTTTTGGGGTGAGGGTGCTCATTTTGAGGGTGTAACAAGCCCTTCATGGGGAGAGAAAAGAGTGCTATCAAAACCCTTCAGTGGTCACTAAATTTTTACTACAAAACCATGTACAATGGTCGCTACCGGCCTTTCCAGAAGTTATGAAGTTGTAAATATCAAAGATTCGCCGCGACGCTGTCGCATACAAAAATGAAGGCCGGGACCGACTCCGGACCCACTCTCTAGTACTATTTCGACAACCGGCGTAACGTACAGCCCTATACTATCGAGGGGCGGAAAGTGATTGTCGTTACCGGCTTTTCCCGTTGCGTCCAGCACCGAACAAAACTGTCCGCTTTCGGACAAAAATTGAAGCCGATTAACGCTCTCGTAGCGCGGAAACGGCGTTTTGCGCGATTGGCAAAGTATTTGGGCATATTTTAGGGCGTATATGCGGCAAAACCGGCCTCACGGTAACCGCAGGCCTGCTTACCTGACTCTATTCGAAATCGCCCATGATCAGAAACTATATCAAAATCTCGATCCGCACGCTCACTAAAAACAAGGCGTACACCTTCATCAACATCACCGGGCTTGCCCTGGGAATGGCCGTGGCGATGCTCATCGGCCTGTGGATCCATGACGAACTGTCGTTCGACCGCCATTTCAAAAACTTCGACCGCATTGCCCAGGTATGGCAGCACCAGACGTTCAATGGCCACATCGGCACGCAAACGTACGTGCCGTTTCCGATCGGCGACGAAATCCGGAAGAACTACGGGGCCGATTTCAAACACGTGATCATGGCTTCCTGGAATGCCAGGCACATCCTGGCCGCCGGAGACAAGAAATTCAACAAAAACGGCCCGTACATCGAGCCGGACGCGCCCGAAATGCTGAGCCTCCGGATGATCCACGGCACGCGGGCCGGATTGAAAGACCCCTACTCCATTATGCTGTCCGAATCCGTGGCGAAGGCCTTTTTCGGCGACACCGATCCAACCGGCAGCGTGATGAAGGTCGACAACAATATCAATGTGAAAGTAACGGGCGTTTACGAAGATCTGCCCCACAACACATCGTTCCGCGAGATGTCCTTCATGATGCCCTGGCAGCTGATGGTCATCACCAACCCCTGGCTGAAAACCATGGACGATCCCTGGCGGCCCAACTCCTACCAAACCTACGTGCAGCTGATCGACAATGCCGACATTGATCAGGCTACGGCACGCATCCGGGACATCAAAAAGCGCAACATCAATAAGGAGCAGCTCAAATACAAGCCCGATGTTTTCCTGAACCCGATGAGCGACTGGCATCTGTATTCCGAGTTCAAAGAAGGCTATCGCGTGGGCGGGCGCATCGAATTTGTGTGGCTATTCGGCATTATCGGTGCTTTTGTGCTCATGCTTGCTTGCATTAACTTCATGAATCTCAGTACCGCACGCTCCGAAAAGCGGGCGAAGGAAGTCGGCATCCGCAAAGCCGTGGGATCGGTGCGGAACCAGCTCATTATCCAGTTTTTTTCCGAATCGTTTATCGTCGTCGGCTTTGCATTCGCAGTGGCGATTATGCTGGTGACGCTCTTCCTGCCGATGTTTAATGAGGTAGCCGACAAAAAGATGACCATGCCCTGGACGGAACCGCAGTTTTGGGCCGCAGGCATCGGTTTCAGCATTATTACCGCCCTCATTGCGGGGAGCTATCCGGCATTGTATCTGTCGTCGTTCCAGCCGGTGAAGGTGCTGAAAGGTACATTCCGCGCCGGGCGGTTGGCTGCGGTCCCCCGAAAAGTGCTGGTGGTGGTCCAATTTGCCGTGTCGATCATCCTGATCATCGGCACAGCCGTGGTCTTCAGGCAAATCCAGTTTGCCAAAAACCGGCCCGTAGGTTACAGTCGCGACGGACTTGTGTCCATTTCAATGTCGACCGATCATATTCACAAGCATTTTGAAGCGGTACGTCACGAATTGAAAAGCGCGGGCGCCATTGTCGAAATGGCCGAATCCGACAGTCCGATTACCGACACCTGGTCCTCGACGAGCGGCTTTGAATGGAAAGGCAAAGATCCTGAACAATCGGTCGACTTCCCGTTCGATGAAATATCTCACGAATATGGTAAAACGGTAGGCTGGCAGTTTGTTCAAGGCCGGGATTTCTCCCGCGAATTTGCGACGGACTCACTGGCGCTGGTGGTCAACGAAGCTGCGGTGAAGTTCATGGGACTACAAAGCCCTGTTAACGAAACGCTTACGTGGTTCAAAAAACCTTACAAAATCATCGGCGTGATCAAGGATCTCGTCGTGAATTCACCCTACTCGCAGGCCCAGCCGCAGATGTTCTGTCTTTCGGCCAGCCAGGGAAATATGGTCAGCATCCGGCTAAACCCCGCCGCAGGCGCATCGGAGTCGATCGGGAAGATCAAAGCCGTTTTTGAGAAATACGATCCGGGGTCACCGTTCGAATATGATTTTGTGGATCAAATGTACGCCAGGAAGTTTTCCGACGAAGAGCGGATCGGGAAACTCACCACGTTTTTCTCCGTGCTCGCAATCCTGATCAGCTGTCTGGGCCTGTTTGGCGTGGCATCGTTCATTGCCGAGCAGCGCACAAAGGAAATAGGCGTTAGAAAAGTGCTGGGCGCGACCGTGCTGAATGTGTGGGGACTGCTTTCGCGCGATTTCGTGCTGCTGGTTTGCATTGCCTTCGTGATCGCCTCGCCGGGCGCGTGGTACTTCCTGGAAGGCTGGTTGCAGAAATACGAATACCGCACGACGATTTCCTGGTGGATTTTTGCACTTACCGGCATCGGTACATTAATGATCACGCTGCTCACGGTTAGTTTCCAGGCCATCAGGGCGGCGATGATGAACCCCGTCCGCAGCCTGCGCTCAGAGTAGTCGCATTAGATTTTCGGCTCGATCCAAACCAGCGCAAGCACCAATACCAACCACGCAAGCCAGCCCCAGCCAGGTAGTTTTGCTACCGAACGTTCATTAGTGGCTACTGTTTTACCATTTTTGGGTTGAATGGAGAGTGTAAATTGCTGCATGAGCGCAGCATTCCGCAGCGGCGAGTGGGACGCTACAAAAAGCTCAGTCCCCAGCGAATCGTGGAGACTGAGCCATCCGCTTTCCGTTGGCTGGAATGTGGCCGCTGCCGAGCGGTTGTTCAATGCGGAAGTGGTTGTAAAAACCGTGTCGGCGCCAATGCGGACGAAGCGGGGCATGGGTTGAAAGTTGTTCAAATGGATGTTAGCCGGTAGGTTTTTAAAAGCCGGAGCGTCCCATTCAAGCACGGATGCAGGCGCAGGGCGCACGTACGCCATAATTTCGCTCCAAATCTTCCCGTAGGCAATGCTATCGCCCGAAAGCTGCAAGGGAAACGTCTCGTTCAGCAGGCTGGCGGCGATCGTTCCCGTTGTTTTTTCAACAACCAAAGGGTAATGCGGCGCTTTCACCTGGAAACTTTGCGGGGTAAAACGGAAAGGCTGCGCCGTGAGAATGCCCGACACCGGTACCGCTTCTTCATTGGAAATTTTAGTAGCCTCAAAGCCTGTCCCCTGGGCCTGGTTAATCACCCTCAGTTCAGCCGGTGGGTCGCTCAATTGGACAAAAAGCACACTTTTACCGTCTTTAACGGCCTTGCGGACCACTGCATGGGCTGCATTAGAGGGTGTGGTGACGATCAGATCGGGACTGCCCGTATTATTGATTTTAAGCAAACTACGTATGTCCTTGGATAATCTGGCGTCATACAGCGCCGCATGGCCTTGCTTACCCAGCCAGGTGGCAAGGTTTCGCGTCTCGAAATCGGGGTTATCGACCAGGAAACGGACGGTGAGCGGCTTGTCCGGCTGCGTGAAAAAACGCACGGTGTCGATCGTCCGTCCATCCAGGTGCAGCGTAGTGGTCGTGCGCCCTTCACCGAATGCCGCGAACGAGAGCGTAAAACGGCTATTTCCCGGATTCAGCAGCACGCTGTCCAGAGTTTGCCCCGCATATTTAATTTGTAAAACCTGCTTCTCAGCTGATTGAATAGCGCCTGTAATGCGCTGCAAGCCACCTCTTTTTACCACGCCTTTCCAATGCAGGTCCGACGCCTCACCGGATTTGAAATATGGTAGCCATCGCACCGCCGCCATGCCGCGCGACTGCCGGATACCGGCAAAAATTCCCGGCGCAAAATCCTGCCCGGCGATCACCAGCGTGTCCAAATCCGCCTGTTCGATTTCATCAGCGGAAACCACCCGTGCAGCCGGAAGGCTATCGCGCAACCGCCCTGACACTTCCTGGGGCACATTGCCGGCTATCAGCAGTCCGACGGCGGATTTACCCGCCACCGGCCAATAGGGGTCCAGCACCCAGGCCACCACACTTGCCCATAGCAACGCATTCAACCCCAGCCGCACTCCCAACCGACCCGAGTGCCGATGCCGCGTGTACAGTACCACGCATTGCACGGTCAGCAAGGCCAGCAGGGCCAGGGCAATCGCCAGGTTCAGAGGTACATTCCAGTTGAAATCAGTTTGGATCATTCGGGTTTAGTTCGCTGTGAGTCCGTTACCGCAGTGCCTTCCGGAACGCCGCTTCGAGTTCCTTTTCCGCCTTCCATGACGGCCGGCTTTGCAGTATGGCGTTCGTTCGGTGATGGAGGTCGCGCTTTAAAATGTTTGTTTCGGTGACTGTTAATGTGCGGCCCGTTGCCAGCTTTTGCAATGCGGCTATCATCGGCCAGTTCTGCAAACCGCCGTTCAAAGGCCCGCTTTCGATAATCCGCTGTGCCAGCTCCGAGCTGAAAGCGGCCAGTTTTGTCCGTTCGCTTTTTGGCAAATAGCCCTTTTCAAGATAACCCAGTAGCGTCGACGCCAGTCGCGCTGTTTGTTGGTCCTTAAACGCAATTTCATACTCCCATTTGGCAGCAAGGTCTTTTAGCTCGCCCGTGAGCCGCTTCTCCTTTTCCTTGATCGGCGGTGGGTCGTAGCCGCTTTTTTTCACGTAAGTCCGTGCCTTTTGCTGGGCTGTTTTGAGGTATTCCAACGCCTTGTGCTCAAACGGCAACGCCTTTTCGGGCGCATAAGTGCGCAAATGCAGCTCCGACTGCCACATTTGCTCCAAAGCCATTTTCAAAAGGCTTCGCGTAGATTGTTCGTAAAATGTATTCAACTCGCCATCGTCGTGCGAATGGGTGTATTGTTCCATCAATGCGGCCAGCGGGTCCTTTTCACCTGCGGGCGGTTCCGCGTGTCCGTGCGCGTGGTCGTGCTGATGCTCGTGTGCGGGTTCGTCCGCGTGAGAGCCGGCTCCCTCGCCGTGGCCGTCGGAATGGTGCGTGAAAGCGTCGATGATATCGCCGTTTTCAGCCCCCGCCGGGCTTTCCGCGCCTCCAATGCTGGTTTCAAATTCTTCGCCCAGGTACTGCCCGTAACGCAGCCGCAGCACCTTCTGATCGAAGCCGATCTCATTGGAAGTTGCATTAAAATCGCGTGTACTGAGCTTTTTCCGCCTGGCTATCAGCTTTTCCGTATCGATAATGATCTGCCGCTGGCTGCGGAAATATTCCGGCATGATGTTCACAGCCATGGTCGCGAGCTCGGCTTCCTCTATTTTCGCAGTGTCCTTATAAACAATGAAATACGTATCCGATTTGGTAAAATTCGCTTCCGGCTGGCGATTATCGACCGCCGCCCAATAGTAATAAAGCTCATCGCCCGGCGCGAAGTTAAGCGCATTCAGGTCCATCGTTTTGTGAAGGTTAGCCTCTTTGAAATCGGCCGGGCTGAGCGGCATCTTCACCTCTCTGAACTTGACATTCTCGCCCGACCCGCGCGCCACCGTGGCAATGATAAATGCCTGCTTTACGCGAAAATCATCCGATATTCTGGCAGAAACGCGGATGTTTTTAGGATCTTTTAAAAAATGATAATGGTATAGCTCCTTCGAAGCAGGCTCTATGCGCGGCGCGAGGTCCGGTAGCGCCTCCATTTTGTAAAACTCGGATTGGTACACGAGCGAATCCTTCCAATAGCCTTTAATCGAATACAGCCCCGAGCCGGTGATGCGATCCTGGTGCGTAAATACGCCGTTCGCTTCCCGCAAAGTCACTTCCTCTCCGCGGCTGCCGGCAATGCGGACCGTCAGGTTTTCATGCCTGTCGAACCGCACCGACCATGCTATTTTCGAACCGGTAATGGCACTGATATTCAGGTCGCCCGACTCCCGAGCGGGCAACCCGGTGTAGCCCGGCGCCACCACGCTCACCCGCGCGGAGCTCAACTTTGGAGCCGAAACAATGTGCTTCTCCGGCTTGCCCAGCTGCAACACAGCCGCGTTATCCGCCTTGACCGGCCAGTTTCTCAGCTTCATCGATCCATAAGCGACGCCCATCGCCAGCAGCACAGCTCCCAGGTAAATCCAGGTGCCGCGGTACACTTCGCGAACGGGAAAAGCAACGCGACCGGCGGCAATGCGTTCGAGCTGCATTTGTTCCACCACATTCAGATCGGGCTTATCGAGCAGGTCCAAGCTGTATTCCAGACCCGGATTGTGCCTGTGAATCAATGAAATGGCTATATTTTTTTTATCACTAAAAGCTTTTGTAGCAAACACACCGATCATCCCGCCAACAATGCCGATGAACAATTCCAGCCAGGGGTGGCCCGCCAGAAACGCGCCGGCCACCAAATGGAACGCGACGCTCAGCAATAAGCTCTTGAACACAGCCACCCATTGAGCCTGCATCTTTACCGAATGGACCAATTTTCTCAGATCAGCCATTGTTTCCCACCGGTTTTAGTAGCGACAGCCAGCGTTCGGCCACTAACAGCAATACCCAGGCCAGCAACAACCACGGCCTGAACAGGGCGCTTTGCTCCGTCACTGAGTCGCCCGATTTTTCAAACAATGCGTTCAACTGCTTCGTACTCAGCGGCACATTCGCCTTCTGCAGATCCATTTCCTTTACGAATAGATCGCCGAGCCACTCTGGCAATCGTGCGGTTTCCACCAGCTGCGACTCGGCCATAAGCAACCTTTCGGGCAGCTGGATCACCTGCGCCGGAGCGCCCCATTGATAAGCATTTCCCGAAACCACATAGGTTGTGCCACTCCGCGTGGCCTGCACGGGCTGGTCGGTAAAAATCCAGTCGTAGTGCTTTGTGAGGTTTTTCTGCGTTTCAATTTCAAACAAAAAACCATGAACCTTGGCCAATGCCGCCAATGCTGCGCTCATGGTTTGGCGCTGGCCGGCATCACTGTAATCGAGCAGCATGTGAATGAGCGCTTTTTCAGCGGCATTGATTTCCTTCAAAACCAATGGTTTACGACTGGCTGTATCGGCAAATGCAAATAACTGATAAGCACCGGGGACATACACTCGCGGAAAGTCGGAGGGCAAAGCGCTGTTGAAGTACAGTTTAAAGAACTTTGGAAATCCGTCTGCCAATGCATTCATATTCCGCTGCAAATCAGCCGGATCACCGGCCTTCATCGGTACATTTTCCAATCGGCTGATCCGCTCGGGGGATGCGCCGAGCCAGTACATTTTTTCACCCCCGGCAAGGGCGTTTTCCAGTTCAAATCGGTAGTTTTCGAGCACTGCCCGGTCCGCCTGAACCACGTGGATTACCTCTTTGAGCTCCGTGCCGCCAAACCAATCGGTAATGGGTTTGCTCAATATGAATGCCAACAGGGCAACCAATAAGCAGCGCAAAAGCATCAGCCAGACCTCGTTGAGCCGGAAGCCGCGGTGGCGGAGCGCCGTTTGCTCACCAAGCCAGCGCGTAGCGGCCCAGGCGATCGTCCGGCCTTTTTTCTGGTACCAGAAATGGATGGCAACCGGAATTGCAATGGCCAGCAGGCCCCAGAGCATATATGGCTGTAACAATGTCATGCGCTCTTTTTCCGGGCTAAAAATGCTTTCAAAACCATTCCGATGGGATCGCTCAGCCGTGCGCGTATGAAGCGGACGTGCGGGATTTGCAATGCATTCCTCAATTCATCGAGGTAGGTCTGCATGGATGCGTGAAAACGTATCCCGGCCGATTCCGCGTCGAGCTCTATTTCGCGCCCGCTTTCGAGGTCTTTGAAACGGTAAAATCCTTTCAGATCAAAATCGGCCTCCTGGTCGCCCAGGATTTGAAAAACGACTATTTCTCGGTGCGGACCGGCGAGCGAGCGCACCCAGGAAAGCCACTCGTCGCCTGCCTGAAAAAGGTCGCTCACCAAAATAAGCTGTTCCTTCCTTTTCGACTGAAACTCGGCATGCCGCAGCCCGCCGGATTGCCACGAGCCTTGCGCGCTCGTTTTTTCAAGCCCTACCAGTATTTTCTGGAATGCCTGCTTGGCCGACGAACCCGAACCCGTCCCGCAGATCGTCTCCACGTGACCGTCTCGCAGACCGTATAAGCTCATCTGATCATTCTGAATGTAGCCCAGGTAGGCCAGCGACGCGAGCAGGATTTGCGCATATTGAAGTCGGCTCACGCCGTTTTCCGCATAATTCATGGAACCCGACAGGTCGATCACAAACCGGATCTGGCGATCGCTTTCCGTCGATGATTCCCGGACAAGGTGCTTGTTTGTCCGGGCAAACAGTTTCCAGTCGATCCGCTTGGGATCATCGCCGGGGGCGTAATGCCGGTATTGTTCAAATTCGATGCCGATACCGGAGCGTTTACTGGAATGAATGCCCAGCATCAGCTCCTCGCTCACCAGCTTGCCGGTGAGTTGCAGGTTTTTGAGCTTGATCAGGCTGGACGCCAGTAATCCGGTGGTTTTCTGCATAATGTGATGTTCAAAGTTATCGGGCAGAGAGCAGTTCGTCGATCACCTGGTCGCTGGTAATGCCTTCGGCCTCGGCGCGGAAGTTCATGGCAATGCGGTGACGCAGCACGGGAAATGCCAATGCGCGAATGTCCTCCGGCACCACCGCAAACCGCTCGTGCAGCACGGCCCGCGCCTTCGCGCACAACACGAGCGCCTGGCCCGCGCGCGGTCCCGCACCCCAGTCGCACCATTCGCGCACGAATTGCGAGTCGGTATTCTCCGGCCGCGAAGCACGCACCAGCTGGTTGATCTGAACGAGCAGCTCGTCCGCAATGTGTACCTGACGTGTAAGCTTTTGCAGCTCCGCGATTTCGGTATCCGACAATATCCGGCCGATTTCCGGTTTCAGTGTCCCGGTTGTGGTCCTCAGCACGTCCAGCTCCTCCGTTTCGCTGGGGTAACTGAGTTTGATATACAACAAAAACCTATCCAGCTGCGCTTCCGGGAGCGGATACGTTCCGGCCTGCTCGATGGGGTTTTGGGTGGCGATGATCAGGAATGGGTTCGGCAACGGATAATTCTCGCCGCCGTACGTGACGCTCTTCTCCTGCATGGCTTCGAGCAATGCGGCCTGGGTTTTGGGCGGCGTGCGGTTGATCTCGTCGGCCAGCACGACATTCGCGAATAGCGGCCCGCGGTTGAATTTGAAAAACTTCTTGCCCGTTTCGTGATCTTCTTCCAATATTTCGGTGCCTATAATGTCGCCGGGCATTAGGTCGGGCGTGAACTGTATCCGCCGGAAGCTCATATGTAGCGCCTCCGACATTGTTTTGACCATCAGCGTTTTAGCCAAACCCGGCACACCTTCTAGCAAGCAATGCCCCGATGCGAGCAATGCAATCAAAATTTCTTCAATAGCATCCTGCTGGCCCACGATCACTTTCGCGATTTCGGCTTTCAGTAAAGGAAGCTTCGCGACGAGCGAGCGGTAATGTGACGTTGAGGTTTCCAATTTTGAATGATTGAATGAGTGAATTAGTGAATAAGGGGAGGCAAGGGAGGATGGAAGAAAGGGAGGAAAGAAAGTGGGACACCCTTCCTCCATCGTCCCTTTCTTCCCTTTCCTCCTCTACCCCGTCAACGCATAAACCACAATATTCACCCCAAATCGCGTATTGTCAACCGCTAGGAAGCGTTTGTTGCGGAAATCGTAGTCCCATTCGCAGCCGTAATCCTTGTTGCTGTACAGCACGCCGATCTTTCCGTTGATGATAATGGCTTTCAGGTAGTCGTGCACGAGGTCGTCGCCCCAGCCGTTCAGCTCGAAGGAGGTGGTCGGCGGGCCGTCGTCGAATTTGAAAAAACTGTGGTAGATAGGATGGTTGTTCGGGATTTTCTGCAAGGCTTTCGGGCCGAATGTCCGTGCCATTTCCTGCTCGAACGATTTGGCAAATAGTCCGTCAATGTCGTGGTTGCAGTCATCGACGAACACGAAGCCGCCATTCTGCACATACCGTTTGAAATGGTCGCGTTCCTGGGCCGAAAATTCTACCAGCTTGTGCCCGCTCAGGTAACAGAACGGACTTTTAAAAATCTCATTACTACTCAATTGCACCACTTTTTCCTTCTCGTCGACCGGGATTGTGGTGTACTCGACCAGCGAATGCAGCAAATTGGACGGCATTCGCTGGTCGGTATCCCAGTTACCGGAAGTGTATTGGATTCTGGTGAAGAAAAAAGGTTTCAATACTAAACTGCGTCGGACAACGATGAGAACGTAAATTCCCGGATTTTCATCGGCGGGATCAGGTAATTACTGTTGGTTTCGGTGCTCACCACGCGTTCGGGCTTGCCGAGCGTTTCGAGGTTGTTGAGCATGATGACCGGGCTTTCATTAAAACGGAAGTTCTTGATCGGATGTTTGATCACCCCGTTTTCAATGTAAAAAGTACCGTCGCGCGTGAGGCCCGTGAGCAGGAGCGTTTGCGGGTCCACTTCACGAATATACCAAAGTTTGGTAACCAAGATGCCGCGCTGCGTGGATTTGATCAACTCTTCCATGCTCGCTGTGCCGCCGGCCATGATGATGTTCGTCGGGAATGGCACCGGTTTGACATTGTTCTTTTGTGCCCAATAGCGCGAACAAACGAGGTTTTTGACCACCCCTTTCTCGATCCAGCTCATCTTATTGGCAGCCTGCCCGTCACCAGCCCAGGGCGACGACGGCAATTCCGGGTGCGTAGGGTCGGAGTAAATGTTAACGCGCTCGTCGACGATCTTCTCGTTCAACTTGCTTTTGCCGCCTGCTTTGCTCAGGAACGAGCGGCCTTCGTCGGCGCTTCTCGCATCGAAATTGAAGAATATGTTTTCCAGCAGCACTGCGGCGGCCGTCGGTTCGAGGATTACCGTGTATTTACCGGGTTCCAATGCCTTCGCATCCACCGATCCTTTTGATTTCTGAATGGCGATTTTCGTAGCAGCGGCCGTATCCAGCTTGGTCACGTCGCTATACCCTTTCGCCACATAGCCGGAGCCCTTGCCGTCAGGCGTGCGCACAGTGAGCGAAAAATTCACGCTCGTGCTCGGATAATAGGCAAACAGCCCTTTCGAATTCATCATAGCCGAATAGCCCTTCTGGTTTTCGAGAAATCCGGCGGCGGTCATGTTCTGCGAACGGGTGAGGTCGAGGCTTTTGGCAACGGCGTCAGCGCGGTAAGCGGGGTTGACACCCGCAGTGGAATCGAAGAAACCGTTCGATTTCAGATAGGTCTGCGGTTCCAGCAAGCCGACGTACTCGGGATTTTCCGGCGCCAGCCGCGCCAACTCCTCGGCCCTTCTGACCACTTTTTCAATGGATTCGTCGCTGAATTCGTCGATCGTCGCGACGCCCACTTTTTTCCCGAATGCGGATTGAACCTGCAAATTCTGGTTGATCAGCGAGCCGCTCGTCGACACTTCGTTGCGGGCATAGCGCAGGTTCCCGCGCTCCTCGCCCAGTATATTCACCTCGCATTCATCTGCTTTGGAATAGCTCAGCACTTTCTGACAAAGCGCCTTTGCTTCTGCTTCTGTTAGTATGATGGCCATTTTTTAATTTTGAATGATTGAATGATTGAATGAGTGAATGAGTGAATGAGTGAATGAGTGACCGGGTCGCCGGAGCGATGAGCCGCCGTGGAACGGGGAATGACCGAATCAGTGAATGAGTGAATTTTGAATGAGCAGCCGTGGAACGGGGAGTGAGTGAATAAAAGTCAAGTATCGTCAGGTGAGCTGAGGCGTTGACTTTTTAATCCTGACAATTTCATGACTACTCCTGACTCAATGACAATTTATTCAATCATTCAATCATTCGGTCATTCAGTCATTCACACATTCGCTCATTCACTCATTCACTCATTCACTCATTCCCCGTTCCACGGCGGCTCATTCCCCGTTCCACGGCGGCTCATTCCCCGTTCCACGGCGGCTCATCGCTCCGGCGACCCGGTCACTCATTATATCTTCCTCGCCGTATTGATCACATTTACCCCATTGAACCGCGCCGTCGAACTGCCGTGCGAAACGGCGCTGGATTGCATGGGTTGGCCTTTGCCGTCGAAGAATGAACCGCCCAGGCGGTAGTCGCGCTCGTCGCATACCTGTACGCATGAGTTCCAGAATTCCTGGGTGTTGGACTGGTAGGCCACGTCTTTCAGCATGCCGGCGATTTTACCATCTTTGATTTCGTAGTACAGCTGGCCCCCGAACTGGAAGTTGTAGCGCTGCTGGTCGATCGAGAAGGAGCCGTCGCCGATGATGTAAATGCCCTTTTTGACATCCTTGATCATCTCTTCTACCGACAACGGCGTTTTGCCTGCCGCCAGCGATACATTCGGCATGCGCTGGAACTGGACGGAGCTCCAACTGTCGGCATAGCAACAGCCGTGCGATTCTTTGGCACCAATAATGTGCGCCTGGTCACGGATGGCCTGATAGTTGACCAGCACGCCGTCCTTCACCAGGTCCCACTGTTTGGTATCCACCCCTTCATCGTCCCAGCCCACGGCCCCGAGCGAGCCTACTTGCTTTTTGTCGGCAATGAGGTTCACTTGCTTGCTGCCGTACTGGAAGTTTTTCGATTGCCATTTGTCAAGTGTAGCGAAGGATGTTCCGGCAAAATTGGCCTCATATCCCAGCACGCGGTCGAGTTCGAGCGGGTGACCTACGGATTCGTGGATCGTCAGCCACAAATGCGACGGATCGAGGACCAGGTCGTACTTGCCCGCTTCCACCGATTTCGCCGTCAGCTTTTCTTTCGCTTGCTTTGCGGCGGCCGTGGCGTCTTCGAGCATGTCGTAACCCATGTTGTAGCGGGTCGTGACGCCGGTAATCTTGTCTGCCGGGTTTGCTTGCAAATAATCATAGCCCATACCCATCGGCGCGCTGAGCGAGCGGCGCGTTTCGAACTTGCCGGTTTTGGGATCAATGGCGGTGACATTGAAAAGCGGCCAGATCCGGTGAATGTCCTGGTCGATGTAAGAGCCGTCCGTGGAAGCGAAATATTTTTGCTCATTCACCTGGAAAAGTATTGAATTCACGTAGTTGGCCCCATTTTTCATCGCTGCGTCGTTCACCGAAAGCAGCAGGTCCACCTTTTCCTTGATGGGAATTTCAAATGCATTCTTTTTAATGGGCGCCTTCCAGCTTACTTCGCCGAAACCCTTCTGAGGAGCGAGCTGCACAGGCTCCTTCACCAGCTTCGCATTGGCTTTGGCAATGGCAACGGCCTCTTCCGCTGCTTTTGCCAGCTGGGCTTCATTCTTGGCGTCGACTACCGCAGCAAAGCCCCAGCAGCCATTGGCGATCACCCGCACACCCACGCCGTAAGATTCGGTATTGACAATATTTTCGACCTTATCCTCCCGCGTAGTCACATATTGATTGAGGTAGCGGCCGATGCGCACATCGGCATAGGAGGCGCCTTTGGACTTGGCCGTGTTGAGGGCGGCATCGGCGAGCCGTTTCTTAACGGCCACGTCGTCACCCGCGACCAGGAATGCCTCCGGTGCCACGGGACGGCCCGTTGCGAAGCCGGGCAACATGAACGCTCCCGTTCCCAGCCCGGCCAGATGAATGAAATCTCGTCGTTTCAAAGTGTAGATATTTAGCTAATAGTGATATTGGGTGAGTTGAAAAAAGTGCAAATCATAAGTTAACGAATGACGGCACTGAGATCAACTCACCTGGTATGGGTGGCAGGAAATCGGTTTAAATGGATTACGGTTACCGCTACACTGCGTCCGAAAGGCTTGTAAACGTAAAATCGCGGATTTTGAGAGGTGGAATCAGGCTGCCGTTCGTGCGCACGGGTTTCCCGATCGCCTCCACGTTATTGAGCATGATTACCGGGCTTTCATTGAACCGGAAATTTTTGACCGGGTATTTGATCTGGCCGTTCTCGATGTAAAAAGTGCCGTCGCGCGTGAGGCCGGTGTAGAGCAGCGTTTGCGGGTCTACGCTGCGGATATACCAGAAACGGGTGACGAGAATGCCCTTTTCCGTGCTTTTGATCAGGTCGGCCAGCGAGTCGTTGCCGCCCTGGAAGATGATCCCGCCCGGCGACGGAATGGCTTTCACGCCTTTTTTGTCAGCCCAAAAACGGGAGTAGTACATATTCTTGACGACGCCGTTTTCAAACCAGGTCACTTTTTCCTGCGGACGACCGTCGCCGCCCGCAAATGGCGAGCCGGGCACTTCGCTGTTGGCCGGATCGGAATAGATGGTGACGCGCTCGTCCAGCAGTTTTTCACCCAGGCGGGTACCGCCGCCCTTTTTGCCCAGAAAGCTCCGGCCTTCGTCGGCGCTGCGCGCGTCCATGCTGCGCATCATGTTCTGGATCAGGTCGTGACCGGCCGTAGGTTCGAGGATCACCGTGTATTTGCCCGGTTCCAATGCCTTTGCATTCACCGACGCCAACGCCTTTTGCATGGCTATTTCCGTCGCGACCTGCGTGTTGAGTTTGGAAACATCGTTATAATCCCGCGCCACATAGCCCGAACCGGTGCCATCGGCGGTTCTCACAGTTACCGAAAAGTCGACGGAAGTGAATTTATTGTACCCAAACAGGCCTTTGCTGTTACCCAGGGCCGAAAAACCACTGTTGTCTTCCATGTAACCGGCGGCAGTGAGGTTTTTCCGGATGCAAGGGTCAATGCTTCCGAAAGCCGCCTTCGCGCGGTATTGCGGGTCAATGCCCGCGGTGCTGTCGGCAAATGCCTTTGTTTCTATATATTGCTGCGGGCCGAGCATAGGCATGTATTCGGGATTATCCGGCGCCAGCTTCGCAATTTCTTCCGCCCGCCGGACCGTCTTTTCCAACGACGCATCATCGAACTCATTGATCGTCGCAGTCCCTGATTTTTTGCCAAAAACAGCCGTAACAGAAAGCGAAAGATCGGTCGTTTCACCACTGGTCGACACCGAGTTACGGGCATAACGAATATTACCCACGCGGTCGCCGGACAGCGAAACACTCACCTCATCCGCCTTCGAAAACGCCAGCACCTTATCTATGATTTTCTTAGCCTGTTCTTTTGAAAGTATAGCCATTTTTGCGTTAGTCTTTTTTTAATTTTGAATGATTGAATGATTGAATGATTGAATTATGAATGAGTGAATGAGCCGCCGTGGAACGGGGAGTGAGCGAATGATTGAATCGTCAGGAAGTCAGGAGATCAGGAAGTCAGGTATTGTTAGGTCAGGTGTTGATTTTTCATACTGACAATTCATAACTATCTCTGAATCAATAGCAATTTATTCAATCATTCAATCATTCAGTCATTCAATCATTCCCCCGTTCCACGGCAGCTCATTCCCCGTTCCACGGCGGCTCATTCACTCATTCACTCATTCACTCATTCCCCGTTCCACGGCGGCTCGTTAAATCCTCCTCCCCGTATTAATAACATTCACCCCGTTAAACCTCGTTGTTGAACTTCCGTGGGATACTGCGCTGATTTGTGCGGGTTGTCCCTTGCCGTCGAAGAATGAGCCGAAGGTACGGTAATCGTCTTTGTCGCACAGCTGCACGCACGAGTTCCAGAATTCCTGGGTGTTGGATTGGTAGGCCACGTCGTCGAGCATGCCGGTGAGCTCGCCGTTTTTGATTTCGTAGAAGACCTGCCCGCCAAACTGGAAATTATATCGTTGCTGATCAATCGAATAAGAGCCGCGGCCGATGATGTAAATGCCTTTTTCGACGCCTTTGATCATGTCCGTCACGCTGCGTTTCTCGGTGCCCGGTTTGAGGCTGATGTTGGGCATGCGCTGGAATTGTACTGAACTCCAGTCGTCGGCATAGCAGCATCCGTGCGACTCTTTCTCGCCCAGGATTTGCACCTGATCGCGAATGGCCTGGTAGTTGACGAGAATGCCGTCCTTGATAATGTCCCATTCCTTGCACGGCACGCCCTCGTCGTCATAACCGACCGCGCCTAACGTGTTTGGCTGGGTTTTGTCGGCAACTATGTTGACGAGCTTGCTGCCGTAATTGAAGTTGCGGGTTTTCCATTTGTCTAGCGTTGCGAAGCTGGTTCCGGCATAGTTCGCTTCGTAGCCCAGCACGCGATCAAGTTCCGTGGGGTGACCTACCGACTCGTGGATGGTAAGTCCGAGGTGATTGGGGTCGAGAACAAGGTCATATTTGCCCGGCTCTACGGATTTGGCCGTCACTTTCTCCTTCGCCTGCTTGGCCGCCACGATCGCGTCTTCGACCATATCGTACGAATTCCGATAGCCGACTAATCCGTTCGGGCCTGCGATTTTTTCGGTAGCCAGGCCGTCGAGGTATTCGTAGCCCATGCCCATCGGCGAGCTGATCGCGTCGCGCGTTTTGAATTTGCCTGAGGCTTTGTCGGTCACCGTGACGGTAAACGTCGGCCATATGCGATGGATATCCTGGTCGATAAATGAGCCATCGGTAGAAGCAAAATACTTTTGTTCGTTGATAAAGAACAGGTTGGAGGTCACAAAATTGGCACCATTGTCCATTGCGGCGCCGTTCACCTTCATCAGCAGATCGATCTTCTCCCGCACGGGTATTTCGAATGCATTTTTGCTAAGGGGCGTTTTCCACGTTTTATCGCCGACACCCTGCTGAGCGGCAAGTACCACCGGCTCCTTCTGGAACTTCGAATTGGCCTTGGCAATCGCCACGGCGGTTGCGGCGCAGCGGGCAATGCCTTCGGGCGAGACGTCGCTCGTAGCAGAGAAGCCCCAGGTCCCATTGGCGATCACGCGAATGCCGATGCCGTAGGACTCACCGTTGACAATGTTTTGAACCTGTTTTTCGCGCGTGAAAAGGTATTGCTGCAAATACCGTCCAATACGGACGTCTGTGTACGTAGCCCCTTTGTCGCGCGCGCCGTTCAGTGCAGTTTCGGCGAGCTTTTTCTTTACTGAAACGTCGAGCCAGGGTTCCAGGAGCCGCTCTTCCTGCACAGGATACCCTAAAACGGGCACCTCGGCAAGCATCATTGCTCCCAGGCCGAAGCCCGACATTTGCATAAAATCTCTTCTTTTCATGGATTAAGGTTTAGCCTTGCGGCGCCGGATGAAGTTTTGACAGCATATTCAAACTCCAATGTAGTCAATATATTCGCAGCAAATATTGGTGTGGCAATTTTTTTAAAACCGGCATTTACCCCAAAGAAAAAAGCGCCGGAAGCTCTGTGGCTCCCGGCGCTTTGCGGGTGTGATAATCAGTACCTAGTACAGACGCGAAACCATCAGCGTCCGAAGCTGCTGCTCGTCCCAGGGCTTGTTCACATAGCTATGGAAATATCCTTTGCCGGCTGCCCAGCGAAACTCTTCGGTATATGCATTGCCGGTAAGCAGCACGCGCATACTGGAAGGATATTGGTTCGAAGCGTGTTTGAGGAATTCCAGCCCTGTCATTTCGGGCATCTGATGATCGGCGAAAATGACGTCGATTTTATGCTCGTCGAGGATCTTCAAACCTTCTTCGGTTGACTTGGCCAGGTAAATCTTGGCATCCCTGCGGAAGGTCGCTTTGAAGGAATTCAGATTATTAATTTCATGGTCAACATAAAGGATGCTCATAGTTATTAGATCGATCGGGGGTTACTACAAAGCAAATTTATGAATTAACTCATTACCCGGCACACAATCCCGGAAAGCGTAAAACACAGAAACGCCCCCTACTAATTCCAAAAGGTACTACAAATTAGTTCCTATGTAGCTAAAACCAACTCACTGTCAGTATTTTAATGACAAAAATTTTATTTAACGGTTAAATAAAATTCAATTAAAATATTAAAAAATAATTAGAGCAGGCCTCTAATTATTGCGGTATCGCTGCTGCAAAAGGTTCTTCATGTGCACATTCACATCCCACTGGCTCACCAGCGGCATCTGCGTGTACGGCATGGATGGCATGTAGGGTGCAGGGCCGAACTCGGTGGTGATGGTGAGTGTCGTTCCCCTTTGCTCGTGCGCAGCTACCACGCGATCCCACCAGCCCAGATGTGCATCAAGTACGTCGGCCCATTCGGGCGCGCGCGGGTCGTTCACCTGCGGGCCTTCGGGATGGCCCACGCGGCTGTGGATGTGATCGGTGCGGGAGATGGCGAGCGCTACTTCGTCGGGCAGGTCGGCCAGGAGTGACTCGTGAACGCTGCACCAATGTGAAATGTCGAGCGCGATGCGGAGCTTGGGGTTGGTTTGCAGGTAATGCTTAGTGACATGCGCCGCAAAAAGGCTTTTGCCCCGGTGCGTTTCATGAATAATGGGAATGCCCGATTCGGCGGACAATGCCGCCGCCAGCGCGAAAAGCCGCTGATTTTGAGCATTATCGAAATAGTCCTTCCCCGTTTGGCAATTGATAAGTACCGGCCTGGCGTCGATCAGGTTGCGAAGGTATTTTTCGTAATTGGCGGCATGCTCGTCAATGTCTTTCTCCAACGACTGCCAGTATTGCCCGATCAGTTGAAGGCCATGTGCTGCCAGTGTATCAAGAATCGCCTGCTTTTCCGGCGCTTCGAAGGGCAGCGCCATCTCTACGCCGTCGTAGCCCGCCGCTTTTACATTTGCACAAAAAGTATCGAAAGGCAGCGTATTGCCCCATTCGGGAGCAAAAAATTGAATATTCATTCAGTTAACGGTCAGCTTTTTTCCAATAGTTTCTCAATTTCTTCCAATGACCGGCCCCTTGTTTCGGGCACTTTGTTCCGGATGAAGAGGAAGTAACCCAGACAAACGCCTGCGTGGATCAAAAAGGTGACCGGCACGCCGAAATACTGGTTCATGACAGGGAACAGGGACGTCGTGAAAAAATTGGCGATCCAGAGTGCCAGCGTCGCAACGGCCATCGCATTTCCGCGGATACGGTTCGGGAAAATCTCCGACAGCGTCACCCAGGTGACCGGCCCGAGCGTAGCCGAATAAAAGCCGATGAATGCCAGCACGAAGACCAACACCCAAATGCCCGATAACTGCATGTAAAACGCAGCCGCCAATGCAATGGCGTCGGCAAACAGCAGGAAAGACCCATATTGAAGCAGCTTCTTCCGCCCTACCTTGTCGATCGTGAAAATGGCAACGAAAGTGGAGACAAAATTGGTGATCCCGATGATGATCGACTGCATAAATGCCGAGTCCTGCGCCATTCCCGCCTTTTTGAAAAGCTCCGGCGCATAGGAGAAGATGGAATTCTGGCCGACTATCTGCGAAAACACGGCGATCATGACCCCGATAAACACAATATGCCGGACTTCCTTTTTAAATAGCTCCGACACGCCCGTGTCGGACTTATCGGCGAAGCTTTGCTCGATCTGCTCCTGCTCCGCCAGCGAGTAGTCCAGGCCGCCAATGCGTTCCAGTACGATCTGCGCTTCGAATTCACGCCCCGACCGCACGAGCCAGCGCGGGCTTTCAGAGGCGGTGAACAGGCTGAAATAGAACAGCAATGCAGGGATCGACTGGGACGAAAACATCCAACGCCAGTTGTCTTCGACATTCAGCAACAGGTAGTTGGAAAGATAGGCCAGCAAGATACCGACGACAATCGATAGCTGGTAAAACGAAACGGTGGTGCCGCGCATAGATGCGGGCGAAATTTCGGCGAGGTAGATCGGACAAACCAATGCGGCCGCTCCCACGGCAACGCCGCTGAGCATGCGAAACGCGATAAACATATTAAAACTCATGGCCCAACCGGTGCCGCCACCCGTCATCGCGAATAGTACCGCACAGATCATCAGTAGCTTTTTACGGCCCAGCCGATCGCAAAGCCAGCCACCCATGACTGCGCCCACCGCAGCACCGAGGTTGATACACCCAACGGCCAGACCCGTTTCGAGTTCGCTCAACCCGAAATGCGCCTGAAAAAATGCAACTGTCCCGGAAATGATCACCAGGTCGAAACCAAACAGTATCCCGCCCAGCGCGGCAATGGCGCAGAGCAGGTAAACGTACTTTTTGTTGATCGGGACGGGAGGGTACTCCAATGCCGGAAGCGGAACGCCTGCTTGCGCCATAGTGTGTGTGTTATTTCAATGATACATCAGCTTCCTTGCTCAGAAAATCGGCCTCGGATTCGGCTAGCCCGCCTGCTTCGCGGGTAAGTAACGCGTCGTCCGGCACGATGTCTATCGGCGTGATACTGGCTGAACCCGACGACGATTCGTTGTAGCCGATATTGGTCGAACGGTTGTAGCACGAAATCAAAGACCAACGCGGCCGGTCGGACAAATTGGCCTCGGAGCGGTGCAGGATATTGCTATGAAAAAACAGCGCGTCACCGGCATTCAGCTCCACGAAAACATGCTCCATCGCACGCAAAGCGAGATCGACATGATGCTGCGAGGCGCCCACCTGCTCTCCCGAAAAACCATGCTCCACACGACCGATTTTGTGCGAACCTCGGATCACTTGCAGACAGCCGTTTTCCACGTTCGCGTCCGTAATTGCGACCATCACCGACATCATCTGCCCGGGATACAGGAATTCATTTTTATACCAGTAGCCATAATCCTGGTGCCATTCCCACGCGCCGCCTACCCGCGGCTCTTTCTGCATGAGTTTGGAATGATAGTGGCAAACAGAATGCGAAACATCGCCGGCTTGCCGTTCGAGCAGCTGGTCTACGGCCCGTACGAGTGTTTTGCCGCGGGTAAGCAGGCCGTACACATCGTCACCGGGTTTGTACCACAGGGAAAGTTTGCTCCGCTTGCCGGTACTGTCGTTGACATTAATCGCGTGCTTGCTGATGGCCGCGTCGTCGATGGCAATGCGGTAAAGCCGCGAAACTTCCTCTGCATCGTAAAAGCCGCGGACGATCAGATAACCGTCGGTATTGTACTGTTCAATTTGTGCGTGCGTCAATAATTGCTTAGCCATAATAGCGGAATTAGAAATGGTACTTTAACATTCCAAAATTCAGCTATTCCAAGAAATAAACGAATGAACGATTTTGTCTAAAACATGGATTATTTTACCTTTAACACGCTATCATTCCAATCAAAAAAACACACATTATGCGCAAAAGCAGAGGCTTCGACGGCGAGCTGATCATCGAAATACCCAAAGTAGCGACTTCCCACTGCGAGCAATTGCCGCTGATCAGCCATTTGTTCATTTCAAGAATGGGTTATTATCCCAAAGCATTGCACCATTATTACCAGCGCCCTAACGGCATTTCGCAGGCTATCCTGCTGTATTGTACTGATGGACAGGGCTGGATCGAACTGGGCGGAAACCAGCTGCACGTACGCGCGGGCGAGGTCATTCTGCTGCCTACTGAGCTGCCCCATGCCTATGGCGCCGACACCCAAAACCCGTGGAGCATTTACTGGATGCACATCGCCGGCGACCATTCCGATGCGGCCGTGGCGGCGGTAATGGACCGCGACGGCGAACCCGCCCGAGCCGTTCACGTAGGGTTTTCCGACGAGCGAAATGCGCTTTTCACGCACATTGCCAGCACATTACTGAAAGGTTACAGCGCGTCTAACCTGCTGCAAGCTAACCTTGCATTGCCGCATTACCTGTCGTCGTTCATCGCCCCGGAGCATTTCGGTGCGCAAAAGCCCTCCGCAGGCGCCGGCAGCCCTACCGAGAAAGCGATTTTATACATGCAGGAAAATCTTTCCAATTCCCTTTCGCTGGATAATATTGCCCGTTCGGTAAATTTATCGGTCTCATTTTTTTCCCGGAGATTCAAGAAAGATACCGGCTACGCGCCCATCGAATACTTCAACTATCTTCGAATCCAGAAGGCCTGCCAGCTGCTGCATTTCAGCACATGGCGGATCAATGAAGTGGCTTCCGCCATCGGTATTGACGATCCATTTTACTTTTCGAGGCTTTTCAAGCAGCAAATGGGCCTGTCGCCGGCGCATTACCGAAAAAACAAGGACATACCGCGACAGTGAGCCGCGGCTGTCCGTTAGCTCATCAGTTTTTAAAAATCCTTTGTGTAAAAAGCTTGTCGCTCCCCTGCTCCACACTGAGCAGGTAGATCCCTTTGGTAATGTCTGGAATAGCCACACGACCGCTCCCATTCATTTCCCGCCGCATCACTTCCACGCCGGCCATATTGATAATTTTCACCGTGGTACGACCGGTTTGCGGAGGCATTTGAAGATCGAGGTAATCGGTCAGTGGATTGGGCGCGATGCGAAAGGCGACGTCGCCGTTGCGGTACAGCGCGATGATTTTGGAATACTCAAACTGCCCATCCACGTCGATTTGTTTTAAACGATAATAGGAAGTGATACCCGGCGCTTCGGTATCCGTGAAAGTGTAATGATGTGCATGCTGGGAAGTGAGATTCCCTTTCACCTCCCCGATCAGGCGGAAATCGGTGCCGTCGGTCGAGCGCTCGATTTCGAAACGTTCATTATCGACTTCGGAAGCGGTTTTCCAGAAAAGCTGCGCCTGGCCGTTGCTGAGTTCTTTTAAATAGAAATCGGCCAGTTCAACCGGCAGCGGGTCTTCGATAGGCAATGTCGAATGCGCCAGCAGGCGGATGTAGGCGGCCTGGTAGTAAATCGCCGGCTCGGTGATTTCCCAGCTGTTGGTCGGCCAGCCGGTGTTGAAATCGAGGTAGCTTTTCTGGCGCGGTTGCCCGAACGGCGGCGACTGGCTACTGATCGTATAGTCGGCATTGGGCCCGCCGACGACGTATCCCGGCGCCGGGCCGTTCGGCGACGTGAGCGCATTGTCGTAAATGGTGCCGTCGTTGAACCACGCGTGGTAAATCTCGTTCGCGCAGCGCTCGCCGCCCACGCCGTACATGTTGGACAAATAAACGAGCCCCTGCGGGTTCACACCATGAAAATAATGGACTTGCTCGGTGGCCTTCCGGCGCAGGCTGGCCGCATTGCCCAGTCCGGCTTTGAGCATCGTGCGGTTCACATTGGCATAGTCGGCCTTGGGCATATTGCTGCCCCAGTGATACGACCAGTCGGGCATGAATGCGCGGTACAGATCGGCCGTCGTCCAGCCGAAGAAATCGTTCCAGTTGCCGTTCACCGCCGTACCGGCCGAGTTCCGAATGGCCGCGGCGACCGTGGGGTTGGCGCCGGGGAGCTGGGCGTAGCGCAGCAATGCATCCTGCAATTCGGTGGCATCCACGCCCCAATATCCCGAGCTCATGACGTCGGTTCCGGCATAATGATCGACTACAAACTGATTGTAAACCGCATTGCCCGTCCGCTCAAAAAGGTAAATCGCGGCGATCACCATCATGTTTCGCTGCGGCCCCACGGCCACATCCGCATCGCCGGACACGATGCTGCCGTCGTCGCAGTTGGTTTGTAATGTATTGGCATTGAAAAACGGCTGCACGTAATTAAAGCAGCTCACCGCTTTGGCTTCCAGCGCTCCCGCGTACGATGCGAGCGCGGGAATACCCGCGTACACGAGCGCCGCGTGCGAGAAAACCGAGGCAATCGTGGCCGATGCCGAAGTGCAGGTAGGGCCATAGTAACGCCCTTCCACATTCGCGCTGGGCGGTGAAGAGATGTTTTCGCTGTAATTCCGGCTGCCCATTTTGTTGTGCGTGCTGCCGTCGGCATTAGTCATTTTGAAAAGCCAGTCGAGCTCCCATTTCACCTCGTCGAGCAAGTCGGGAATGCCGTTGCTGCTTTCGGGAATGTTGAAATTATCTGTAAAAACCGAAGGGTTTTCCTCGTAGGCATAGAGCAGGTCGTGCAGCGGGCTGTGCGTAAACGCCACATACTTATTATAATCTCCCGCATCGAACCAGCCGCCGGTGAGGTTCTTTTCCAGCGTGGCATTGCTTTGGTCGTACACGTAGCGGCACTGCTGGTCCTGCAATGCATTCATGAAATTGTTGCCGTCCGTCCATTTGCTTTGGGCATAAGGGGCCACTTTCGGTAGGTTGCAGCGGTTGTAATAAAACATTTTAACGGCCGCCAGCATCACATTGCCGTAGGGATTGGACGTCACTTCAAAAACGGCCGAGCGCTGGTTGTTCGCCGGATCAAATACATAATAGCTTCCCACGGCGTTCAGCGCCGAGAAATCGAACCACCAACCCTGGTCGCCGGATGTGGCCTGTGTGTTACCATTATTCCAAACGGTAACCGGGCCGGTGAACACCACCGCATTGGTGACGCTGTTCCGCACTTCCATTGTCGCAGGCGGCGTGTAGCTCAATGCTGCATTGTAACCCACAACCGGATTGCTGAGCACAGCCACCTTTTCGGCGGCGGGCGCATATCCGAACTGATCGACGTGAATGAACTGGCTAACCTGCGCAACTCCCTGCACCGATAGCATCAATCCCAGCAAAAGCATCAGAATGCCCTTCCCTGGCAAATGGAGGTAATGTTTCCTCATGGCTAAAATGGTTTGAATTGATTGGAAAATGCTGTGTTCAGATCAACAACAGAGGCGGCAAATGCCTTTTTCAGCTAGGATGGGAGATGTACTCAGTCCTGGGGACACATGTAGAATTGAAATACATCCAAAGTTATTCCTAAATATTTAGAGAACAAATAAGATTCGCATGTAGAACTTATTAAATGGAGCTATTTTTTTCTCTAAAATAATACAAATATTTATTGAAATATTGAATTGCTTTTCTTATAATTGCATAGACAACTATTGGCAAACTTACATTGCGAAGCACATGCCGATCTATCAAAAACTAGGAACCATCCCGCCCAAGCGCCACACGCAGTTCCGAAAACCGGACGGCGGGCTTTACTATGAAGAACTCTTTGGAACGATCGGTTTCGAAGGCATGTCTTCCCTCCTCTATCACACCTGGCGGCCCACGCAGGTGAAATCGCTTGGCGAGCCCATTGACATTTCCCCGCGCGTGGCTGTGACCAACAATATGATGATGCGAAAGCTGATCGGCTTCGACATGAAACCGGCGGCGGATTATCTCGACAGCCGAACGCCGTTACTCATGAACCGCGATCTTATTCTCGGCCTGGCCGCCCCCAGCGGTGCTCCGATGGATTATTTTTACAAAAATGCCGACGCCGACGAGCTCCTGTTCGTACACCGCGGCTCGGGCAGGCTGCGCACGCCGTTCGGGCAGGTGCCATTCACATATGGAGATTATGTACTGATTCCCAGGGGTACAATTTACCAGATCGACTTCGATGGGCCTGATAACCGCCTGCTTTACCTCGAATCACATTCGCCCATTTACACGCCCAAACGCTACCGCAACCATTTCGGTCAGCTCACCGAGCATTCGCCGTATTGCGAGCGTGATTATGTGCTGCCCCGAGACCTCGAAACACACGACGAGCACGGGGATTTTGTCGTTAAAATCAAGAAACAGAGCCATTTTCACCCGGTCACCTACGAAACGCACCCGTTTGATGTCATCGGCTGGGACGGATACAATTATCCGTGGGCGTTTTCGATCCATAATTTCGAACCGATTACCGGCCGCATTCACCAGCCGCCGCCCGTGCACCAGACGTTCCAGACCGACGCATTTGTAGTATGCTCGTTTTGCCCGCGGCTTTACGATTACCACCCGCTGGCCATTCCTGCACCCTACAACCACAGCAATATCGACTCCGACGAGGTCCTGTACTACGTCGACGGCGACTTCATGAGCCGCAACGACATCGCGCAGGGGCACATTACGCTCCACCCGGGCGGCATCCCGCACGGTCCGCACCCAGGCGCCTACGAACGGAGCATCGGCAAAAAAGAGACCCAAGAACTCGCCGTCATGGTCGACACTTTCCGCCCACTCATGCTCACCGAACAGGCAATGGCGATTGACGACGGGCGGTACTTTATGAGTTGGGGGGAATGAGTGAACTTTGAATGAGTGAACTTTGAATGAGTGAATGAGTGAATCTTAAATTTTGAATGATTGAATGATTGAATGATTGAATAATTTTTTGTTTGATCTGGTCATGAAATTTTTATTCAATCATTCACTCATTCACTCATTCACACATTCAATCATTCAATCATTCCTCGTTCCACGGCGGATCATTCACCCATTCACTCATTCACTCATTCACCCATTCACCCATGCTCCCCCAAACCGCCCCCGCCCCCCGCCACACGACCGACTTCCTGCCTATTAACGGGACGGATTATGTGGAACTTTATGTCGGGAATGCGCTGCAATCGGCGCATTATTTCCGGAATGCATTCGGGTTTCAGCCGCTGGCGATGGCCGGGCTTGAAACCGGGCTCACCGACCGCGAATCGTACGTGGTGGTGCAGGACAAGATCCGGCTCGTTTTCACCTCTCCGCTGCACGGCGGCACGGCCATTGGCGCGCATATCGACCGCCATGGCGATGGTGTAAAGGCCATTGCATTGTGGGTGGACGATGCCGAAAGTGCGTTTCGCGAGACCGTCAGCCGCGGGGCCGAGCCCTTTTTTGAACCGGTTACCGAGCAGGACGCACACGGCCGGACGGTGCGGGCCGGAATATGCACTTATGGTGACACGGTGCATGTTTTTGTGGAGCGGACGCATTATGATGGCGTTTTCCTTCCCGGATTTGTCGCCTGGCAGCCGGAGCACTCGCCCGGGCCGGTCGGGTTGCGGTATATCGATCACATGGTAGGGAATGTGGGCTGGAACGAAATGAACCGCTGGGTGA
Source organism: Dyadobacter fermentans DSM 18053 (assembly GCF_000023125.1). Lineage (NCBI taxonomy): Bacteria > Pseudomonadati > Bacteroidota > Cytophagia > Cytophagales > Spirosomataceae > Dyadobacter > Dyadobacter fermentans. Next base: position 2,573,042 of record NC_013037.1, read on the forward strand.
AGTTTTACGAGGAAGTGATGGGTTTTAAAATGATGGTTTCTTTCGATGACAAGGACATTTCGACGGAATATTCGGCGCTCATGAGCAAAGTGATGAGCAATGGCAACGGGCGGATCAAGTTTCCGATCAACGAACCGGCGGAGGGTAAGAAGAAATCGCAGGTGGAAGAATACCTCGATTTTTACGGCGGCCCGGGCGTGCAGCATATTGCCGTGGCTACCGACCACATTGTCGACACCGTGCGTGCGCTGCGCGACCGCGGCGTGGAGTTTCTGCGCGTCCCTGCGGCCTATTACGACGACCTCCTCAGCCGCGTCGGGCATATCGATGAAGACATGGAAAGCCTCCGCGAACTCGGCATTCTGGTCGACCGCGACGACGAGGGTTACCTCTTGCAGATATTTACCCGGCCGGTCATGCCCCGCCCTACTTTGTTTTTTGAGATCATTCAAAGAAAAGGTGCGCAATCGTTTGGGAAAGGGAATTTCAAAGCATTGTTCGAGGCGATCGAGCGCGAGCAGATGGCGCGCGGCACACTTTAACGCAAACCCACCATGAACCAGGATTATGAACGCTACACCGACGCCGACCACCGGATGTGGCAGCAACTCTTCGAACGGCAAATGCAGCAGCTGCCGCGCATTGCCAGCCAGGCTTACCTGGACGGTATTGCGAAAGTAGGCTTTGTACCCGACCATATCCCGCATTTTGAACGCGAAACCAATCCTGCGCTTCGTGCATTGACCGGCTGGGAAGTGTACGTGGTGCCGGGACTGATCCCTCACCGCGAATTTTACACGCATTTGTACAACTGCCAGTTCCCCGCATCGAGCTGGCTTCGCAAACCCGAACAGATCGACTACCTGGAAGAGCCCGACATGTTCCACGACACCTTCGGACACGTGCCGCTGCTGAGTAACGAGGCATTCTGTGCCTTCATGGCGCATTTAAGCGAAGTGGCATTGAAGCATATCGACCAGGAGGAAATCCTGCAACGCATTTCGCGGCTCTATTGGTACACCGTCGAATTCGGGCTGATCCGTGAAAAAGGTGCACTGAAAATCTACGGCGGAGGCATTATTTCTTCTTCTGGTGAAAGCCGGTATTGCCTGTGCGACGATGTTCCCAAGATCGACTTCGACCTCGCATTGGTGCTCGACACGCCCTACCATATCGATCGCTTCCAGGACCATTATTTCGTGATCAGCTCCTACGAGCAGCTTTACGAGTCGGTTACCGGCATTGAACCGCTGCTGGAAGCGCATCTTTCCACCGGTATTAACCATTAAATGATATGCAGAACTCCTGGCTGCCGGTTGCCCCGGATTCCGATTTTTCGATTCATAACCTGCCTTTCGGGATATTCAGCGATGAGCGCCCGGCGCGGGCGGGTGTGGCGATCGGCGAATGGGTGATTGACCTGTCGGCAGCCTACGCGCTGAATATGTTCCCGCAATATCCCGAAGCCGGGAGTGCATTCCGAAAGCCGGTGCTGAACGACCTCATCGCATTAGGCCGGAATTTTTCCGAATATGTGCGCCATACGATCCAATTCGCCCTTTCCGACCCGGATTCCGTGCTCAACCAGTACGCCGCAAACCTGCTGATCGCTCAGAAAGGCATTCAAATGCACATGCCGCTGAAAGTCGGGAACTACACCGATTTTTATTCGAGTGAAGAACATGCCTTGAGCGTCGGTCAGATTTTCCGGCCTGATAACCCGCTATTTCCCAACTGGCGGCACATGCCTGTCGCTTACCACGGGCGCGCGTCGTCGATCGTCGTTTCGGGCACACCGGTGCGCCGGCCGGCGGGACAAATTATCCAGGAAAATGGCATACCTGCATTCGCACCGACGAATGCGCTGGATTTCGAGCTGGAACTGGCATTTGTGATCGGCAAAGATTCGGTTATCGGGCAGCCCCTAGCGGTTGCTGATGCTGAAACGTACATTTTTGGCGCCATGCTTTTTAACGACTGGTCGGCACGAGACATCCAAAGGTGGGAGTACCAGCCATTGGGGCCATTCACGAGCAAAAACTTCGCGTCCGGGGTTTCTCCGTGGATTGTGACCCTGGATGCCCTCGCGCCGTTCCGCACGCCCGCTCCCCCGCAGGAGCCCGCGCCACTCCCCTACCTTGCCTGCGAACCGCGCGAGAATTTTGACTTGTCGCTGTCCGTGGGCATCAGGTGCGGCAATGGCGCAGAGCATACCGTATGCCGGACAAACGCCCGGCACCTTTACTGGACGGCCGCACAGCAAATTGCCCACCACACGGTAACCGGCTGCAACCTGCAAACCGGCGATCTCATCGCCACAGGGACAATCAGCGGCTGGGAACGTGGCGAGAAAGGTTGCCTGCTCGAAGCCACCCTGAACGGCACTGAAGCCGTGCAGCTCGGCGAAAACGTCACAAGGCGCTTCCTCGAAGACGGCGACGAGGTGATTATGCGAGGATTTGGCCAAAACGGCCATGTGCGGGTTGGGTTCGGGGAACTGAAAGGCAGGGTGTTGGCAAGCCAAATGGGACGCTAATGACTTGCATTCATAAATACCAATTGGTATATTTGTTCTATGAACATTGGAACATCAAAAGCAGAGCGCACCCGAAATTTTATTATTGAAAAAACCGCAGAGATTTTCAACCGGAAGGGCTATGCGGGCACGTCCATGTCGGACATTACCGAGGCGACGGGGCTTACTAAAGGCAGCATTTACGGAAATTTCGAGAATAAGGAAGAAGTAGCGCTGGCAGTATTCGAATACAACCGTTCGCTGGTTTTCAACACCGTGCAGGCTCAGCTTGAAAAAGCGGAGACATATTTTGACAAAATGATGGTCTACGGCAGCGTTTACAAGGACGTCATCGCCAGCGTGGGCAACCGCGGCGGATGCCCGATCCTCAACACGGCCGTGGAGGCCGACGATACCAATGTCCCTTTGCAGCTTAGCGCCGCCAAAGCGCTTTTCAGCTGGAAAAAGAACCTGGTCGACATCATCCAGCGAGGGATCGCGGCAGGTGAGTTTCGTGACGGGACCGATGCCGAGGGAATGGCCGTGTCCATCATTGCCCTCATCGAAGGCGGAGTAATGATTTCGAAGGTCACGAACGATTATGCCAATATGGACCGCGTGCTGGCCACCGTGCAGCAACTTGTGAAAGGCATCCGCGCGTAAATATCGCGCTCCTTTTCCGCCGAAAGTTCGTCTGCTCCGCGCCGCTGGTCAGCCGTGCACACCGATGGTAATTTAGTGACTAAAAATATAACATTGCCGGGATCGCAACGTAAGTGCTTTTTTCTAAATTTGGAAGCATTGCCATGCAATAACCAATCTTCCAAGCAAAAACCATTTAACACAATGAAAGTAAAGTACTTACTGACCATGATTCTGGCGCTTACCATCTTCGCGGTAGCCGCAAAAGACCTCAAAACCGCCAACGACCTGATCGGAACGTGGAAATACACCGTTTCCAATGTACCGCCCGAGTACGAAACCGGCGTCATGACGTTCGAGGAGAAAGACAACAAAACCACCGGCTACCTGGGCCAGCAGGAACGCATGGAAATGAAGGAACTGACGGTAGACCAGGGCAAAGTCACCTTCAAACTCGATTTCCAGGGCGGCATCCTCACGGTAACCATGACGCAGGATGGCGACAAACTTTCGGGCACCATTGTGTCACAGGATGGCGAATTCCCGATTACGGCGGTGAAAGAACCTGCCAAATAAGGCATTCAGTTACAAGCAAAAAGCCGGAGCAGAATAGCTGTCTCCGGCTTTTTTGGGTCCTTATTTTACCCTTACGTACTTTTCGATATTCAATCGTTCCACACCGGCTGCCTCCACCTTCTCCACGCCCCGCTGCACAAGCGTATCGTTTTGAATGGAAATGGTGAAATGAAATTCGTTCCCCTCCCAGTCGCGCGCCGTGCAGTATTCCAGTTTCTCGGTGTAGGCGCTGTCTTGCAGCGTATAGGCCCCTCCGCCTGCGGAAAAGCTTGCCGTGGAATCTTTCCCTTTGCTGAGATCGTGCTGCAAAAAGGCGAAATGGCTGTCGTTGATGATTTTAATGAACGAAACATTTTTCGTGTAGTCGGTCACAGTGGTGTCGCCCTTCTCGATTAATGTGCCGCTGAGGAGTTTCCAGGTGCCTTCGAGCTCGCTGGGCTTGTTTTCATGGCCTTGCTGCCCGGCTTCCGGATTGCCGCAGGATGTAAAAATGAATGCGGCCAAAAGCCATGCAGGGAAATGTGTTTTCATAAATGTCGGTTGTTGTCAGGGGTTTCAATGGATAATCCAAACGGTTCGATCATATTGGACCAAAGGTACAAAAATCAATGTACCCTGCTGGTTGGCATTACGCGGTATCCTACAATGCCGCTTCCGCCAACCTTGTACCTTCCACGCGGGCGCGGATTTTCTCGAATGCGATCTCGCGTGCGGTTGAAACATCGTCCGCAAAGGGCGAAAAGCCGCAGTCGTCGGTCGAGCCGAGCTGGTTGAGCGGAATGTATTCGGCTGCTTGCAGCAGCAGGTCGCGGATTTCCTCCGGCGTCTCGATCCGGGGGGCGAGCACGTCGGTGACGCCCAGGAACACGCGCTGCCCGGGCCGGATATGCGCTTTTATGGATTCCAAAACGGATACCTTGTCTTTCTCCCCGGCATATTCCAGGTAAAAATTCCCCGCATTCAGCTGAAAAAATAATGGCAGGAGCTCGGTATAGGGCACGTCCGCGCTGTGGGTGGAATCGTGGTCGCCGCCGGGACAGGTATGAATGCCGATCCGGCCCCTTTCCGCGGCGGTGAACCGGCCGAGCAGCTGATTATTGAGCGCGATAAATTGTTGCAGAAGCCCCCTCCCCGGGTCAAGTTTCAGCGCCAGCCGCGCTTCCGTGAAGTCGATCTGGACATTGTAGGCGTGCTCATGAAGGCATCTGCGGATATCCGACTCCGCCTGATCGAGCAGATCGGCGGTGAACTGGGCTTGCGGATAGCCGTCGATTCCGGCAGCCGGGTACAGCAGGCTCATGGCCGATGCCGAGATTACCGCCTGTTTCACGGGCAATGCCGTGTGCCTGCGCGCTTCCCGCAGGTAGTCCACAGCGAAATTGCGGTAGCGGAACGGTCCGGATGTAAGCACCGGAAGTTGCCTCGTGTGCCCGTCCTCAAACGGGATCACCACCCCACCGGCGCCGAGGTTTAATGCACCATGAATGGGATACGTCGCGAAACTCGGCTTGGTTTGTTCGCCGTCCGAAATAACCGGCGAGCCGGTCCGTTCGAGGGAAATGATCGTTTCGCGGGTGGCTTGGGAATACAGCCTTGCGAGGTCCGCGGACGAAATTTCGTCTTTGGTATATGCCCGCATCGCTTGCAGCAGATAAGCCGGCCGCGGAATGCTGCCGATCGGTTCGGTAGGGATTGTTGTCATGTGTTAGGGAATGAGTCAGATTAACGCGGAGATCTTGCTTAAAACTACAAGAATAGGATTTCATTCCGTGTAGCAATTATTCATTTTATTTAAATAAATCAATTAAAAATACAAAATAACATCTCCACTTTGGCCCGGAGACATAAAACCCGCCCTGAATCAATCCAGAGCGGGTTTTGTTACTGATTAATTAAAAACTGAAATAATGATCCTACCTGAACCAACTGCCAACATACGCGTCATTGCCGGCGCTAATTCACTGGATATCATACTCAAAAATACCCATTACCCCGATGACCTGCTGGCTTCCGACGCGCCGGTCGCCTGCCGCATTGAATGGACCGCGGAGGGTCCGTTCCTCGTGTTCGGATTCCGGCTTCCGTCGTACGATTTCAGCGAACCGCTCGATAATCGGGGGCAGGGCTGCCCGGGCTGGCTTCATCAGCCGCAAATAACAGTTCGCCTGCTGCTCGCCGACAATGTCATCGCCGACCGCGTGACAGAACGGATATTCGTCCTGTCACAGCACGATAGCGATCGGATCAGGGGAAATCAATAGCCCGGGTTCTGAGGGGCCAGGCTGGGGTTTACCTGCAACTCCACGCGCGGAATCGGCATCAGGTAATCCCGGTTGGCATCGAAATTCTCGTGCGGTTCCAGCGAATTGGGACCTTTGAAAACCTTTTCGCCCAGGTTCCGCCGTTTGATATCGAACCAGCGTTTGTATTCGAATGCGAGTTCAAGGCGGCGTTCGTCGAGGATCAGGTCGATCATCGCGTCTTTGGCGAGGCCTGCTTTCACGTCTTCCGGGAACGTCGTCGGTCTGCCGGCCCAGTTTCTGGCCCTCGCCCGCACCTGGTTGATATACCCCAGCGCCTCCGCATTCGGGCCGTTCACTTCCACGGAAGCCTCGGCAGCGATCAGGAGGATTTCGGCATAGCGCATTGCAGCGTAATTATGGTCGGAATAGCGGCCTTCGGAATTGGAATTACCTGCAAAACGGGCGTATTTGGCGATATGCGGGCGTTTTGTGTTCGGGAACTCGGTGTAGGGAACCAGCTTGCCGCCGATCAGCAGCGAGTCCTCAAAACTCACTTCTTTGCGGTAATCGCGATTGTCCCAGGTGCTGTACACTTTGAGCGAAGGCACGATCACGCTCCATCCGCTGCGCGGCGCATCGCCTCCGCGAACGCCCGTCATGGGTGCCATAATATCGTCGTTGGCACCGCCTTCACCCGATTTCAGGCCCAGAAAGTCGATAGCGAAGATGTGTTCCTTCATATTCGGCACTTGCGGCGCCCTGAAAAGCGTCTGAAAATCCGCTTCCAGCCCGTAGCCGAATTTGTCTTTGTTATCAATCACCCATTTGGCTTCGGCATAGGCCTTTTGATACTGGCCCATCGTGAGGTACACCGAGGCGAGGTAGGACGCGGCCGTTCCCTTGCTGGCGCGGCTCCGGACCTCCGCCGACTGCTTGTCGGGCAGCCATTGCTTGGCAAATTCCAGGTCGGCAATGATGCTGGCGTACACGGTGGCCGCCGGCGTTTTGGAAATGGATTTGACGGATTCGGGATTGCTGATAAAATAGTCGATGTACGGAATGTCGCCGAACACCTGCACGAGGTTGAAATAGGCGAACCCACGGATGAAACGCGCCTCGGCAATGAGCGGGTTGCCGGTCGCCTCGGGCAGGCCCAGTTGCTGCGCACCAAAAATGGCCGCATTCGTAGCGCTCACAACCTGGTACCAAACCGGCCAGAACTGGTTGACCATGTTGTTGTTATCGTCCATATTGAAATCGTTCACCTGCTGGCGCTCGGCGGGCGTTCCACGGTCGCCGATGTCCTCCATATCGCTTCGCAGCATCAATGCGGATACGAACTGGCGGCCATAGAGCCGTTCGGTGGCGATCCATCCATATGCACCCATAATGGCCGTTTCCACGTCTCTCGATGTCCTGAACAGCGCTTCCGGTGCGAGTAGCCCCACCGGCTTTTCATCCAGGTCGGCGCAGCCCAGCAGCGTGGAAAGCGCCACCGTAAGGAATATTGGTTTATTAAATAAATGCTTCATTATCATGTCCGTTTAATGCTTAAAAACCGAGGTTCAATCCGATGGTGTACGACTTTGCGTTGGGGTAGCTTCCGTAATCGAGACCGAGGTTACGGTTGCTGTCGGTGTTGTTCTCCGATGTGTAGTTCACCTCCGGGTCGTAGCCTTTGTAGTCGGTGAAAGTCAGGATGTTCTGGGCACTGGCGTAAATGCGCAGCTTGCTGATCCTGAGTTTTTCCAGTACCGGTTTCGGAAGATTGTAACCCACGGCAAGGTTTTTCATCCGGATAAAGCTTCCATCCATCACCCAGCGCGTGGAAACGCGGCGCGTGCGGCCTGTGGCGGCTTTGGGCACGTTGGTGTTGGTATTGGTGGGCGTCCAGCGGTTCAGCGCCTCGGTGGTAGCATTGTTGATCCCCGAAAGCAGGTTCAGTTCCATGAGCGTGTAGCTCAGCACGTCGTTCCCTTTCGAAGCCTGGAAGAATATGTTCAGGTCAAAGCCTTTCCAGCTGAAATCGTTGTTCATGCCCCAGGTAAATTTCGGGTGCGGATTGCCGATGATCGTGCGGTCGTCGCTGTTGAGCATGCCGTCGGGTTCGCCGGTGAGCTGTCCGTTGGCATCTTTCTTCCCATTGATATCCCTGAATTTTTCGCCTCCGGCCACTACTTCAAAACCGCCGCCGGGGACGAAACTATCGCCCTGCTGGTACACGCCGTCATAAATCCAGCCATAAAAGCTTCCCACAGAATGTCCTTCGCGCAGCACCTGGGTTTGTCCCATACCCACCATGTGCCCCGGCGCGGAGCCGTACAGGATGTCCGTACCTGCGGGCAGTTTCAGGATTTTGTTGCGGTTCAGTGAGAAATTGATGTCAGTATTCCATTTGAATGCGCCTACCAGGTTTCGGGTGTTCAATGTAAATTCAAAACCTTTGTTTTCCACTTCCCCGATATTCTGTAATTGGTTGGTATAACCCGAATACTGAGGCAATTGCACGCTGAACAGCAGGTCTTTGGTTACGCGGCGGTAGTAGTCGGCCACGAGGTTGATGCGGTTATTGAAAAGGCTCACATCCGCACCCACATCGAACTGGTGGGTTGTTTCCCAGGTAAGGTCGTCGTTGGCGACGGTGGTCGGGCGCACGGCGTTCACGGGCGTTCCGTTTATGATCGCATACACGTTCGAGAAGCGGGCCATGGTTTGGTAAGGCTCAATGGCTTGGTTACCCGTTAAACCATAGCTGACGCGCCATTTCCACTGGCTGATCGCCGACAGGTTTTGCATGAACGGCTCGCTCGACATTTTCCAGGCAAATGCGCCGGAAGGGAACGTGGCCCATTTGTGGTTTTTGCTGAAATTCGATGAACCGTCCTGGCGGATGTTGGCCGTGAAAAGGTATTTGTCGGCCAGGGAATACGTCAGACGTGCATAATAGGAAGCCAAAACCCATTCGGTCAGACCCGAAGTAGGACTTTGCCAAACGGACGACCCGCCCAGGTTCCAGAACGAAACCGCATCGGTAATGAACGATTGCCCCGAGCCGCCCCAGTTTTCGCTGGACGATTTCTGGTACGAATAGCCCGCCATCGCCGAGAAATCGTGTAATGCACCTATCTTTTTATTGTAGGTCAGGTAATTTTCATTCAACAGCAATGTGCTCTTATTGCCATCCACGGTGGCCGCTCCGCCCACATTACGGCCGTCGTTCAGCGTGGTGGGCGTGAATGCGCCCCTGCGGCTGCTGTTGGTGGTGGCACCGAGCGTAATCCTGAATTTCAGGTCTTTCAGAATGCTGTATTCGGCATAAAGGTTACCCTGGATACGGTCGGCCAGTGTTTCGTTCTGAAGCTGGGTGGCGATGGCGTACGGGTTATCGATCGGGTCACTCAGGCGAGCCACCGTAAAGCGGCCGTTAGCGTCGCGGATCGGCTGGTCGGGCTCGAATTTCAATGCGGCCGACATCACTCCGGGCGTGAGCCCGCCGGAGCCTTCCTGCGTACGTGACTGCTCGCGCGACACGCGCTGTGCGAAAAGGTTAAGGCCCAGTTTGAGGCGCTTCGTAGCATTGATATCGATATTGCTCGTAATCGAATAACGCTTGTATCCCGAGTTCAGGATCACGCCCTTTTGGTCGTAATAGGCGCCAGAAACGTAGTATTTCACCGCCTCGCTGCCGCCTGCTACCGACAGCTGGTGGTTTTGAATGCCCCCGCGGCGGAAAACTTCTTCCTGCCAGTCGGTATCCGCGCCTTGCGACACGATGTTCGGTCTGATTTCCTGAACATAATCGAGGAACTGCGAGGCATTCAGCAGATCGAGCCGGTTGATCTCCTTCTGACTGGAAAACGAGGTATTAAAATCGATTCTTGGCTTGCCCGATGTCCCTTTTTTCGTGGTTACCATGATCACGCCGTTGGCGCCGCGTGAACCGTAAATGGCTGTGGCCGAAGCATCTTTAAGAATTTCAATGGACTCGATATCCTCCGGCGGCGGCAATGTACCGCCCACGAAGCCATCGACCACGTATATCGGGTCGCTGCTTGCATTGATGGATGTTCCCCCGCGGATACGAACCTTGAATGACGAACCGGGCTCGCCATTGTTGGCCTGGATCTGCACGCCGGCGGCGCGGCCCTGCAATGCCTGCACGGTGCCTAACGCCGGATAGGCGGTTAGTTCCTGCGATTTAACGGAGGCCACCGAGCCGGTCACGTCGCTTTTCTTGACAGTTCCGTAACCTACCACGAGCACTTCTTCGAGCGATTTCTGGTCCGTTTTGAGTGAAATATTAATCTCCGTTCTGGCGCCCACCTGCACTTCCTGCGGCTCATAACCTACGAAGCTGTAAATCAGCACGGTATTGGCATTTTCAACAGCTAGCGAGTAGTTACCACCGGCGTCCGTGGACGTGCCCGTTTGTGTACCCTTTACAAGAATATTCACGCCCGGCAAAGGCTCCTTACTTTCTGAATCGGTCACACGACCTTTGATAGTAATCTCGTTTGCTACCTGCAAACCCGCTTTCATGGAAGCCTCCGGTTCTCCCGAGGTCCATTTCGGCGTTTCCGACGGGCGGATCACGATGTTTTTTCCCGAAACCTCATAGGTAAGCCCCAGCGGCACGAGAAACTCTTCCAGAATCTTCGAAAGCTCCTGGTTTGACTGCTGGATGGTCACTTTCCGGCCCGACTGGATCATTTTGGAACTGAAAATAAACCGCACGCCGGCCTGCTTCTCGATCTGATGCAGGACTTTCTTTACTTCCAGGTCCTGCGCTTGCAGGCTGATACGCTTGTTGAGCAGTTCCTGCGCACGCACGTCAGCCGCGAACGCATTCCCGACCAGCCAAACCGACATTACCAATTGCGCGACGCTTATCCGCATAAGAACTAACCATTTACGATGGAACTGTACCGGTATTTTCATACATTTGAACGGTTTTGTTAATTGAAACTTGGCAAAATCTTTCCTCCTCATCCCATTTGCATGAGATGTGACGGTCTGCTAACCTTTGAGGATATCGAGCCGGCCATGTTGGCGCATGGGCCGGCTTTTTGTTTATAAATTCTTACAACCTTTGCCTTCCACCACAATGCGGCCGTCGATGCTTTTGTAGCTCGCTCCCACGGCCTTGCACACCAGGTCGAGCTGTTCGTAAAGTGACATTTCGGTGAGTGTGGCCGTGATCGGGCATTCGTCCATCAGGTTTTTATCGTAAATAATGTCGATGCCATACGCGCTTTGCAATGCCGCGAACACATCGGAAACGGCCGTTTCGTCAAATTCGAAATGCGGCGCCACGTTGCCTTCCATCACTACTTCGGGCAGCGGCACGATGCCCTTCGTGATTTTCACGGATTTTCGCACGAAAACCACCTGTTGGTTAGGCTCGATCACAACGCCCGTGAGTTCTCGGGAGGCCTGCTTCTCGATCGCTTCCGGCTCTTCTCGAGAAAATACGGCCACTTTCCCCGTTTTCACGGCAACGGAAACCTCCTGCTCATTGGCAAATGAGCGAACGGTGAAGCTGGTACCCAATACTTTGGTTACCAACTCATTGGCATACACGAAAAACGGTTTGGAAGGATCTTTGGCTATATCAAAAAACGCTTTCCCGGAAAGGAAAACTTCGCGCTTAACCTCCTTGAAATGAATGGGGTAACCGACTTTACTACCCGGATCGAGGATGATGCGGCTGCCGTCTTCGAGGGTGATCGTCAGCGGCCGGGAAGTGGTGTTGGTCGTTTCGCGCATTTCCATTCCGGCCGCGGCCACCAGTTGCTCGTAATCAATCGCATGGGACTGATTTCGCATCCAGAACAGCCAGCCGGTTCCGGCGAGCAGCACCAGCATGGCGGCAATGCGCACCATACGGCCCGCATACCAAGGCGTTGGCTTCTCCGCCTGGCCGAGTTGCCGCGTTTCCAGCCTTTCCACGATCCGTTCCACCGCCTTTCGCTTCTCAGGATTTGGTAATGAAGCATTTGCAGGCCGGATCGACAGCACCAGTTGCCGGGCACGCTCCACCATTTCACGTTTTTCGGGATGTGCGGCGAGCCAGGTTTGCCAGGTTTCCTCATCCTCGCGCGTGGGGTTGAGCACCCAGTTGCGGAACGGTTTATCCCAAACAAACTCCCCCAAACTGAAATCGCGGTAACGGTCCATGGTCAAAATATTGCTTTTCAAACACCATTAGACCGTCCCAGCAGCGGGATACTGTATTTTTCTGATTTTTTTTGAAATTTTTTAAATGAGGCGTTTCAACTGTGGAAAGTCACTGCCAGGAACAGCGATACGATGGCTTTCCAATGTGACTTGATAAACTTGAAAGCCTCTTGCAGCAGGTTGGAAACAGATTGCGGCTGAATGTCCATCACCATCGCGATCTCCTCGCGTTCCATATCATTGTAAAAACGCAGAAAAACGGCTTCTTTTTGCCGTTTGGGAAGTCCATTCAGCATTTCGGTCATCCGTGAGGCAAGCAGCCGGTCGTTTTCGGACTCGATGAGCTGGTACTCGGCATTGAATTCCAGGTCGAAAACCATGTCGGATTCATTGTAATAGTCCATGCAATCCATGCGCAGGCGCGAAGCGAGGCGATGCAGGCGGCGGCGGAGCGAGGCAAGCAGGTAAGGTTTCGGCGGGATGTCGGGATTGAGTACATTGCGTTTTTCCCAAATGCCCAGAAAAATGTCCTGAATGCAATCCTTGATGAGCTCGCGGTCGGAATTGAACTTGGTCCCGTAGTGAAAAAGGAGGTCGTAGGTGCGGTTGATGAGTTGTTCATAAGCGGTTACATCCCCCGTAAGCATTGCCCGCCACAGCCGCTGCTCTTCTTCTAAGAACAGGTCCTGGTGGAGTTCCGGACGGGGTTCCGAACGCGCAAATGCCTTCATGAAAACGGATGAATTTTAGCCGGGTTATGAAAACAAAAGCAATCGCGCCCGGTTTCTTACTTCAATCCATCACATTTAATCTTCAATATGTCATAGTGCCGTTTTAGATTTGAGCGCTTTCAGCGTTTTAGCGTCAATCGGGATAATTGTACCATGCTTATGGTCTTTGGGCACGCCGACTTCCCCGGAAATATTAGTAAAGGTCTTGAAGTCAGACGTTTTGACTGCTCCGTAGGTCTTGTCGCGGTACTGATCAAAATAGATCAGCCAATCATTTTTAACCTTTATCACAGTGGGCCCTTCCGTTAGAAAACCGGTGAATGGTTCTGAGACCTGCTGGTAAGGCCCCAGCACATTGTCGGCAAACGCGACTTTGATGTTCCGCTGCGGGCGGGTATTGTCTTTCAAAACGAGCACATAATCGTCTTTTTTCCGCTTCGCGATCACGCAGTCTATCACGCTGAAACCGGGATCGAGGAACAATGCGGCTTTGGAAAAAGTCTGAAAATCCCTGGTGGTGACATAATACATCCGGTGATTGTTACGCTCATCCTCCTCGCCTTTCGGAAACTTAAAAGGGATAGTTGAGGCCCAGATAATCACAAAACGATCATTTTCATCATCATAAAACAGTTCCGGCGCCCACACATTCACAACGTCCGGCTCATGTTCCATCACCGGCAAAAACCGCTGCTCCGACCAATGCATCATGTCCTTCGAACTGGCATACCCAAAGCCCTTATCACCTTTCCAATTCGTTGTCCAAACCAAATGAAACGTACCATCTTTCCCACGCGCAATCGACGGGTCCCGTATTAGCTTCCCGCCCACTTCGGGTTGGAGATACCCACCGCCCAGGTCCGTCCAGTGGTAGCCGTCATGGCTGTATGCGAGGTGCAGGCCATCGGTAGCGGGTTCACGGAAGGAAGTGAAGAGGTAGGATTGCTTTTGGCAGGAAAAAGAGAGTGTGGATACGAGTAGTAGGATTAAGCGGATAGTGTTCATTTTTGACTAATTAATTTTAATGCGAATACAGTTATTTAAGTCGCTTAACAAAATTTGCGCAACCCTGTTAAATCAATAAGCAGCGAACCGAAGCCGAAATGAGTCTACTTAGGAAGTAATTACATTTCAAAGGACCTAATCTTCTTTTGGAGCCGAACGGAAAAATTTTTCCCTTTAAAGGCTGATGAAATTAGATTAAGTTGCAATTAGTTACAACGTGATCCAGTTTGGTTGCAGAAAATTCCATGTACATGATTTCCATATCAATAGGTTTTATCTAGTCTGAAATTTAACAACGAACAACCATGAAGAAAAAACTACTTTTATCCTGTATTCTGCTCATTTCCGCCCTCGTCAGCCACGCACAAAACATCCAAGGCGCACTTCGCAGCGGCGACACACCAGGAAAGCTCATATTTCTGATTAAAAACAATGGCACATCCACTGTTACGGGAAATCTCACTGAGATAAAGTACACACTCAGTTTAGGAGGCCAAACCTTATTCAGGAGAAAATTTCTGCCTACTTATCCAGATCCGAAAGACGTCATAAAGGATTATTCATACTGGAATTTCGGTCCAAAAAATAGACAATCCTGGACCGGGAGTTTGCCGATCTCCCTAGCGCCCGGAGCCACGCTGGATCTTGTCGAATTTCAGGTTTATGATGCAATGACCGGTATCGGCGGTAACACTTCCATCGGTATGATTGCAGGAGTGATCGAGGCATATCACGAGTGGTCCATTAAAATAGGTGGTTTAGAAGCAGCAGATCAGGTTAACAGGTTTTTTAGCCCGGGGGCTGGCATAAGTGTGTCTAATGATGCAACACGAAGCTCGTTATTTATTCCATTATATGTTCTGCCACTTCCTGTGGTGCTGAAATCTTTCTCCGCTTCGAAAGAATTGAATCAAACAATTTTGAACTGGGCCACCACCGAAGAATCCAACAGCCGGCATTTCGAAATCCAACGAAGCTCGAATGCAAAACTTTGGTCAACCATTGCCACTGTGAACTCGGAAGGCGAAAGCAAAGTCCTGAAAAACTACATATTTGCCGATCCTAACCCAATTTCCGGAATAAACTATTACCGGTTAAAGATGGTGGACAATGACGATACATTCGCTTACAGTAAAATTGAGTCTGTCGAATTCCCTGAAATTTCACAAGCCTGGCCTAATCCTACCTCGGGCGTGGTTCACCTCTCGCCAACCATTGGACGCAAAATTAAATCAGCGCAACTTTGGGACATGTCCGGAAAGCTGGTAAAAAGTCTCGAACCATCTGTGAATAATACCGTTCATGTCGGTACTGCTGTCGAGGGACTGTACCTGATAAAAGTGATACAAGACGACAATAGCCAGATAACATCTAAGATTGTAGTCAATAAATAAATCTGGCACTACCTGCTTATTCACTCCCGCGCGGAAAATCCGTAGGTTACGGTAAAATTCAGCCGGGGGTGATCAAGCTTCATCGACGAAGCCTACTCCCCCTTCCCATTAGACTTATCAATAATCACCGCCAGCAAAATCACCAGCCCCTTCACCACCTGCTGCCAGAACGGCGATACATTCAATAGCACCAAGCCATTATTCAAAACCCCAATGATCAGCGCGCCGAGGACGGTGCCGAGGATGCTGCCGCGGCCGCCTGAGAGCGAGGTGCCGCCGATGACCACCGCCGCAATGGAGTCGAGCTCGTAGCTGATGCCGGCGTTGGGCTGGGCGGAATCGAGGCGCGAGGTGACCATAATGCCGCCCACCGCGGCGAGCGCTCCGGCGATGGTGTAGACGACGATTTTGACCCTATTGACATTGATCCCCGACAATCGCGAGGCGCTTTCGTTGCCCCCGATGGCGTAAATGTAGCGTCCAATGCGCGTCTTGTCCGTGAGGAAAACCGCCAGCGCTACTACCACAATGGAGATCCAAACCGGCACCGGGATGCCCAGAAACCAGCCCGTGCCGATAAACAAGAACGTGTCCCCCAGCCCGCTGATCGGGAAACCGCCCGTCCAGAGCATGGTCAGGCCCCTGGCCACGGTGAGCATGGCGAGCGTCGCCACAAACGGCGGCACTTTGAACTTCGTAATGGCCCAGCCATTGAATGCCCCCAGCGCCGAGCCGGAAAGGATGCCAGCAAGAATGGCCCCAAGCACGGTGAAGCCGATAAACAGGTTTTGGCCCGGCAGTTCAATACCGTTTTTGAGCAAGCCCGCCGTAATGGCGCCGCATAAGGCAAGCACCGAGCCGACAGATAAGTCGATCCCCGCCGTTAGCACAATCAAAGTCATACCTACCGAAATGCAGATATTGACCGAAATCTGGCGCATAACGTTCCATAAGTTAGAGAATGTCAGGAACTTATCCGACATGATACTCAACGCCAGACAAAGCAGAAAGAGCGCGATGAGCGACTGAAACTTGGCAAGAGGTAGACCACGCTCTAACCTCGGCGGTCGGCTATCGGCTGTCGGCGATTTTTGCGAAGCACCGGTACGCTCGTCACTGGTTATTTCATGCATGTTTTGTGACATAGGAATATTACGTGTGCACATTTATAACAATTCAAAAAAGCCAACTGCCTACTACCGAAGCACAATTATCTTACGGCCGACTGCCGATGGCCGAAGTCCCAATTCCTATCGCCGCTTTCAGTATTTCGTCTTCCGAGGCTTCGCTCGCCAGGAATTCGCCGGTGAGCCGGCCTTCGGACATCACCAGAATGCGATCCGAAATGGCCAGGATTTCGGGCAATTCCGACGAAACCACCAATATGCCCAGACCTTCCTGGGCAAGCCGGATGATGAGTTTGTAAATCTCCGTTTTGGCGTTGATGTCGATCCCGCGCGTCGGTTCGTCGAGCAGGAGCACCTTCGGCTTGGTGGCAAGCCATTTGGCGAGCACGATCTTCTGCTGGTTGCCTCCGCTGAGGTTTTTGGCTTTTTGCTCTTTCGAAGGCGTTTTAATCCGTAACTCGCTGATATAGTGATCAGCAAGCGCACGCTCCTTCGAATCATTGAGCGTGCCGAGGCTTTCCATTTCCTCTAAAGTGGTGAGGCTGATGTTGTTTTTCACGCCCAGACCGAGCACCAATCCATCCTTTTTCCGGTCCTCGGGCACGAGCGCGAGCCCGGCTGCGATGGCGCGTGCGGGCGAATCGCAGCATATCGATTGGCCGTCAATGCGCACTTCGCCGCTTGAATGTGCGGGATGCAAGCCGAAGATGGATTCCAAAAGTTCAGTGCGTCCTGCGCCCATCAGGCCAAAAAGCCCTACGATTTCACCTTTACCAATATGGAAAGAAATATTGCTCAGCACATTACCCGTTTTTACCCGGCTTTTCAGGCTCAGGTTTTGCACTTCCAGTAAGGCGTCGCAGGCACCGCGGTCGGTGGTTTTACGCATGACTTCAATTTTCCTGCCGACCATCTTACTGATCAAAAGGTCCTGCGTCATCCCGGCCATTTCGCCGGATTCGACGCTTTTGCCGTCGCGGAGCACCACGTAGTTGTCGGCAATGCGGAAGAGCTCGTCGAGTTTGTGTGACACATATACGATGGCCTTGTTCTGCGCTTTCAGGTCGGCAATGATGTCGAAAAGCACCTCTACCTCACTGCCGGTAATGGCCGATGTGGGCTCATCCATGATGATCAGTTCGGCGTCGGTGAGCAGTGCTTTGGCGATTTCGACGATCTGTTGCTGGCCTACTTTGAGTTTAAAAACCTGCGAATCGGGGTTTACTTTCAGTTTCAGCCGGTCGAGCAGTTCCTGCGTGCGCTTACGCATGCGGCTTTTGTCCATCGTGCCGTATTGCGTCACCAGCTCGCGGCCGAGGAAAATGTTTTCCGTGATGGTCAGGTAGGGAATTAAATTGAGTTCCTGGTGGATGATCACCACGCCTTGCTGCTGGGCATCTTTCGGGCCGGTGAACTTTGCCGGCTCGCCTTTGTAATGCATTTCGCCCTCAAAATCGGGATAAACGCCCGACAGGATTTTCATCAAAGTCGATTTCCCCGCCCCGTTTTCGCCGATCAATGCAGTAACCTTCCCCGCTTCGATCGACAATGAAACGTTGTCCAACGCGATCACGCCCGGAAACCGCTTCGTGATTTGCTTCACTTCCAACAATGTAGCTGTCATGGCTTTTCGATTTGGAGATGGATCGGGATAATTTCGATATCGTTTACCTGCAAATGTGCGCGGTTGAGCTCTATCGCCCCGTGAAAGGCAATGCGGTCGCCTTTTTTAACTTTGGATTTAAATGGCGGCACCACTTTTTCGCGGATCAGCTTGTTGATTTCGGCAGACACATTATTGAAATCCATCGAGTTCGTAAATGCATTAATGTCGATCGCACCCGAGGCATCGCGGACGGCATTACCGAAAATGTATTCCGTCGCAATGCGCACATTTCCAGCATTTTCGCTGGCGCCAGCCAGTTTTACGGATACTTCATTTTCACTTACATCCGCTACCACACCTTCCCCTTTTACGAGAAAATAGCGGATGTTGCCAATGCCCAGCGCGTGCGAATGTTGTTCAAATGCCTTGTCTTTTTCAGTTTTAAGCTGGCTAGTCAATGCACTCAGTTCGACAGCCTTCGACAAGCCCGGCGTCAGTTTTTTATCCCAAAAATCCAGGGCATAACCAGCCGCATTAAAGGTCGCGGCGCCAGCCTTCACCTCATCCAGCTTCTTGATATACACCGAATTATAAGCCAGCAATGCAACTACGGCCAGGTAAAGCAAGTATCGGATCGGTTTGGGCATAGCTATTCTTTTTCGCCGTAAGCGGCATAATTTTCGACATTGTCCTTGCGCACCAGCTCCACGGCCACCGGCATTTTACCAGGGAAATCGCGTTTGCCTTTGAAATACTCGTCGGCAAATGTGGCGGCGGTTTGCGCCATTACTTCCGGGAACTGCATTCCGGTTGCCAGTATCTTGCCGTCGTTGATGGACTTAACCACATCCTCCGCCCCATCGAAGCCGAAAACCTTCACGCGATCGGCCTTTCCGGCGGCTACCAAGGCCTGGTAAGCACCCATGGCCATCGCATCGTTGCCGCAGAACACGCCGTCGATATCCGGGTGCGCTTGCAGCAGCGACTCCATCACTTCCATGGCCTTATTACGGTCAAAATCAGCACTTTGCTGGGCGACCATTTTCAACCCCGGGTAAAAATCCACCACGCTGTGAAAGCCCTTCGAGCGGTTCCAGGTATTGTTATCGCCCACCATCCCGAGGATTTCGACGTATTTTCCTTTCTTATTCAACGTCTCCACGAAGTACTTGCCAATCGCCACGCAGCCGGAATAGCTGTCCGACAGAATCTGAGACGTGGCCACGCCATTGGCATTCACCTCCCGGTCCATGCAAAACACCGGCACGCCCGCGGAAACCGCATTTTTCACATTCACGATGGAGCCATCGGCGTCCGTCGGATTGAACAGAATGGCATCGTAACCCGAGGCTATCGCATTGTCGAAATGGTCGGTTTCCTGGGCAGTATTATTTTGGGAATCAAAAATTTTGGATTCGTAGCCCAGCTGTTTCGCTTTCGCCTCGGCTTTTTGGGCAAGGAAAACGAACCACGGGTTGTTCAATGTCGAAATCACGATCGCAATCTTCTTCGGCTCGTCCTTGGATTCTTTTGTTTTACAACCTAAAAATCCAAACCCGAAAAGGATGCAAAAAAACGCTATGCGAATGCTGGTATTCATGCTGTAACAGGTTTAGGAAGCTGCGTTCACGAGCGACTGGCTAAGGATACACAGTCACAATCACGCGCTGGTAACGTGTGAGCGAAGGCACGCCATTGTCGGTCACCGCGAGCACGATGTGGATCGTCTCCGGTTTCTCCACCTTTGGAGCCACAAAAGACGTTTGTGCCGCTTTTATATCCTTTATTCCAATGGATTCTTTGATGTTATAGCTGCCCGGCTCGGGGTAGTAGATCCATTCGTAAGCCAATGTATTACCGTCGGGATCGGATGAGCCATCGGCACTAAGCTGCACGGTTTCACCCACTTTGGCATTGATGCGCGTGCCGCCTTTCACGACCACTTTCGGCGGGTGATTGGCTTCTTTATAAGGTTTGATCGTCCAGTCCATGCGCGCTGCGAAATCGTGCTGGAATGCTTCGCGCCAGCGCCACAATGTGGCTTTGTTGCTGGTGTGGTAGGCGCCGTCCACGCCCTTTACCTCGTCCATGGCGTCGGTGTAAATCGGGCGGGTTTCGGGTTCGTAGAAGTATTTAAGTGTGCGCGGCGTGTAAAGTTCATACCGTCCGCCCCAGCCGCCGTATTCCGGGTGCTCGGGGTCGTTGAGGCCATTATTCACCAATCCCAGAAACGACGGCGTGTCGCCTTCCATGAGGAATTTGGTAAATGGATATTCCTTGCCCATCGGGCCGTGGCTGCGGACGTGCTCGTCGAGCCAGGGATTGTCTACGATTTCAAAATTGGCACCCGAAAAGCGGCCATGAAACTTGTCTCCGCTGATGCCCGACCAGGTGGCGTAATGGTAAGCGCCCGCCGCATGGTAACCCGGACTGCCCACATAAAAAACGTCAGGGAAGTTTTTACGAATCCACGGGCCTGTATCGTCCTGGTCCGAAATGGTGTACATCCTGATTTTGGAAACGAATTTCTTCACATCTTCGGGCGAGCGGGTCATTTTCACTTTCCAAAGAGCCTGTGCGAGGCAGTTAGCGCCTCCCCAGACGGGAATCCATACCGGCCGGTCGTCCTTTTTATCCACCACCTTAATAATCCACTCCGATCCTTCCGAATCTTTGCCCTTGCCCACTGCATTAAGGCCGAAGTCCGGGTAGGCGCTTTTGGTGATACCGATCAGGTAATCTGCTTCGGGATAGCCTTTTTCGTGCAAAAGCAGGTTTGGCCGCACTTTCCGGTAGGCTTCGATCAGCTCCTTGATCTTCTCCGGTGCGACGCGCTTTTGCTGGTGAATGGAAGTCGTAGCCACAAGGCCTTCGACATCCCACTGGTTGGAATAGGTCAAAAACCGGATCATCGACTGGGTGTCGTCCGGTTCGTTTTCAATGTCTGTAAGTACCAGCACGCGGTGCTTCTGCGCTTCCTGCACCTGCGCTGCACCCGGTATAGTCACGCCGAGCACGCCCACGCCGGCCAGAAGCCATGCAGCACCGCAGTACATTTGTCTAATCAGTTTCATAAATTTTGACCAAATAACCCTATTTGAAAAAGACCTGATGGTATAACGACTAATTAACTGCTCGGTGACACTTACACGAGCAGCAGCCTACCTGCCCAACGCAAGCGCCGTGGCAGCGATGCCTTCCTCCGAAATGCCGTAATGATTGAAAATCTCCGATTGGGAGCCGGTAACCGTGTATTCGTCGGGGATACCGATGATCTTGAAGCGGTTACAGAAGTTGTTTTGTATTAAAAACGAAGCACAAGCCTCGCCGAGCCCGCCGAAAATGCTGTGCTCTTCCACGGTAATAATAGGCTGACCGGTAGCCGCAATTTTTCGCAAAAGATCGTAATCCAGTGGCTTAATCGTGTGCATGCTCACCACCGTAGCCGACAAATCATGCTCGCGTTCGAGGCGCTCGGCGGCCAGCAGCGCGGGTGCCACGGTTTCGCCGGTGCCGATGATGGTGATGTCGTTCCCCTGCCGCACAATGCGGCCCTTGCCGAATTCAAATGTCTTTTCATCCTCCGAAAGCAGCGGCATCGTTTTTTTGCCGAAACGAATGTACACCGGCATGTCCGTCTCCACAGCCGCCACAATGGCCTGCTCGGTTTCGAAATTATCCGCCGGGGCCACGACCATCAGGTTATTAATGGTGCGTAAAACCGCGAAATCGTGCAGGCTGTGGTGCGTGGAGCCCAATGCGCCATAGCTCACGCCCGCGCTGATGCCGATCAGCTTAACCGGATTGTCGGAATAAGCGACATCGTTTTTGATCTGCTCCAAAGCCCGGGCCGTGAGGAAACAGGCCGGCGAAACGGCAAAAACCTTCTTGCCTGCCGAAGCCAGGCCCGCCGCTACCCCCACGAGGTTTTGTTCGGCAATGCCTACTTCGATGATCTGCTCAGGAAATTGCTGCCCGAACGGCACCAGCTTGCCCGAGCCGCGCGAGTCGCTCGTTACCACAATAATGTCCCGGTCGGTTTTGGCGAGTTGCTGCAATGTGCCCGAAAAGACTTCCAGGTTGGCGCGCTGGCTCACAGCAATGTTCTCGATGGTCGCATCCACTATTTTTTCGATTTTAATTCAATGTCAGGTTTCCGGAAATGGCTCAGGCCAGCAGCTCGTCCAATTCCTGTATGGCATCGGCATATTGCTGCTTATCGGGTACGCCGTGGTGCCATTTCAATTGATTTTCCATGTAACTCACGCCCTTACCCTTCACAGTGTGCGCGATGATGAGGCTTGGCTTGTCTTTTTCAAACGGTAATGCATCGAAAGCAGCCATTAGCTCTTTGATATTGTGCCCATCCACATGCCGCACAGCCCAGCCGAATGCCTCGAATTTATCGTCTACCGGATCGGTATTCAGCACCGCGCTGGTAGAGCCGGTGATTTGCAAGGTGTTTTTATCCAAAATCGCGCACAGGTTGTCCAGCTTGTAATGCGAGGCCGACAAAGCGGCTTCCCAGTTGGAGCCTTCGGGCAATTCGCCGTCGCCGAGGACGGTAAACACGCGGTAATCGCGCTTATCGAGCTTGCCGGCAATGGCCGTGCCCACGCTCAGCGAAAGCCCGTGGCCCAATGCGCCGGTGTTCTGCTCCACCCCGTGCACCTTGCGGGTCGGGTGGCCGATGTAATGCGATTGGTACTGACACAAAGTTTCCAGATCAGGTTCCGGGAAAAAGCCGCGCGACGCAAGCACTACATATAATGCTTCCACCGTATGGCCCTTGCTCTGGATGTACCGGTCGCGGTCGGGCGAGTCGAAATGGTCGGCGTCCACATGCATCGTGTAATTGTAGAGCACATTCAAAATATCGATACACGACAGGCTGCCGCCGGTGTGGCCCGCTTTGGCTTGGTAGATATATTTGAGTATTTTCTTGCGGTACTCCACCGATTTCTGCGCCAGTTCCTTTTCCGACATGACTTTTAGCATTAGTCCGGCCTCGCGACCGGTGTCCGTAATTTTTCCGATAGTTCAGGGTTAGTTCTGCGAAACCAGTTCGCGGTCGGGCAAACGTGTGGCGTAAGGTTGCTGTGCGGGTTCGTCAAAAACCTGCACTTCCCAGCCCATGTAATTGCCCAACGCTTCTTTCAAAATACCCGCCGTTTTCGACGCATTCATCACCACATGGTGTTCGAAACCGTTGCGGCAGATGTAATTCATCAGGTTTTGCAGGTTCGGGATCTCAGCCACGGCACGGTTACCGAAGGTTTTCAGCGTATCGTCCGTGAGCCGGCCTTCGCCAATGTACGCCTTCATCACGCCGCGCGGGTCGTCCGTGCTGATGCGCCCATATGTGAGCGGCATCGCAGGTGTGCGACCGGCCAGTGCACCCCAGGTATTCTCCTCTCCCACCGACGTGCCGAGGATCGGCGCCGTCGCAATTTCGATATCCGGCAAAAACGATTTCGCCCAGTTACCGCAGTGGAAAAGCACGCATTTGTTATCGTCGTTGGCGTAATTGTTGTTCCAATCCACCAGCGCGCTCGGCGAGCCCGAAGCCAGTTGCAGCGCATACATACTTAATGTACCCGTCACATCCACCTCGCAGCCGCTCGGCATCATGTTCTCGCTCATAATGCTCATGCTCGTGCACACATTACAGCCATAATTCTGCTGCACCGACGTCCAGCATTGTATTGCCGTGGCATCCAATGCATTAGCTTCAATAAAGTCTCCCAAAACCACATCCAGCTTCGCCATTTGGATCAATGCTTCGTCCGGCGTGCGCCCGCGGGAGGCGTAGGAAGTGATTTTATCTAATCTTTCTTTTACTTTCGAATCCTGCGCAGTCAGCTTATTAGCATTACCCAAAATCTCCGACAAATCCACCGTCACGACCGAAATGCCATTCCGCTGCAATATTTTCTCGCTATAACGAACGGTATTGAACCCGCCCGGACGAGCGCCAATCGCGCCAATGCGGACATTTCGAAGCCCTTTGGTCACGCGGCAAACCGCCACGAAATCGTTCAGGTCCTTAATGAATGAAGGATCGGTCGGATGCACGACGTGCTTCGTCGTGAGCGTGTATTTGATGCCAAACTGATACAGGTTATTGCAGGCTGAAATCTTGCCGCACCACGAATCGCGGCGGCGGGCTACATCCAGCTTGTCCAGATCGTCGGGATAACCTTGCACCAAAACAGGCACATTCAGATCGGCCAGTTTCAATGTCTCGGCAATGCCGCGTTCATCCCCGAAATTGGGCAGCACCACGAGCACGCCCATGATCTCATCCCGGTGCGCCCGGAACAATGCGGCGCATTTCTGCGCATCCTGGAACGTCTCGACACCCCCGAGCTTGGTAGCCTCGGTATCGAGCATAATCTCATTGATATTCAATTTTTTAAGCAAATCAACGATCTCCACCCGCGCCTCGGCCACCAGCCGGTCCGGAAAGAAATCCCTGTTACCAATAATGACTCCGATACTTTTCATGTTCGTTGTTTATGGGCGATAGGCTGTAAGCTATAAGCTATAAGCCCTATGCTTTATTCAATCATTCAATCATTCAATCATTCCCCATTCCACGGCGGCTCATTCACTCATTCACTCATTCACTCATTCAAAATTCACTCCGCAATAATCAACTCAATCTCATTATCATGAAAAAGCTGCTGATGCTTTTCCTCGATGCCGGCGTCGGTGATGATGTAATCGATCAGCGACAGCGCCCCGAGGCTTGCGAATGCGCTTTTGCCTACTTTCGTTGAATCAGCCACGAGGTAAGTCGTGTCCGCGGCGTCAATCATGGCCTTTTTCACTACCAAATCCGCGATACTCGGATAAGTAAGCCCCGCTTTCAGCGATAAACCCGCCGTGGCGAGAAAGAGCTTCTGCACATTCAGACCTTTGAAAAAGTCGGCGGCCTTCTGGCCTGTCAGCGACAAGGTAGGCGGCTTAAACTCGCCCCCGGTCATGATTACTTCGATGCCCGTTTCGGCGCCGAGGATCAATGCGATGTTGAGCGCATTGGTGATTACCGTCAGGTGCTTGTTGCTGCCGCGCAGCTTCTTCGCAATTTCCGTCGTGGTCGATCCCGAATCGAGGATGATCGTGTCGCCATTGGAAATAAATTCCAGGCATTTGGCGGCGATCAACTCCTTTTTATCGAGGTTCTCCTGGTTGGCGAGCGAAAAGTTGCGTACCTGGTCTTCCACATTCTTTAAAAACGCCCCGCCGTGCTCCTTGATCACCAAACCATCTTTTTCGAGTTTGTCCAGGTCCTGCCGGATGGTCACCTCGGTCACTTTAAAGAGCTTGGCCAGGTCGATCACCTTCGCCGAGCCGTCTTCTTTTAATAGTTCAAGTATTTTTTCTCGTCTCTGATTTGCCAGCATCGTATTAACTTTTGTTTTTTACCTAAAAATAGGCGGAAAAGAAACAATTCGTCACATACCGACAAAAAATAAACGCATTCACAACTCAAATAGAATACCTAAACTTATCAAAAGCAAATTTACGTAAATAAAAGAAAATAAAAAGAGAAATTTGAAAATAATAGTGAGTTATTGTGCTATTATTTCTTTGTTTAACTACAATCGAAAAATTTATGCTTGATTTTGCTATATCCGCTGACATGTATCGAAGCATCATAAAGTCGCTGACAGCCGCCGCCCTCACATTGTGCATCAGCACATTCGCCTCGGCCCAATCGGAAAAAGAAGAAAAATTACCCTCGCCAAAAGTCACCGAAGACTGGTCCGTAAAACCGCCGCTCGTCACGCCCGGCGACACCTACGCCCAGGCACCATCGGACGCCATCGTCCTGTATAGCGGCACCCCGGACATCACCAAATGGGAACATCCTGACGCCTCGCCTGTGAAATGGAAACCCGAAGGCGATGCACTTACCATCGTGCCCAAAGCCACCGACATCCGCACCAAACAAAAGTTCGGCAACATCCAGCTCCACCTCGAATGGCGCACGCCCGACCCATCCGAGGACAAGGACTTCAACCGCGGCAACAGCGGCGTCCTCATCATGGGCCTCTACGAATTGCAGATCTACGAATCCTGGAACTACAACACGCGCATCTATTACAACGGCCAGGCCGGGAGCGTGTACAAACAACACGCCCCGCTAGTCAACGCCGCCCGGAAACCCCAAACCTGGCAGACCTACGACGTTATCTTCGAAGCACCTGTGTTCCGCGCCGACAAGTCAGTAGAAAAACCCGCCTACATGACCGTTTTCCATAATAATGTATTGATTTTAAACCATGTAGAATTGAAGGGACCGATGGTGTATCAGGGGTATCCGAAGTACAAATTCCATGATGCTAAACTGCCATTGCAGTTGCAGGAGCATGGCAGTAGGGTGAGTTTTAGGAATATTTGGGTGAGGGAGTTATGACGCTGAGGCCGTTTGCTCATTAAGACCCTACATTTGCACATGAAATTCGCTCCGGACACCACTTGTTTTCAAAATTGAAGCGTAACTTCAATAGTCAAATTCGTGGTCATAATTTCTCGCAAAGCGATCAGAATGTTTTGTTCAAATAATCGGGAGTTCGCACATCCATTGGATAGATGGTATGACCAGGCTTTAAAGGCAAATTGGGCCAGTTTTTCGGATGTTAAGCAAACCTGCAACTCTGTTGACTCTATCGGGAATGCGCTTTTTGTTTTTAACATCGGCGGCAACAAATGCAGGCTTATCGCGCGAATTCTATTCAAGAAACGGACGCTTTATATCCGCTTCATTGGTACACATAAAGAATACGATAAAGTAAATTTGTCTAAACTTTAAGATAGTGATATGGAAGCCATAAAATCAGAAAAAGAGTACGAAGACGCGCTTGAAGAGGTAAACACTTTAATGAAAAAAGGCGACGATCTTATTTCAGACGAAGAAGCGGACCGGGTGGAGGAACTCGCTTTGGCAATCCAAGCATATGAAGACGTTCACTACCCCTTCCCAATGCCCAAATCAATCCCGGAATTGGTGGAGAGCAAACGTTTTGAACTTAATCTTTCAATAGCCGGTCTTGCGGAATTGCTAGGACTAGGCAAGACAAAGCTCTCCAAGATCCTGCGCGGTCAACGCGATCCGGACATACCGTTCCTCAAAGCAGTCTACCACAAACTAGGCATCGATCCCGGCGTTTTGCTGGACAATGCATAGCATCGCGAAAGCGGCAAAACTATCATAGCAAAGCCCAGCCGCAGAGCGGCAAGCGTACCACAGCAAAGCCCAGACGCAGAGCGGCAAGCGTACAGCAGCAAAACCCAGCCCGCAGAGCGGCAAGCGTACAGTAGCAAAGCCCAGCCGCAGAGCGGCAAGCGTACAGCAGCAAAGCCCAGCCCGCAGAGCGGCAACCTGTTTATAGAAACCAAATGTCAACACAAACGTCAAGGCTCCGTAGGTGCCGCCTTTGCTTGAACAGGCGGCACCTACGGAGCCTTAACGTTTAGCATCTTCATCAATGCTACAAACAGGACGCCCCGCAGGGGCGCAGCATCACCGCACCAGCGGCAGCCATACCGACATATCCCCATGCCCCCTGTTCCCCCAGGCATAATACGGCACGAGCCGTACGGGGATGGTTTTGGGCACGTCGACGGACACTTCGCGGTACAATTTCTTGCTCCAATCCGAATTATCCACCAGCACCGCATCACCTTGGAGGCTCATGACCGGGCTGTTTTCGATCGTCAGTAATGCAGGCTTGAAATTATTCCTCGCGCCAATGGCGACGTCGAAAATGGTTTTGCCTTTCGGTAAATCAACGGACTCTACGCAGTACACAACCGGACCGCGCTTCACGGCTACCTGATTGCGGGTTTCTTCTACCAATGGGTTGGATTCGATCAGTTTGACGGGCATTTCGAGCATCAGTTCAATCTTATCGCCTGATTTCCAGGTCCGGCGAAGTTCGGCGTAAGAGCCGGACGCCAGTTTTGCGGTTTCTTTTTTACCATTAATCACCATAGAAGCATTGCTGCACCAGCCCGGAATGCGGAAGAATAGCGATAATGCGTCTTTCGGCGCCTGGTCGAGTGTGATGGAAATTTTGCCATTCCACGGATAATCAGTGACTTGCGTCAATTGCAGCTGACCACCTTTTACCGCTGTTTGAAACTTATTCCCCCCATACAAATTGAAGAAAACCCCCGCATCGGAAAGGCTGTAAGCATACTGGCTCACCTCCGCGACGGTGCGCACGGTGTTGGGCGGGCAGCAGTTGGATTTCGAAATGTAGGCCTGCCGGTCCTTTTCCCAGCGCTGCTTGAATGGCAATGCATCCGAATAGGCTAATGGATTGGTATACAAGAATTTATCACCTTTGAGGCTAATTCCCGAAAGTACGCTGTTGTACAATGCAAGCTCCACAATATCAGCATATTTGGCCTCGCCGGTGATTTGCAGCATGCGCCAGTTCCAGAGTACGTTGCCGATGTTGGCGCAGGTTTCGTTGTGGGCCGTGAAGTTAGGGAGCTGGTAATCGCGTCCATAAGCCTGGTGGATTTTCTGCACTTCGTCCGGCTTGTACGACGTTCCGTCGGGCGAGGTGCCGTCATATAATGCCCCGCAGCCGCCTGTGACGTACATTTTGTGCTGCGTCACGTCATCCCACATGGTATGCAGCTGCGCAAGGAGTGCTTCGTCGCCGGTTTCGGCGTACACGTCCGCAACGCCCGCGTACAGGTAGTTGGCGCGCACGGCGTGGCCCATAACCTTGGTTTGTTTGAGGAACGGTATGCGATCTTGGTTGTCGTCCGTGCCCTCGGTGGCGCCTTTGATGGCGATGAGGTGCTTCACGAGCGTGAGGTATTTTTCGTCGTGCGTGGTACGGTAAAGCTCCGAAAGGCCCATATAATGAGCCGGGCAAATGGCATTGCGGCTCTGCTCGGGCGTGGCGGCACCGTAGAAAGTAATGAGAAAATCGGCGGCCTTTTTGGCGACGTCGAGCAGGGAAGTTTTGCCCGTGGCGCGGTAATGCACGCAGGCGGCGGTCATCAGGTGACCGAAGTTGTAGGCTTCGAAACTAAGCCGGTCCGCGAACATTTTGCCTTCGCCGTTTTGCTTTTGCTCGATAATGGCCTTGGTATAAATGTACCCGTCCTTGCGCTGCGCTTTGGCGATCACAGCGATGGTTTTGTCCATCAGCTCGTCCAGTTTCGGGTCTTTGGTGGCGGCGTACAGGCTTGCCACCGCCTCAAATGTCTTGTAAAAATCACCATCATGAAACGACGGCCCCTTGAACTTGCCCGGCTCCAAACCGGCCGCGATCTCGAAATTCCGGAACGAATGGCTCACATCCGGGTCGGTGTAGGTTTTCCAGAGCTGCGGCACCATCGTTTCGCGGCATACTTTGAAACGGTCGGCCCAGAAGCCCTGCGTCCATTCCACGGCGTTCATGTCCGTGCCGTGGAGTTTGGCAAATTTGCTTTGGGAAGTGTTGACGAGCGCTTTTTCCTGGGCAAAAGCATGGAGCGAAAGGCCCAGCGAGAGCGCTATAATCGTTTTAGTGGTTTTCATATTGTTCAAAAATCGGCCATGCGTATTTAGCAAAAACCTGCATTAGAATGACTTGGTAATCAGATAATCTATCTCAAAAACAGCCTCCGGGTCCTTTTTGCCGGCATTGGGCAGGTCGTACATCTGGTCGGTAGGCGTGTCGGCATCGGGGAAGCGGCGCGTGTCGCCGGTGCGGAATGCAATGCGGCTCACCGATTCCAGGGGGGCGAAAAGCACGCCATTACCGACCTGCTTGCCGTTCACTACAACGCTGTAAAGCCGCGTTTCGGTGTTGGCTTTGACCTGAATGTCATATCGTTGCCCCTTTTGATATTCCAGCAAAGTTTTGTTGCGATAACCCGCTTTCAGCCTGAAAACGCCCGTCGAATCGAAAGACAAACGAATGCCCGGCGTTCCCCTGGCGTCCAGAAACTCGATGTCGAGCAGGCCGGTGTTATTCTGGCCGGGTGTTACCGAAAATTCTGCGATGAGCTTTGGGGTAGCAGGAATCACGCGTTCGACTCTTGTATAGTCAAAATGATCGGCATCTTTCAGTATCAATGCTTTGCCATTTTTAGTCTTGCCAATGGCAGCCGGCGCTTGCAGCGGACTGTAAATATTCCATTCGACAAGCTCTTTCCCGTCAGTTAGTTGCGCAAAACGATCGGCGGCATGCTTTTCGGCTTTATCCCGCACCGGCACGGGGATTTTGGATACCCAAATGTCCTCTTTGTTCATACTGTAAGTTACCCAAAGGCCTCCGTCGGGCGGTGTACCGTCGCCCTCCGTGATCCCCCGGACGTATTGCGGACCGTACGATTTGTAGTTGCCGCCATAGCGCATGGACGTGATTTCGCCATTCACAAGCAGGAGGTTTTTGTAGTTCAAACCGTCATCACTCACCGAAATCGCCAATGGCCAGCGAAATTCCGACGGGTTATAAACCGTCGCATACTTTCCGTCCGACGTCTTTTGCCCCCAGATTTTGGCATTGCTGTTCACAAACCCCGGCGCCCGTTTGGGGTTGTAAAGCCAGGTTTTGCCCTCGTTTCTGCTTATGCTCGTCAAGGCATTTTTCCAAAGGCCCACCACGCGCCCGTCCGGTAAATGGTAGTAACTGAATGCTTTATATTCTCCTTTTAAACTTACCAACGGGTCATTGCGATCCGCCTCTTCTACCCATTGCTGCGTAACTAACTTATTGGCTAACAGTTCGTCGCAGGCTTCTACGAAACCTTTGTCTTTGCTTTCGGTATACATTGGATAATCGGACGGCGCTTTCCAGGAAGCATTATGTCGAATAAAATAGATCGGGCCGTACCTGCCGTCTTTCCTGATCTCCCGCACCACTCTGCCGATGCCATTTCCGTCATTCGGATCGTCTTTCGCGTCGAGTACCATGCCGAAATAAGCCAGCGTGAGCAATCGGTTGCTTTTGGAAACATAAAAGCCCATTCGCTGGTGCATGACCGCGTACAGGTCCTTCGCTACACCGGGATGACCATCCTTTTTGGTGCCGTCGGGAATTTTGTAAGGCGGAAAAATCGCGACCGGTTTGGTCCAGGTTTGCCCGTCTTTCGATGTTTGCAGCAACGTCTGCCCCGGCGGAATGTGCTCTCCAACGGGATTCGCGAGGTAGTTCAGGTAAAATGTGCCATTCCAATACGCCAGCATCGGCGCGTGGTTGTAGGTCCAGGTAATGGCCGAATCCTTGCTGGCGTCGGTACGGTTGGCGCGCAATGTCTGGTACGAATGCACGCCGATGGCCGGGCTCAGTTGCCCGTGATGGTAGTCGACATTCACGAGCGTTTTGCCCGTGTAGCGGATCGTGTCCTGCGCATTTGCCGCGCCCACAGCCAGGCACAAGGCCAGCATTCCGGTTAATTCTTTTTGCATAGCGTTATTTTTCCAACACCAAAACCCAATCATTCCCGTTTCTAACCTCCCCGGGCGGGTTAAATGTGCGGATTCCTTTGTTTTGAATTTTTCCTAAAATCTTCGTTTCGCCGGTTCGCGGATCAAACCAGCTCGCATTCAGCACTTTCCCTTGAATTTTACCCATATTGATCCTCATCTCACGCCCCGTCCAGGTGTAAATGAATGCATAATCCTTGCCGCGGGTAGCAATGAGCCGGTCGTACCGCTCACCATTTTCGGCGATCAGCGATTGGTCGGGCACGCGTTCGAAATAGGGTTTCGAGCGCATTAAGTTCTTTAAATGGGCCATCTGCCCTGCGCCGGGATCGTTAATCGCCTCTTCCCAGGAGGGCAGTTTGGCTGATCCTGCGGCTGGGACCGCATTTTGGTTGCTTGCACTTGCCTGCACGTTCGACTGTGCGCCGCTGGTGCTTTCCGGTCGTCGCGAGTGCCGCATTTGCATGACCGCATTGTTGCCATAAGTAAACCCGCAGGCACCGGCAAAAACCGACCAGTAGGCATACCGCCGCACATCTGCCGCCGTCCAAACCGGCAGCGTTTTGTCGTGCAGGCCGTGCCAGATGTTTTCATACGAAGGCTCGCCGTCGAGCACCGGCTTCACGGGCTCGCGCGCATAGTCGGCCTCCACGTAGCGCCAGTTGTCCTCGCCGTAACGAAGGTCTTTGGCCTCATTATCCTGCGCATAAGTGCGGTGACCGGATTGGAACATATTGAAATCCAGCCAGTCGCGGTCATGAAACCATTTGGAAGACTGCATTCGGCCGAACGGGTGAAAAGTGATGAGATGGTTCGGATCTTCGGCGCGCAATGTGCTGCCGATGGCCTCCCATACCTCCGGGACGACATCTCCCTGGATGTCTCCACCATTGAGCCACACGATATTCGGGCGGTTGCGGTACCGCCGCGCGAGGAATTGCGCATCGGCCTTAGCCTGCGCCGCGCTCGTTTTCCCGTTCTTCACCGCATTGCCCCAAATAGGCACCATCCCGATTTTAATGCCCTTTTCCGCGGCTAGATCGACGATGTAATCGACATGGTCCCAATAATCGTATTCCGCCGCATTGTCGAAAGCCGCGCCCTCGGTCACTTTCGGCGAGCCCAGATCGCGGTTCGTCAATGCGGAATCGCCATACACATTTACCGAGCGCAATGCCTGCACTACCATCACCTGCACCACATTAAAACCCTTTTGCTGCCGGTCGGCCAGGTACCGGGCGGCATCCTCGCGCGTGAGCCGTGTAAAAAGCAGCCAGCCGGTATCCGCCAGCCAGAAGAACGGCTTGCCGTTTTGATCCGTAAAAAACCGCCGGTTTTCCGATACTTTCAAGGTTTGCGATTGGCTATAAACAGGCTTTGTGCCGGCAATGAAGCCGGCACAAAGGAGCATGATCAATTTCAGGTTCATGCGTTTACTAACCATAAGTAATGCTTTCGATTGTACGTAAACACTTTGTAAACTATTAATATCCAGCATTCTGTGTAATCTTCGCATTCTGGTCCCGCACGATATTCGGGATCGGGAACACCAATTTGTTTTGCGTTACCGGCTTTCCTTTCGCGGTCAGCACGTCGATGACGCGGCCGGTACGTTTCAGGTCGAACCAACGGTGGAATTCGAATGCCAGCTCCACGCGGCGCTCATGTTCGACGGCCAACGCGATCGTATTGTACTGGGCAGGATAGCCCGCGGCACCGTACAATGGCAATCCGGCCCGTTTGCGGACCTCGTTCAGGTAAACCGGGTCGCCGGTCGCTTCCGAGAGCAGCAGGAGCAGGTCGGCATAGCGCAATACCATGAAATTGTTGTTTGCCGCAATGTTCTGGTTGATCAGCGGGGCCGACTTATCCTGCCATTTTTTCGGAAATTTGGCTTTGGTAAAGTTGCCTTTCGCGTCGGTGAAGCCCGTATCGATGGAAGCCTCGCGGCGGTTGTCGCCTTTTTCGTACTCATTCCAAATGTCCTCCACGACCTGGTTCATGCCCGCGCCATAGAAGCCCAATGCATTGGAATTAGGGAAAAATTCGAGGTAATAATTGCTGTAAGGCAATGTGGCGGAGCCACCAAGGAATTGTATTTCGAAGATCGACTCTTTTGTATTCTTCGTTTTAGGGTCCCAAAGCGATGCGTACGAGGGCAACAGTTCATATTGTTTGCTATCATACACTTCTTTTAACTCCTTCACGCCATTGGCTTTATCACCCACAGCCAGGTACACTTTACCGAGCAGCGTTTGCGCGGCGCCTTTGGTGGCCCGGCCGGCGATGGCAGAAGATGCCGGCAGTTTAGACTTCGCATCGGCCAAATCCTTGGTAATCTGCGCATAAATCTGCGCGGCGGGCGTGCGAAGGATTTCATAAGCTTCTGCGGCACTCACCGGACGCGTCACCAGCGGCACATCCCCCCAAAGCTGCACCATATTATAGTAGTACAATGAGCGCAGGAACAGCATTTCGCCTTGTGTTTGAGCCTTGTACGTCGCGTCGAGATCGGCATTCTCAATCTTTTCGAGGATGATATTGATGTTGTAAAGCGACCGGTAGAAATCCTGCCAGAACTGGTACACCATCGTGTTTGCAGGCGCCAGCGTGTAGTCGCGGAACTGCCATTTATCGGCCTGGTTACCCGAAATGTTGAAGATCGTCACGTTGTCGGACATCAGCTCGCCGGCATAGGAAACCGGCCCCTGCGGATGATACACGGTGTAAAGCGTGTTGTAGGCTGCATTGGCAGCAATGTCGAAATCCGACTTCGTTTTGTAAAAATTCTCCGCACTGGGGTTTGAAACCGGCGCCAGTTCGAGGAATGAATCCTTGCAGCCCCAACTGGTGGCGATGAGCGCGGCAAGTGTGATTGATTTTATGATTCTTTTCATTTGTCTTCGCTTTTTTGAGTTGCCTCAAAAGCATGGCAGCGGCCGTGCCTTCGCAGCATAAAACCTTAAAAATCAGCTTTAATCCCAACAGTAATCACACGGGGCAGAGGATACGATCCATAATCAACCCCCTGAAAAGCGCCCGGCACCGGTGCATTGCCACTGCTGTACGAGCTGGAAGTTTCCATGCTCGAAGAATAGGAAGTTGTTCCGTAAGTCGTGTTCTCAGGATCGTAGCCGATGTATTTGCTCCACAAATGCACGTTTTCCGCATTCACATAAATTCGCGCGCTGCTCATTTTCAGCTTCGCAGCCCATTTCTGAGGCATTGCGTACGATACGCGCACATTGCGCAGGCGCAGGAACGAAGCATCTTCCACCCAGTACGACGAGAACTGCTTTTGCAACCCAAGGTAGTTCACCGATGGTTTGAAATGCTTGCCATCGCCCGGATTGCTCTCAGAGCGCCAGTAGTTATACATGCTCTCGAAAAAGTTGCGTCCATTGTCCCAGGTCCCGAGGTAGCGCACGTTGTTGTTGGCGATCTCGCCGCCGTACGAGCCCTGGAACAGGAACGATAGCTCAAAGCCTTTGTAGCCAACGGTGTTGGTAATGCCCGCCGTGAAATTCGGCTGATAGTTTCCGAGAATGGTGCGGTCGGCATCGCTGATCTTGCCGTCGCCATTCACGTCACGTACTTTCGGGTCGCCCGGCGTGGTGCTGGCATGGTGCGGGTAAGCGTCGATTTCCGCCTGATTTTTGAATACGCCGTCGAAAATGTAGCCGTAGAAGTTCGAAACAGGCTGGCCCACTTCCGTGCGCACGGTCACCACGTTGTCGACATACTGGATCGGCGCGTTGCCCGGGCCGAGTTGCAGCACTTTGTTCCGGTTCCTTGAAAAGTTGAAATCCGTCGTCCATGTGAATGCGCCAGTGAGGTTTTTGGTAGAAATATTCAATTCCACGCCGCGGTTGCGCATTTTACCGATATTGGTCAGCTGGGTCGAGAATCCGGTAATGTCGGGCACCGGCACGAAAAGCAGCATGTCACGGGTAAGCGAGTTGTAGTATTCCGCCGAAAGGTTGATCCGGTTGTTAAATAGCCCCACATCCACGCCCACGTTGAACTGATTGGTCTTCTCCCATTTCAGATTAGGATTTGCCAGGCTGTTCACTTTCAGTCCATTGGCCAGGTTCTGACCATTTACATATTGCGCCGCAGCCAGCAAACTGATCGCGCCGTAGTTAGGGATCTGGTTGTTACCCGTCACGCCATAGCTCGCGCGGAGTTTCAGGTTGTTCACCGCCGTCACACCCGACATGAATGCCTCATCCGAAATCAACCAACCCGCTGAAACAGAAGGAAAATAGCCCCATTTGTTGTTCTCGCCAAAGCGCGACATTCCATCGCGGCGCATCGCTCCCGTCAGGAAGTAGCGGTTTTTGAAATTATACTGCACCCGCGCCAGGTACGACAGCAGCGACCATTCGCTGGCTGTGGTGTTCCCTGCGGTAACTGTTCCGGCATTGAGCGTGTGCACGAGGTCGTTCGGGAAGTTGTTGGCAGCCACGTACATCGTTTCGTCGCGCTGTTTTTGGCTGGTGTAACCCAGCAAACCGGTGAATGAGTGCTCACCGAGCTTCTTATCGTAGGTCAACGTATTCTCACTCAGCCAGTTCAACATGTACGCGTCGCTTGCATTGCCCTGCGCCGCGAGCACAGCCGAGTAGCCGTATTTTTGTTTATCGTTCCAATAAAAATGGTTGCGGGTATTGTACAAGTTGCCGCTGAGGCTGGTGCGGAACCGCAGGCCGTCGATGAGCTCGTATTCCAGGTAACCCGTCGCAAGGGTATTGAACGACTTCCGGCCCTTATCCACCTCCCGGGTGAGCGAGTACGGATGCCAGAGGTTCATATCCGCATAGGGCGTAAAGCGGAACCAGGTCGAGTTGGGATCGCGGAAACCGAGGTTGCCGTTTTCATTGTAAACCGGGAAAATCGGTGAGCTTTGCAGGCCGAGACTGATCACGTCGCTTTTACCCTGCGTTCCTTCCGTGCGGTCGAAAATGGAGGTAATACCAATGTTCAAGCCCGCGGTGAGCCTTTTGGTAATTTGTGTTTTGAGGTTCGATCGAAGCGCGAGGCGTTTGTAGTAGTTCGCGTCGAGAACGGCCGTTTGGTCGAGGTAGGCGCCCGAAAACATATATTGCGTCTTGTCGGTGCCTCCGGTAACCGTCAGTTGCGCGTTGAACGACGGTGCCGTGCGGAACATCACATCTTGCCAGTCCGTACCTTTTCCAAACTGCTGCGGATTTTGTGTAAAATCATCCGGGATACGCAATGTGGCCGGGCGGGCGCTGTTCGGGTCGCTCGCATTGCCGCCCTGTGCTGTCCAGGCATTGTTTTTAGCATCGGTGTAAGTTTCGATAAACTGCTGCGCGTCCATCATTTTCACGCGGCGCGTCACTTTTTGCGAGCCATATTCCACATTGGCGCTCACATTCACCTTGCCGGGCTTGCCCGTTTTGGTGGTCACAATGATTACCCCGCTCGATCCGCGCGACCCGTAAATGGCTGCGGACGAAGCGTCTTTCAGCACTTCTATCGACTCGATATCCTGCGGGTTGATAAGGTTCAGGTTAAAATTTTCCAGCGGCACACCGTCCACCACGATCAGCGGATTGGTACCGGCGGTAATGGAACTGATCCCGCGGATCTTGATCACCGGCGATGAGCCCGGTGCACCCTGCGATTGCGAAATATTTACCCCGGGGAGCGTTCCGGCCAGCGACTGGGTAACGTTACTGAATGAACGGTCTTTGAATTTATCGTAATTCACGGAAATCACCGCGCCGGTCACCGCCCGCTTGCTCTGCGTTCCGTAACCGACCACCACTACCTCTTCCAGCGATTTGTTTTCCGGCACGAGCTTCACGCCGATGTCGGTGCGCGCGCCTACCGTTTCCTCTACGGATTTGTAACCTACAAAACTGAATACCAGCACCGTAGCTTGATCCGGCACGTCGATCTGGAACGCACCGTCGGCATTGGTGGTCGTTCCGCGTTGCGTGCCTTTGATCACGACACTCACACCCGGCAGCGGGTCGGCGTCGCTCACACCCGTCACCCTGCCCTTCACGGACAGCGTCTGAGCATGCAATGCCGGAGCGACCAGCAGGCATACCAGAATGATGCGTAAGAGTTGTTTCATAAACATTCTAGCGATTAGAGAAAGAAGTGGTTTTCTTTTTATTTCTTTTATATTCTAATTTTTACGAAAAATAGGAACAATTTTACTTATAAAAAATATCCGCAAGTATTTTATGACTTATTTTTATAAAAAATTGTTGAAAACCACTTTTTGTCACTAGTCGGTGCATAAATAATCGGAGTTTGGTATACCAAATCGAACTAAAAAGCAATACATTCGTAAGCATACATTAGTATATCAGGAAACAAATGGAAAGAATAACAGCGAGATATTACATCGAAACCCCATACGCAGTTGAAAAAGCAGCCGCTGTGCTCGCAGGCGAACAGTCCTCGGGGACGTTTGTGGCAGTCCCGGGCGAAACGGAAGAACTCAAAAACCGCTTCGCGGCGCGGGTGGAGCTTATCGAACTCCTGGAAACCGTTTCCGAACCGGCCATTCCGGGCGCATCCTCGCCCGACGGACAATACCGGCGCGCCCATGTGGAAGTTTCCTGGTCGGTCGAAAACTTCGGCCATAACCTGCCCATGCTCGTTTCTACCTTACAAGGCAACCTCTACGAAATCACCCAGTTCACGGGCCTGAAACTCCTGGACATTCATTTCCCCGAAACCTATGCGAGCCATTACCGCGGTCCGCGTTTCGGCATCGGAGGCTGCCGTTCGCTCACTGGTGTGGACTCCGGCCGCCCGCTCATCGGCACGATCATCAAGCCTAGCGTAGGCCTCACGCCCGCACAAACGGCCGAAACTGTGGGAATTCTCGCCCAGGCAGGTATTGATTTCGTAAAAGATGACGAGTTGATGGCCTCCACGGCCAACTCACTATTCGAAGAGCGGGTGGACGCGGTGATGCAGGTAATCAACCGCCACGCCGACCGTACGGGCAAAAAAGTGATGTATGCGTTCAATATCAGTGATGAAATGGACGAAATGCTTCGGAAATACGAACATATCGTCCGGTCCGGCGGCACTTGCGCGATGATCAGCATCAACAGCACGGGACTTGCGGCGGCGAAACGCATTTGCGACATCGGCGAGCTCGCGATACATGGCCACCGCAACGGCTGGGGAATGCTCAACCGCCATCCCCTGCTCGGCATCGAATTCCCGGCTTACCAGAAACTCTGGCGCCTTGCGGGCGTGGACCAGCTGCACGTGAACGGCATCCGGAACAAATTCTGGGAATCGGACGACTCCGTGGTGCGCTCGATCGCATCTTGCCTGCATCACGCACCGCTGGATAAGCCGGTATTGCCGGTGGTATCTTCCGGACAATGGGGCGGACAGGCATTCGAAACCTACCGCCGCACGCAAACCACCAACCTGCTCTACATGGCCGGCGGGGGCATTATGGCCCATCCCGGCGGCCCCGCCGCAGGCGTAACCGCATTGCAGCAAGCCTGGGAAGCGGCCGTAGGCGGGCTAACCCTCGCCGAAGCGGCCCGCGACTATCCCGAATTCGGAAAATCGGTAGAAAAATTCGGCCAACTCCACTTCGACCGGGCATGAGCGCAAAAAATCTGCTTTTGGCCTTCTATGGCGACGATTTTACCGGCTCAACCGACGTCCTGGAAACCCTCGAACGCGCCGGCATCCGCACGGCGCTATTCATGGCGCCGCCCACGCCGGAAGACCTGGTCCGCTTTCCCGACATCCGGGCATTCGGCATTGCAGGCATGACGCGCGCCATGACGCCCCCGCAAATGGAGAAAACGCTTATGCCGGCATTCGCGGCGCTCAAAAAATCCGGCGCGCGGCATATTCATTATAAGGTTTGCTCCACATTCGATTCTTCACCTGCCATCGGCAGCATTGGCAAGGCCATTGAGGTGGGGATTGAAATGTTTAATCCGCGCTTCGTGTCGCTGATCGTCGCGGCGCCCGCACTGGGGCGGTACTGCGCGTTCGGGAACCTGTTTGCACGGATGGGCATCGGCAGCAACGGCCACATCCACCGGCTCGACCGCCATCCAAGCATGAGCAAGCACCCCACCACACCAGCCGACGAGGCCGATCTGCGGCTGCATTTGAGCAAACAAACCTCAAAAACCTGCGGATTGCTCGATATTCTGCAAATTGAAGGCGAGCCGCGGGAAGCGGCCGCTGCGCTCGAAAACACGGTTCGGGAGAACGATATTGTGCTTTTCGACGCGCTATACCCGCACCAGATGTTACGCATCGGCGAGCTGATCGATCCTTTCGGTAGTCCGAACGCACCGCAGTTTTCCGTCGGCTCATCGGGCGTTGAAATGGCGCTTACGGCCTGCTGGAATAATGCCGGCATCGCACGAAACCGCACCGAATGGCCCGAACCCGGCGAAGTGTCGCCGCTGCTTGTCGTATCGGGCAGCTGCTCCCCCGTCACATCCCGCCAAATCACCTACGCACTGGCGCGGGGTTTTGAAGAAATTGCGCTGGACACCCCCGCTATCGCAACCGGAATGCATGATCCGACCTTCGCTGATGATACACAAAAGGTCGTCGAATTCTTGCGTCGCGGGCGGAGCGTGATCATACACACCAGCAAAAGCACGAAGGATGAACGTTTCACGGCATCCAATAATATCCTCAAAAACAAGGGATTATCTGCAACTGAAATTCAAACCCGCACTTCTTCCCTTTACGGCGAAGCGCTCGGCCGCATTGCCCGCGCGGCAATGGCCAGCATTTCAGTCCGACGGCTGGTCATCGCCGGGGGCGACACATCCGGTGCCGTCGCCAAAACATTGGGTATCAACGCCCTTTCGATGATTGCCCCCCTATCGCCCGGAGCACCACTATGCCGCGCACACGCCCCCGGCTCCCCGGCAGACGGCCTGGAAATAAATTTCAAAGGCGGACAAGTTGGCGGCGAGGACTATTTTGAAGTGCTGAGAAGAGGGAAGTTTTGAATTTCACATTGATTGCTCCTTAATACCTTCAATTTCAGTCTCTTTTTCCGGCTCTGAGTTCGTTTTCCTTCGCCAGTAGTTAGCCAGAATGGAGCCGGAGATGTTCATCCATGGGCTGAAAACGGCTGCGGCTAGCCCAACGGTGCCTAGTTTACCCATCGTACCGGCCAGGCCGGAGGCCATGCCGCCGTTTTGCAAACCTACTTCAAATGCCATCGTTCGCGCGGAGGCCTTGTCGAGGCCCAGGAGCCTGCTCAGCCAATAGCCGAAGAAATAACCGGCCGAATTGTGGACCACGGAGACGAAAAAGAGCAGAAACCCGACCTGCATCAGGTTATCGCGCCCGGCGGCGGTGGTTACAGTGGTGAAGTAAATGATGCCGAACATAGAAACGTAAGGCATGTGTTTATCGAGATTTTTAAATGATAATGTGATTAAATGATAGCCCAGCCCCACCAGCACGGCGCCTGCGAAGAATGACAATACTTCGAGCGATTGCAAAACCGGCTCGGACACCGCCTGCGCAAACCACGCCCACAAGCCTAATGTCAGCGCGCCTAGCCAGGCCAAACACGCGAACGCTAAGCCATAAACGTTTCGCCGCGCGCGACTGGTTGCGGTTTTGAGGAAGTCATGGATGAGCGCCGCTCCGATGGGCACAATCACGATTTTGATAATCTCCATCATCATGTCCAGAAACCGGATATGGATGAGCGTTCCTGCGAGCATTTTCATGAGGAACGGCGTCAGAAACGGGGCAGCCAGGGTGGTCATGGCCGTCACCGCGACGGACAGCACGAGGTTTGCCCGGGCAATGAATACCATCACGTTTGAAGCCAGACCGCTCGAACAGGAGCCGAGCAAAATGATCCCGGCCGCGATCTCGGGATCGAAATGGAAGATTTTGGTCAATGCAAAACCGGTTAGCGGCATAATGGTGAAATGGCTGCAAAGCCCGATGAGCACGCCCTTACCGGACGTGGCCAGCTCGGAGAAGTCCCGCAGGCTCATTTGAATGCCCATTCCGAACATTACAAACTGCACCACGATAAGTATCAGCCATTTGTTGCGCAGGTCGAAGTCGCCTGCATGAAGAAAAGATTCCGGGTATGTCATTCCCGCCACCACCGCGGCGACGATCCAGGCTGTGTATTGATACCCTTGTAAAAACGGGATAGCCCCAATACCGATAGCGCATGCCACTGCCGTTCCCAATGCCGCGGCCGCGATTAAATCGCCGGCGTTTGTCAGCCATGCAAATAGCAGGAATGCGAAGCCAATTCCCGCAAGCAGCAAGCAAATCTTCCTGATTATCAACATAATTACACCTGATTAATCACCGATGCCAGGTACCGGACCGCCTCCGGTGGACTGGCCAGGATCGGAACGGTCCGCTCCGCCTCTGAAAGCGTATCCACCACCCGGGCCATGGACGCCTGCGCGAGCAGGATCACATCTACCTGGGCCGAAAGTTCGCGCAGCGCCTGGGCGACCATTTGATCGTGCAATGCGGGATTTCCACCCATCAACGCCTCGAAAGCGCCTTCGCACAACCGGCTCGTTAGTACGATTTCCTTGCCGGCTATCCGGGCGCGGCGCTGTACAAGGTCCGCCGTGGGTTCGAGCGTGGTCGGCAGAGTGGCCACTACGCCTATCCGCCTGCCTTTCGACACCGCCATATCCGCCATCGGCTGATCCACGCGCAACACCGGCACCGACACGAGTGCCGCAGCCGCTTCCACCGCCCGACCGATGGACGAGCATGTCACCAGAATCCGGTCAGCCCCGGCCTCCTCCGCCGACGCTACATGGTCGACAACACGCCGGGCCGTCGCCGGCAGCAGTTTACCATTGGCAATTACATCCTTAATCAAGCTGTCGTCTACGATATTGAACACGTTTACACCCGGCAGATGCTCATTACACAATTGCTGAAAAATCGGCACGAGCGTAGCCGAGGTGTGGATCAGGCCTAATTTCGCTGGTTTCATGTAGGAAGTTTTCGGAAAAGTCGGGATTGAACTTTCGGTTGACACAAATGAATGATTTTCGTTTGCATTCTAATTCTTTCGAAAATTAACTAAATCAAATCGCATTAAAAAGCAAAACCCAAAAAAAGACCGGACATGATCCGGTCTTTTTAATCCTTTACTATCTATGTTAACCAATCAAAAGTCGTGATCACTCCCGGTACTCTTTAATCCGCAAGGCCAGGTATGGCGTCATCGGCAGGCGGATCGACGTTCGCTTTTTATCAAATATGCGATAGTCGGTTGTTTCGGCGATTTCGAATATCTCCGGCCGCTCATCGATGGTCATATTCCAGGTATCGATCACCTCCACCTTGAACTTTCGCCCCGTTTTCGGTCCGCCTTTGCGCGGCAGGCTGAATTCCCATTCCGGCTGCATGTTTTTACCAAAATAAACGAGGTAATAGCTGCTATCGGCACGGGAGGTGTGATGGTCTTTCCAAGGGTCGGACAGTTCGAGCGGCCCCGGCGCTTCTTCCAGGATTTTCTTCAAAAATCCTATTCGCTTCGGACTGCTGCCGATCAGCCTTCCTCCTTTTGCCCAAAAAATCGTGTCGCCTGCATTCTTGTAGGTTTCCCCGTGCGTCACATACGTGCCCGCAATCACGCCTTGCCAGAATGCCTCCGTCATTTCCTCGCCGCTCAAATGCCCCCATCGCTGCTGCAAATCGCCTTCGTAACACACCTCATCGTACACCATCGGTTTGAAAAACACATCCCTCAGCAAGGTAGCGCGGCCAAAATCTTCGACCGTGGAGCCGTTTTGAATGCTTACGTGCGTGTATTCGGGCTTCCAGTTGTCATAATAAACGCTCCCGTTATGGATCGAACAAAGATGGCCGTACGGATCGGCGCTAACGACAGCCTTCGTGTAATCATCCCAGTCGGCGCGCGGCTTCGTTTTCACATAGTCGAACTCGTTCGCCAACGACCACCACACGTTGCGGAACGATGCCAGCCGGGCGGTGAGATAGCGGATGTATTTTATATCGTTCTCTTTACCAAGACTGTCAAATCCCCAATGACCCTTATCGTAGGGATGGAAAATGATCACATCGGCTTCAATTCCCAGTTTTTTAAGGTCGTCTATCCGCTTTTCTAGGTGTTGAAAAAATGCCGGCTCGAACCGTGAGAGGTCCCATTGAAACTTCGGTTTTCCCTTCACATCCTTTGTTTCCGACTTTTTCACGTACGGATAAAACGGCGGCTCGTTTTCGACGTGCGAGTAATATTTTGGAAACACACACATTCTCACCTTGTTAAAAGGCGCATCGGTGAGGGTTTTCAATGTAATTTCTTCTAATCCTTCCGGCTGGTGCGTCCACGCGTAAAGTGTTGTACCAAAGGGATAATAGCGTTTTCCATCCGCATACTTAAAATGATATGTATCAGCCACTTGTACAGGACCATGATTATCCGGGCCTGGCTCAATGCAGGTAAACGAGCCGGTTTTGCCATTCAATGGCTTACTGTTACTCGTGGTTTTGTATTTCCATTCGCCCGTTTGCTTCGGCATGAAACGAATTTTGTACAGTCCGTTCCCGTCGTAAAAACCAGCCACTTTCACTTTTTCTTTACCGCTGGAAAACTCCGCCGATAAATTTACGTCGGCAAACGGGTTGCCCGTTTGTGGCCCGGGGAGTGTCAGTTCGAAGCGCTCCCAACGTTCTACGCGTTCCTGCGCAAAAGCGGAAACCGCAGCCCAAAGAAAAACAAAAAGGAAATAACCGTATTTCATAATCAATGTGTTACACAAATTTGAGGCGCACTACTCACCGCTTCCTGCCAGCCGCGGTAAGCCGCCTTCACCGCCTCGTTGTTCACTTTCGGTGCTACCGAAGAATGGTTTTCACTTAATTTTTGCAAATATTCAATGCCTGGATAAACGCCGGAATACAAGCCCGAAAGATAAGCCGCAC
This sequence comes from Dyadobacter fermentans DSM 18053, assembly GCF_000023125.1. Lineage (NCBI taxonomy): Bacteria > Pseudomonadati > Bacteroidota > Cytophagia > Cytophagales > Spirosomataceae > Dyadobacter > Dyadobacter fermentans. The sequence continues at coordinate 2,617,456 of NC_013037.1, forward strand.
CGAGAGCGGAAACTTCGGGAAAACCAAGGTTCACGACCGGCTTTTCAAGCAGATCGGCCAGCATCTGTACGACGAAATTATTGGAGGTCAACCCTCCGTCGATCTTCAATTCACGCAACGCAATGCCGGTATCCGACTCCATGGCCACGATCACGTCCTTGATCTGGAAAGGGATGGATTCGAGGGCAGCGCGCACAATATGATTCTTGTTTGAATTGAATGTCAGACCGGTAATGGACGCCTTGCGGTTCATATCCCAGTGCGGCGCGCCAAGTCCGCTAAACGCCGGCACCAGGTACACCCCGCCGCTGTCTTTCACCGATCGCGCCATTGCCTCCGTCTCCCGAATGTCGCTGAACAGTTCGAGATGGGTTTTGAGCCATTCGATTGTCGCTCCGCACGTTACGATCACGCCTTCCAGCGCGTATTCTACCCTTTCGCCTGCACTCCAACCGATCGTTGTGACCATTCCCTGCTGCGATGGCTTCGGCTCAGGACCGATGTTCATCAGAATGGACGAACCGGTGCCCAAGGTCGCCTTGGCAATTCCCGGCCCAAAGCACCCCTCGCCAAAAGCGGCGGCATGCGAGTCGCCGATCATCGCGGTGATAGGTATTGCCTCTGGAAACAGACCGTTAAAATCCGTTTCACCAAAATGCGACGATGACGACTGAATATCAGGCAAATGCAATCCTTCCAGCCCAAATACACTGATCAATTCCGCGTCCCACGAAAGCGTTTCCAGGTTAAAAAACAGCGTCCGCGACGCGTTGGTATGATCCGTGAGATATGCTTTCCCATTGGTGAGTTTATGCAGCAGCCATGTATCGACGGTCCCAAAAAACGCATTTCCCCCCGCAACCGCCGTTTTCACGCGTTCATTATGAAGGTTCAGCCATATCACCTTGGACCCTGAAAAATAAGGGTCGGCCAGAAGGCCCGTTTTCTGCCGGATCATTTCTTCCAGACCCTCCGCACGCAACTGCTCGCAGACGGCCGTCGACCGTTTACATTGCCAAACCACCGCATTGTGCAGCGGCGCGCCCTTGTTATCCCAAAGCACAAAAGTTTCCCGCTGATTTGAAATACCGCACGAACGGATATCCTCTATACGTCCTTCTTTGGACGTGAAATCCGCCACGCATTTGGCAACCGACTTCAATACATTCTCATAAATCTCTTGCGGGTCCTGCTCTACCAGCCCGCCATCGAGGTACATGGTGTGCAGCGGCTCGCTGCCGCGCGCCACAACCTTTCCCTTATCATTAAAAATGACGGTTTTGGTACTACTCGTACCCTGATCGATCGCCAGCACAAATGGGCCGTTCAACATTCCCGAAGCCTTGTTTTGAACTCGTTAAACTCTCCTTACTTTATAAAAACAAAGAAAAGAAAAACAATCGAAAACAAAGCTAAAAAATATTGATTTATTTATGTGATATATTGCCTTGGGTGCAATTTCTCTACTTTGAGCACATTACTTTAAACTTAGAGACGATATTCTTCAACGCCACCACAACCATCATTAAACCTCCTAAGGCCAGAAAGGCCAGGTCGGTCTTCAAGTCCGGGCGACAAATTGTGACGTCGAACGACATGTAGACAATTTTTACAGCTGAGCAAATCGCGATGAAATCGAAAAACACAACGGCTATCTCCCGTTCCTGCAAGCTCTGAACGCCTCGCTTTATTGCTGTAAAAATGATATATGACAAGCAGCCAATTAAACTAATAGCCATTGAAATGACATACTGATTGAAATACTTTTCCATACAATCATCAGATAGTAACGATGATTGCAATCAATGGCAAAGCGTCCTTTTGGACGATTTATCAAGCCCCCCTGCGTTTTTAGTTTCCTCAGGAGCCGATGACGATTTTTCAAGGCCTATACCTAGCCCAGCGCCCAACACGAAGCCTGTAATGGCGCCCACGGGGCCAAATATTGTACCGAAACTGCCGATAGCCATCCCTACAATGAGCGGCAACGTCAATTCACTTTTCCTTTCTGATTTTGTGTTCATTATTAAGTGCGCGGTTTAAGTTGACGAAATACTTTGTTGTTGCCAAAGCTACCATCATTCCAAAATCTTATCAAGTCACCAGGCCAACTTAAACGTTTGTTACCGTTTGATGTCGGATAACCCACATTTAGAGCATATTAAATCGCCCCGGCGCTCCACCGGCGTCACTTTCAGATTCACCATTTTACCGCCTTTCCATTCGCCTTCCACTACCGTATTTTTAGGCGCGTGAAGTTTGAAGCGGACGTCCCAGCTATCTGGCCATGCGGGAAGGATGTAAATCGAATCGCCGTGCGTTTGCATGAGCATTTCCTGCAAACCGATCATGCCGGAGCCGCCCCAGTTGTGGTCGGGCACCCAATCGTGGCCGGGGCCCCAAAAGGCGGGAAAGCGGCGGCCTGAGTCCTGAAGTTTCTTGATCGTCAGCGCGGCGGCTTCATCGGTAAGGCCCAGGCGTGCGCAAAAAATGCCGTCCTGATGCCAGCTGGTGTGGTTGCGGTTTTTGATGGCTTCGGTGTCGTATTTCCAGGTGTTGACCGCCGTTTCGAGGTCGGGCTTGCCGATTCCGTACATTCCGTAGGGATATACCGGGTAAAGCTGCGGGATTTCGGTGTTCTGGATGCGTTCCCACGCCTGCGCGGGCGCAATCGTGCGATGCCCCTGCATTTCGCGGAAGCTGATCGGCGGTATCCGCCGCTGCATTTCCTTCCAGCGTGTCCGTTGCGCCTCGCTGCCGTATGGCGCCGGCAATGCAAGCATTCTTTCGAGCACGGTTTTCAGGCCGGCCACGGTCGTTACCGAATTGTAGGCCATTTTATAGGTTTCGGCCGCACTGCCGGGGAATAGCACCAGATGGCCGTTCTGATCGAGCTTGGCGGCGCTGCGGCGGGCGGCGAGGTACTGGTAATGTTCGTCGAAAAACACCACGCAGCTTTCAATGAGGGGCAAATAAGCCGAAATGTCCGCGCCGGTGAAATGCTGCTGATCGAGGATCATCAGGCAAAATTCCAGCGACGTATCCCACAGGTATTCCAGCCATTTATTGTATTCGAGTCCCGGATCGAAACCTTCCGGACGCTTGGAGCTGTATTCCGCATAGTTGGGCAAACCAAAATTCTCGATTTGCTCGGTAAAGGAGGCGCCATTGTGGCCCCAGTAGTGCTGTGTGCGCGTTTCGGCGTTTCCTAAAATGCGTTGGTAAAATTCGAATTGCGGCTTCATCATATCAAAATCGCCGCTTTTGAGCATTGGCCAATATACAAGCCGCTGATTCTGAGCCGTGAATATCCCGCCGCCCCAGTTCCGGTGATCGGCGCTGAAATGGTAAGAAGTGTCGACAAAAACCGGGTCGTATGTGAACAGTCCGCCATTGAATTTCGTAGGATAACTGCCAAACGCGTTGCAACCGAGCATGTAACGGAATAGCTGATAGTTCCGGCCGACCTGCCAAACCGCCGACGCGCTGTCTTTTTTATCGGCATTCAATGCAATATGGCTCCGCTGCCAGTATTGCTTCCACCATTCGATCGTTTTAGTATGCGCCAGCTTTTCAACTTTGCGAGCTTTTACGACAGTCGTCCAAAGCGCCTTTTTCCAAACGGCCACATTGGGCTGTTGATCGGTATGCAGATAAATGCTCAACCGGATGTTTTTGGAGGTCGATTTTGTCTTCAACCCAAATCCCCTGAACGCAGCATCCGCATATTTGCCATTCGCCACCGTCGGATCGGCTACCATGTTCGGACCGCCCATCCAGCCGCCATAAGTCAGGTTTTTGAGCGGGTTCCAAAGCGTCGGCTTCACTGCATCAAGCTTCTGCTGACTCACGATGACATCAAAAATCGTCGAATCGCGGTTCTGGTGATAGAACAGCACCCCGTTGTCCTCGTGCCGGACGCTGTCGGGAAAAACGGCGATTTTCGGTGCGGCCCATTTATAGGAACTCGCACTTCTCGCATTGCCTTTCAGCTCGCCAGGGCCCGTCCGCCAGCTTTCGTACCACGCCTGCGCCGCCACCGGGGCGCTGCTTTCCGCTTCGACATGGATAACCGGACTGAAAACATCCACCCAAACTTTTAACTTGGCGGTCAGTTTGCCCTTTTTACCGGTTATTGCTACATATCCTTCGTTCAGCTTCAACTCTTGCTGAAAGCTCTCGCCATTATCGAACGGATTCGGTGAAAGCCTCACCCGCACGCGGCCAAGCTTAGGCATGACATTATTTTCATCAAAAATGCCGCTGCGCGAAACGTAGAATAGCAAATCGCCATTTTCCACCCACACATTCAGCCCGACATCGCCGCCTCCGCAAGGCATCGATTCGCCGGAATTCTTACTTTGGGTATCCCATTTCAAATTGTACTGTTCAGGCGAAAAGTCCTGTGTAAAGGCATTTGAATGGCCTATTAATAGCAATAAAACGAGAACAAACCGGTAAAAGCGAATCAAGGGCATGGACGATCAGATAAATATTCAGCACGTTATCACGACTGAAATACGGTCTTCATAAAAGCGGTATTCGCGCTGAAATTACCTTTTACATCGCGCGGCTTGCTGGCATCGCGCGACCGTTCGATCACTAGCCAGCCTTTCCAGCCCATTTTATCGAGCGTCGCCTTTACCTTTTTCATGTCCAGCCGCGTGTTGTTTTGCAGCCACACGCCGTCCTCATCGGTGCAATGGATCTGGCAAATGCGTTTTTTACCCAAAATGCGCAGCTCTTCGCAAAGGTCGCGGCCTTCTTTGAGCGGGTTCGAGAAGTTGAAATAGATCCGGATGTTTTTAGAGCCGATCTCTCTCAGTAATTCCACCTCTCCTTTCGCGTCGAGCGCGGTCTCAATCCCGATTACTACGTCCGCTTTTTCAGCCATTTTGCCCACAGCTTTAAGCCGCTCCACGATCGCGGGCCGCAATTCCGGGTTTTTGACCAGATCTCCCTGAATACCGAGCGGCAAAAATGCAGTTTTAATGCCCATTGCCTTCATGGTTTCGATGCAGTCGCCGACCATTTTCTCGGCGCCGTCCCGTTTCGCGAACGATTGGGCATAAAATCCCGTCATAGCCAGCGAGCAGATTTCCAGGTTCAGTTCTTTGGCTTTATCGAGGTATTGCTGGCGCACGGCGGGGTCGGCGAGCCTGTTGTCGAACGTCGGCCGGTTGCCCAGGCCGCCCATATCCACTTCCAGCCCGTCGGCACCGATCTCGCCGGCGAGCGGTAATGCGCTCAGTTTCTGTCTTTTCAGGATCATCAGGTCGATCACGGCAATCTTATACCGCGACTTTTGGGAAGGGCTCAGCGCCGCCCACGACGAAAACGGCAGCGTGGCCATTGCGGCAGCGCATGCACTTAAAAAGCTTCTTCTTTTCATGATTTCAAACTCAAATAGGCCACTGTTCTTCCACGATCGCCTTGCCTTTCAGCTTCGACGGGTCGATTTTCACGTGCTTGATCCGCTGGCGGCGCCACGTGTACACAATGTGCACCATACCGTCAGTAGACTGAATCACAGACGGATACGAATACTGACTGATCGGTGAATCCTCCAAAATCAGCACGGCTTCCCAGTTCTTCCCGTCTTTGGAAACCGCCACATTCAAAGGCGTACGCGGTCCTTTCGGCTGACCTGCCGGCGGCTTTACGTGATTGTACACCAGTAGTTGCCGGCCATCTTTCAATGTCACGGCATCGGTGCCCGAGTTATTATTCGGCAATGCAGAAGGTCCCACTTCCGACCATGTTTTCCCACCGTCTTTCGACCACGATTCGACGATCGAACGGCTCTGGCTCCGGCATAGGATCTGCATATCTCCGTTAGCGTAGGTCAGCAAACTTGGCTGAATGGCCTTGATCGTCTTTCCATCGTTCAGCGGGCCTACCTTCCGCCAGGTTTTGCCAAAATCCGGTGTTACCTCGAAATGCAAGCGCCAGCCGCCTTCCCCCTCGGTGCTCGACGGGCACCAAAGCTCGCCGTTCGCTAACAGCACCGGCTTATTTTTCACCGGTCCCAAATAGCCTTCCTGCAACGCCGTTGGCTTCGACCACGTTTTACCATTGTCTTTGGAAGTGATCAAAAAGCCCTTCCAGCCGGCCACATTGGGCCCTACCTTGTAAAAAAGCATGAGTTCTCCCTTCGGAATCTGGTACAAAACCGGGTTCCAGCACGCGTAGCGGAGCTTTTCGTTCACTACGCCATTCGCTACCTCCACGGGCGCCGTCCATTTATCATTTTCCAAACGGCTCACCCAAATGCCTACGTCCGGATTACGCTCTTTCGTGCCGCCAAACCACGCCGCAACGAGCCCTGCGGGCGTTTCTGCGATGGTCGACGCGTGGCTTTCGGGGAATGGGGCCGTTTCAAAAATGTTCTCGTCGACGAGAATGCCCTCCTTGAAAGTCTGTGCATGTACGGGCAATGTGAACAGCGCCGCGCCGCAGAAAAGCCATTTTATTAAAGTTTTTCGCATTTGAATGTAGGTTAATGCTGGTTTTGGATTGATTTAAGTGCTGAATATCGAATGCGGATTTGAACGGAAATACAGCCGCTAAGGCTCGATTAAAATCTTCGAAATCCGTTCGGACGAGCCGGCTTTTTTACCGTTTACAAATACCTGCAAGCCTTTGCCTTTTTTGTAATGGCTGCCGTCGCGGTCCCAGAGGATCGTGAGGCGCTTGCCGTGGTAAAGCACGTCGTCGAGGCAAAACCAGTCCCATTTATCCTGCGGTATGAGCGGGTTTACCTCGATCACCTCGTCCGCACGCGGGCGCAGCCCCACAAGTCCGGTGATAATCAGGTCGTTGAACGTCGAGTGGTTGTAGTACCGGCTCCGCTCCTGGTCGCCTTTGAGCCAGTAACCGGTTTTTTCGTCCAGGTATTCGCCGATGTAGGGCTTCCCTCGGTAATACTGCGACTCCACGTATTTTTCCAGCAGGCCAAAATACGTCGTGTCCGCAACTACTTCCGGCTTTGGCGCATTGAGGCGGTTGGCGAGGCCGGTCAGCGTTTGCGCCGTTGCAAATGGCCACACCGCCCCGTCCCATTCGCATTGGCAGCAGCCGTGCGTGCGGAACCCGGGGTGGCGTCGCTCGGCGGTTGTTAGCCCGAATGGCGCATTAAAACCCGTTGGATCAGCCACTTGCTTCCAGGCTCCATCATATTTTTCATCGGGGATATCGAAATACCACGGAATAAACCCGGTCGCCTCTTTCACACCCGCAAAAGGGCCTTTGCCCCGCTTCTTTACTGTTTCGAAGAAACTGCTATCCGCATTCCATAACTTACTATCAATGAGCCTTTTCAAGGTATCCGCCTTGGCCGCGTACAGCTTCGACATTCCATCGTCACCTTTCAATGCGGCCATCGCCGACAGCGCCTTCGCGTTGCCGTACATATAACTGTTGATCGTCGGACGCGCATTCTGCTCCCGCCGGCCGCCGCTCAGCGACTCTTCCATGCCGTCCTTTACGTCGGTTTGCCAGAAAAGGCCGCTTTCCGTGCGCCGGTCTTTCTCCCACGCCTTGTATTCCGAATCCAAATCAGGCAGCATATCGAGCAGGTACGCCTTATCCTGGGTCACTTTGTAGCGGTTGTATAATGCGTCGGCGGTCCAGCTGCTGAAATTGAGCAGCTTTTTCATGCGCCCGCCTTCGTTCCCGCGGAACCACACGTGCACATTGTCGTTCAGATAACGCTGATCGTGCAGCCAACGGCCTTCGTAAATGTGATGGCCGAGGGCGCAACTGATCATATTATATTTATCTGCATAATTCCTGTTGACAATAAATTCGGTGATCACAAAGCCCTGCGGCGTGTTGTGAATGTGCTTCCGGTAGGTCCACCAGCGGTAGTAATATATTTCGCGGAAATTATCCTGCGGACAGTCGAACAGCGGCACATTGGCTTTCATCCATTCCCACGACTGCGCGTTAGGGATCGCATTTACCTTGTTTTCATCCTCCATCCGGTTGAAATACGTCACATGGTGCTTGTAATCCTCCGCTTTCAGCACCGCCGGTCCGGCCGCTTTTCGTGAACAACCGGTTAAGCCGAGTAATCCGGCGCAAATTATTGCAAAACCAATTTTTAAATACCCCATTACTTTTTCGAAAACCAATAGATAACCGGATCACTCCCCTGGGAAGTCAATGACATTACTTTTCCACCTTTAATTCGCTCAGCTTTTCCTAAAACCGCCCCCGTTCGTGCATTGATACGCTGCAATTGATAATTACCAGTGAATCGCGTCAGGTCCGCTTGCAAAGCCGCATTAGCCGACTGATAAATGACCAACCCCTCGCCTGCTTTGGCCAGGACATAATGCTGATTATCCTGCGGTTCCGTTTTCAGCTGAAAAGGCTCCATTCCTGAAACCGCTTCCAAAAACCCTTTCGGCAATGCCGGCACCGCGCTCACGGAACCGCCCGCAAGCAGCACTGCCCAGGCATGCTGCTCCGCGCCGTTTGCATTGTAAAGCACCGCTTTTCCAGGAAATTTTTGCCTGTATTCCAAAACCGCGTCATACACTGAGCCGAACGACACCTTACCCGTTTTCTGAATGCGCGCATGCTGGCGCGGCGCGAGGTTTTTACCGCCTTCCGGCGCATATTCGGTGCCGTTTTCGCGACGGAACCAGTAGCGGATATCAATGATATCCACTAACGCCGCATATTTGGGATCAGCCAGGATCGCATCCTGAACGTCCTTCGTCGTGCTCAACGCCACCCATGCATTTTTGCCCTTTTCCCGCTCCCATTCCCCGATCACATCCAGCCAGAACTGCACGAAATGCAGCGGGCCGGTATACTCAGCACTCACAAACTGGATGACACTGCTTTGTCCGGCGAAATTATCGAGGCATTGGCGGATGTAGGCCCGGTGCAATGCCTTCCGCTGCGGGTGGCTGATGTCATAAAACTGATCGGCGATAAAAATCCGCTTGTCGCCGGCATAAGGCGGCGGTTCGGGAAAGCCCACCTGATTGATATTGTTGGCCGTCCGCCACGGAAAATCCGCATAATGCGCACCGGCTTCGAGGATATTGTGCTGGAAATAGTTCTGATGGTACAGCAACAGCCCCTTTTGGTCGGCCAGCGTCGCAAATTCGCGCAGGCGCGACCAGTACCATTCATTATAATGCTGCAAATCGTACTGGCTGAGGTCGTCCCAGGCCGCGCCCCGGCCGCTTCTCGCAAACGGCTGCTCGTAAAATGGCGGCCACGTCTCGCCGTCAATGCGGCGGATGCGCTCATGATCGTCGCGGCGGCGGTCGTACCAGAGGCCGTAATTGTGGTCCACCACGGCAATATGCTGCGCTTGAAGCGTGTCGGTCATCACCGGCAAATCGTCCGTAAAACCCTTGCCCACGCGCCCGGGCACGTAGCGGGTAATGTGCGGCTTGGCGGCGCCCACGTCGTGCGGACGGATGCTTCCGCGCCACCACGGAACCTCATGGCGCGCGCCGGTAACAAGTTCATTTCCATGCACGAGCCAGCCATTCCGGATCGCTAATGCAGGCGGTGTGTTAGTGTTTTTAGTTTGTACAAAACCGATTTCGTCAATGGATTTGACCGTCGGGGAAGCCACTGTAAGCGGGGTGCGCTCCGCGGCCTGATCGATCCATTCTGTCAATAAAATGGCGGGTTTGTGCGAGCCTTCCACGAGCGCTGCCGCCTGGTCGAGGCTGGGACTGCTGGATGCCTCCGTTTCTTTGGGCACCAGAAATGCGCCAGCCAAAACCTGCTTGCCCAGGCGCCCGGCCAATTGGGCAAAATACAGGCTGCGCGGCTGGATATGCTCATTCACATTCTCCCAAAAACCGTCCCCCGCAAAGGCCGCCCAGGCCCCGAATGCAAAGTTTTGCGCCCCCGGCGGTGCAAAATTCTCGATCCGTGACGCGTAACATTGCCAGAAAACGGAATTAGCGGCGGTCCATCCGGCACCCTGTCCGTCCTGACCCCTGTTGTTGAAACTCAATGCATGCCCATCCACATTCACAATATCAAACAGCACACCGGAAGCCCAGCTATCCGTGGCCCCGCTGAAACCGTTCGGTAACCTAGACTCGCATTGCACGAATGCATTCGGACCGGGCGCTACGTAACCTGTGGCAAAATCATGCAAGCCGTTTTCGGCGTAGCAACGCAAAAAAAGCGTCTGCCCGCCCTGGGTGAAAAACGTATTCCGCCGCTGCCCGGCAATCTCGGAAACCGGTTCCAGCGACTTGCAATCCTCCACGGTCACCTTCGACGCCGATTCATACACCGCCACGGCCGAGCCCGCCAAATGTTTAAATGTAACCTGCCTTACCCAGGCATTTTCAATGTTTTCGAACGTGACGCCCATCCAGCGATGGTTTTCGTCTTTCAGGTTTTTGGTGTCAAATGTCGATTCAATGCGGATGTTTTCAATCCCTACATGACTACTGCGGCCCGCCCATTGATAAGGCACGACAAAACCGCCGCCGAACTTTGCGTCCAGGGCCGTCGTGATGGGCGCGTCGATGGTAATGCTATTGCCGGAAACCGCCGTCACCGTCCGGTCCCAGGTAATATCGCGCTGCCCAGGTTTCCAGCCCAGCCAGCCCGTTTCCCCGCCGAATTCCTCCATTTTCAAGCTTTTGATCCACTCGGCAGTAGAAGGCCGCACCACGCGAATGCGGTCGCCAGTTTTGAGCGAACCTGCATTTTCAACCTCGAAATGCATGGCATTCACAGGCACATAACTATCCGTGACGCGCAGTTTAGGTTTTAAAACCACATTATTACCCCCTAAAACCCGGATCACCGTTTCCCGCGTCCGCCCGTCGCCCAGCAGCACCGTGCCGCCTACGCCGGAACCACGCAAAATCACACCTGACTTTTTAATGACGATACCTGACAAAATCCGATGCGTACCGGCACCCAGCAACACCGCGCCCCGCAAACCGTTCGGGTCCAACGGCAACGAACCCACATAGTCGATCGCCGCCTGAATGCGTGCCGTGGCGTCGCCTTCCCGGGCAGGCACCGTCACGCGGATGGGCGCGTCGGGGATTGCCTGCGCGCCGGCCATGTAGCCTGCGTACGAGAAATCGACGATGCGGTTGCCGAGCGAATCGGGGGTGTATGCCAGCCGCCCGTCTTCGGCCAATGCTATTGGAGAAGGCTTTTTCGGCTTTTTTTGCCCGAATGCAAGGGGCGCAAAAAGAAAATACAATCCTGCCAGCGACAGGATCGTATCGAATTTCATCACCTTAACCAAGTATCTCAGTCTTTCCAAAGCAATACTATTTTTGATTCGGCGCGCCTTTCAGCGAAGCCAGCGTGTCGTGGTTGTTTTTGGGATTTTTCCAGTCCATTTTCTTCTTCGGATCAATGCCGTTGATGAACTTCTCGATGTTGGAATACCCGTCGCCGCTCATGTCTTTCCGCGCGTCCGATGGATCGTTCGGGTTGAGGCCGTATTTCGTTTCCCAGTCATTCGGCATGCCGTCGTCGTCCGAGTCCGCGTAAGGCGTGCCCTTGTATTCAGGGTAACCTCCTACCTGCGAGATGTCTGTGATAATGCCGTTTTTGTAAGAATCGATCGGCAGGCGGCGGTGTTCGAATTGCTTCTCCGGCAATTTTACGTTATCCAGCGGATTGATCTTTCCTGTACGTACCTGCGTGGTCACGCGCGCATCCACGGGGTCGCGGCGCGGGAGCGTGGCACCTGCATTCGCGATCACGTAATCGAACGACTCCTTAGCGCTCATGATCGGGAATGCCGGCATCGGCAGCGGCTCATGCCAGCGGATGTTGTCGGTGTATTTGCCGGCATCGGGCCGGTCTTCCACCTGCACACCACCGGCCCAGTTGTTTTTGGTGACCTTGTCGTGGCCCTCCACGATGTTGCCATTCACGTAGGCACGACCGTACACCTGGTATTTCAGCTTGCTGCGGCCTGCTTCCGGTTTCAGGATGCGGTAGCCGATCGGTTCGTTTTTGGGTGTTTCGGGACCGGGCTTGAAGTAGTTGTTCACAATGTTGTACATCGCGCGGTAGTCGCCGCCATCTATCGATCGGTGCACCCAGTTGAACACCACATTGTTTACAAAATTAAATATCCCGTACCAGCCGATCGACGGGTTACGGCCCGCATTGTTGGCCCAGAGGTTGCGCATGAATGTGCAGTTCTCGCCGCCCAGCGTGCTGCCGAAGGAGTGGTTCCAGGTATCGAGTGTTTCGGAAAATATCGAATTCTGAATGGTAATGTTGACAGTCGGGAGTTTTTGTTCCTGCGCGCCGGTGCTGTCGTTGTACATATGGCGGTACATCGACATGTTTTCGTCCAGCCCCCAGCTCGCCGACACGTGGTCGATCATGATATTGCCGATCGGGTTGCCGCCGATGGAATCGTCGCGGCGGCCTACGAATGTCTCTCCGCGGCGGAAACGCATGTGCCGGATCACGACGTCGTGCGTATTGATCCACACGCTTTCGCCCGCCACGCACACGCCGTCGCCGGGGGCCGTCTGGCCAGCAATGGTTATGTAAGGCGCGCGGATGATGAGCGGCGTTTTCAAACGGATAATACCCGCCACGTTGAAGACGATAATGCGTGCACCACCCTGCTCACAGGCATCCCGTAAGGTACCGGGACCGCTGTCCGCCAGGCTTTTTACCACATACACCTTACCTCCCCGGCCGCCGAAACTGAATGCCCCACCGCCCTCGGCGCCCGGAAACGCGGGAATGTCCGACTGCGGCAGATCCACCGGCCGTGCCGCCCAGGGAATGTAGGGCTTGCCCTTTTTAGCCTCCGCTTCGATGATCGGCAATGCCTTCTGCCACGCGATTTCCGACTTGCGTTCGGCCTCAGCGAGGAGCGAATCGCTTGTTTTCTTCGCTGCCGAAGGGATTTTCGGGTACTGCGCGAATGCGGCGGAGCCGAATAAAAGGCCGGCTAATGCCAGTTGGAGTGAATGTTTGGGGATAGGATTCATTTGTGTATGCTTTGATTTAAAAAACTTATTTCAACGGATCGAATGTGCCGGATGGCCAGCCTATGTTTTGTTCGAGCCTTGGGTTATTCGTCAATGCCTGCTGCGGGATGGCGAAGAAGTAGTACTCCGGCTTCCAGTTCACCAAAAACTTAGTATCCAGCTTTTTAGGTACAATTTCGAAGTAGTTTTTGTAAACAGAATCGAGGTTCATGCCGTCGCGGCGGGTTGCAAAATCTTCCGGTGCATTGGCTTTCAGGTTGATGGTGACGCCGTTGCGGCTTTTGCCATTGAGCAATGTTTCAAATTTTTTCCAGCGGCGCAGGTCGTAAAAACGCTTGCCTTCGAAGGCGAGCTCCACCTGGCGTTCGTGCAGAATGGCTTCGAACATTTGCGCACGGGTCATCTTGGGATTTAAACCGTAGTAGCCATCCGCGCCCGGCTCGATGCCGGCGCGTTTGCGGAGCTCGGTAAGCTGGGTATAGGCTTCGTCGAGCCTGTTCACGCCGCACGCCGCTTCGGCGAAATTAAGCATTACTTCGGCATACCGCATCTCGATCCAGTCGGTACCGGCGTTCGCAACCGCGCCTGCTGCCAGGTTCGGGTCGATGGCCTTGCGGACGTAGAAGCCCGTGTTGGTCGCTTTTTGCTCGATCGTTTTGTTGTTCACAAAATAGGTCCATAAGCGGTAGTTCGGATTGCCGTTAATGGTCCAGGTCGCGCCGTTGAATGCGATGGTCTGGTTAAAGCGCGGGTCGCGGTTTTTGTAGAACAGTTGCGCATCGTAGCCCGAGCCCTTTTCTTCGATATTCTTGCCGTTTTTCATCGGAAATGCCTGTACTACTTCCCAGGTCGGCTGGTTGGAACCGCCGGCCGTACCGAGGTAAGAAGGCCGCGTATTGTTGTCCCAGGTCATATTTTTGTTGATCTGGTCGCCTACCTTGTTGTTGTAGCACGTCACCCACACGGCTTCGGGATTATTCACTTCCTGGAACCACAGGTCACTAAAACTGCTATGCAGCTTGAAACCGTTCGCCGACAGGACCTCCATGGCCTTTTTGTTGGCATCGTATGCGGCCTGCCAGCGTTCGGGAAGGTCGCTCGGGTTATGCTGCGGGCTGGCATAATGCAGGAGAATGCGCCCTTTGAAGCCCGCCGCGGCACCGCTGGTAATGCGGCCCCAGTCGTTGGTATTGCTCCACCGGCCCGGCAGGTTGGCAATGCTGAAATCCAGGTCTTTCACGATCAGCGCCACGCTTTCGGACGTGCTGCTGCGCGGGATGGCCGCTTCTTCCTTGGCCTCCTCGCCTACGCCTTCCAGCGGCGCGAGCACCATTGGCACACCGCCGTAGAGCTGCACCAGGTCCCAGTAACGAAATGCGCGGAAGAACGTTACCTGCGCCATCAGGCGGTTTTTAACGTCTTCACTCAGCCCGCCTGTTGGCAGCTTGGCCAGGAATTGGTTGATCGAACGGAGCTTGCCGTAGTTGTTGGTCGCATTCACACCGATCCCGAAATCCTGCACGGTGTTCACCTGTACAGTGCCTTCGAAAAACCGGCTTTCGCCTCCGATCTCGTCGGTACATTTCAGGAAGTCGCCGGTGGGCCAGGTGGGCAGGTTTTGGTCGTATACGTAATCCACATAGCCTTTGGCTAGGAGCGTGTCGTTGAAAACCTGCTCTTCATTGAATGCGGAAAGGTCTGTTTTATCGAGCACGTTTTCGCAGCTTGTCAATGCAAGGCCGAGAAGTGCTGCTATTATCCAATGCTTTTTCATCGCTGTACCGATTTTTAGAGTGTAAGGTTTAATCCCAATGACCAGGTGCGCATTTGCGGGTACACATTGTAATCGCCCGAAGCTGCCTTATAGTCGTAAGGATTGAAGAATGTGATCGGGTTCATACCCACGCCGATGATCCGGGCAGAGCTGATCCCCAGCTTTTTTGCTACGTTCTGGTTCAGTTGGTACGACAAGTTCAGGCTACGCATGTTGAATGCGAATGCGCTGCGGAACCAGAATGCCGAGTTGATCGAGTACGTTTCTTCATAGAAAGGATCGGGATATTTGGCATTCGGGTTTTCGGGCGTATAGTGATCGGCCCAGAAAACGGGGCGGGAAATATCCTTCCCTGCTTTTTTGCGCGCATCACCATCCACAAGTCCCTGCCCGCCGAACGATCCGGCCGTCACCACATCCACTCTGAAACCTTTAAACCCTAATCCGAACGACAGACCAAATGTGTAATGGTTATTCTGCTTGTTTGTTAGAAACTCCTGGTCGTCCTCGGTAATTTTGCCATCCGGGGCTGCATAGCTGCCGTCGGTCTGGCGTGGGCCGCGGATATCCTGGTAATAGAGCATGCCCGGTTTCGGTGCGTACCCCATGATCGTGTAGTCGGGGTTGGTTTCGAGGAAGCGGTCCACCTCTTCCTGCGTGCGGAACATGCCCAGGTAGCGGTAGCCCTGCACGCCGCGGTCGCTCGACCGGCCCGTAGGATCGAGCCAGGTGCCGCGGTTGGTAGCGGCCACGTCCACAAGAACATTCTTATTGTCGCTCCAAGCGAGGAATGCGCCGATGTTATAGTCGATGTTTTTTCCAATGCGGTCGCTCCACCCGGTCGCGAATTCCAGACCGAACGAGTTTACCGTCTCGAAATTCTCTGCCGGCATCACCGAACCGATCGTCAGCGGCACGGACGATGCCATGGTCGTCAGCAAGTTGTAGCCATGATCGTGGTACGCATCGATAGTCGTCGTAAGGCGGTTGTTGAGGAATGCCGCGTCGATACCGAAGTTTTTCTTGGTAACATCGTCCCAGCGGCCATAGTAGTTAGGCAGTTTTTCGAGCTTGATACCCACCGTGCGGTCGCTGTTGCCGCCAAACACAGCGCCGTTCGAAGCTTGCGGCGTGTAGCGCTGCATCCATTGCCAGGCCGCCGTGCGATCGCCGCCGAGGAAACCGATGGACGCACGCAGTTTCAGGTTGTTGATGAAGGGTAATTTTTCACGGAAAAAGCGCTCTTCGGACATGACCCAGCCAGCAGAAAGCTGCGGGAATGTACCCCAGCGATATTCCGGCGCAAATTTCGTGGATGCATCGCGGCGGAATGATACTTCAAACAGGTAGCGGTCGGCAAAAGAGTAGTTCAAACGTCCCACATAAGAAAGGATACCGCTCTCGTTGGCCGCATTCGGACCAATGTCCTTCGCACCGAATGCCGACATCAGATAGTCGTTCCCCCCTTCGAAAATGCCCTCTTTCATGGTGGCAATGCTCTCCGTATAAATCTCCGACTGCTCCACAAGTGCCAGCGCACTCACCGAATGGCGGCCAAAATCGCGGGCGTAGCTGAGGTTAAAGTTCAGCTGGTAGCCGTCGGTATACCCAGGATTGAAGCGCAAGCGGTCGCCGTTGTTGAGGCGTGTGGGCGCATTGGGCGTGCCGCCATAAATGTGCCGGTTGTCGCCCAGCATCGAGAAACCGTAGGTTTTGTAATAAGTACCAAACTGCTTGCCCCAGTCGTTGCCGAGGTTCTTGTTGTACACGGTGCGGAGTTTGAGGCCGGGTACAAATGGCACATTGTATTCCAGGTATGCATTCACATTCAGCACCACATTGCGGGCGCGGGTGTAGTTGTTGAGCTTTTGCGCTTCGAAGAAATGGAAGCCGGTAGTTCCCGAGCCGCCCGGCAGCAGAACCGGCAGGCCGTCCACATAAGGCGGGATGAACTGGGGTGTGTTCAAAAGGTTGGTGACGTCCTTCTCCACGTTCTCGCCGCCTTGTTTGAGGTAAAACAGCTTGTTGTCGGACAGGTTACCGCTCACGCCTAGACCTACCTTAATATGCTTGGTCACATTCACGTCCGTGCTGGCGCGGAAGTTCCATTTTTTGTAGCTGATGTTATCGACATTCCCGTTCTGATAAAAATAGGTAGCGCCGGCAAAGAATGTGGCCCGCTCGGTACCGCCGCTGATGTTCACCGCGTGGCGGGTATTGAGCGAAGGTTTCCAGGCCATATCGAACCAGTTATAGTTGTTTTTTCTGAAATGCTCCAGTTCATCCGCCGAGTAATATTCGGGATCGTTCGGGGCGAGACCGCGGCTGCGGTTGAAATCGTTCAGATACGTGGCGAGCTGCACGCCGTCCATCATTTTGGAGCGGTACGAGGCGTCGGACACACCTACGGTGGTGGTGTAGTTGACGGTAGGCTTACCCGCTTTCCCGCGTTTGGTACGCACTACCACCACGCCCAATGCCGCCCGAGCGCCGTAAACTGCGGCTGCACCGTCTTTCAGGATGGAAAGGTTTTCGATTTCGGAAGCATCGAGCAACTGAAAATCAGCCTCGGAGCGGATCACGTCGTCTATAATATAAAGCGGTGAGTTGCTGCCGCCGTCTTTGGAAGCCTTCGTCGGGTTACGGATCGTGATCGACGCCGGTGCTCCGGGGCGGGCGGTACCGCCGCTGACATTTACACCCGGCAGCTTGCCCACCAATGCGGACGAGATGTCGCCCACGGGCAATTCGTCGAGTTCCTTCATTTTAACGGTCGCCACGGCGCCGGTGAGGTGCGAGCGCTTTTGCTCGCCGTAACCTACCACCACCACATCTTCGAGCGCCTTCACGTCCGGTTCGAGCACCACCGTGAGCGAGCCGCGGTTAGCCACTTCGATCTCCTGTTTCACAAAACCTACATAGCTGATAATCACCTTCGCGCCGCTTTCCGGCACATTCAACGTAAACTTTCCCTCGACATCAGTGGCCGTTCCCGAGTTGGTACCCGAAACCAGGATCGAAACGCCAGGCATCGGTTCCTTCGAGACGCCATCGATCACAACCCCTTTCAGTACGCGGTTCTGCGCATGAGCAGCCAAAGCCGCCAGCAGCAGGGTGAAGATGAGTAGAAGTGGTTTTCTCATGTAATTGAGTCATTTAGAATATAACTATTTCAAGACAATGGCCGGTTTTCATTGATAAAGTCCAATTGAAACCACGATCAAGTCTATTTGCGCCCTACGATTCCCCCAAACATTTTGCCGAATTTATTTCTGCACACGATACCGGGAACGTTTGCAGAGGGTCGCAGAAGTGCTACACCCAACTAGGTTAGTGTAAAATCGACACATTTTCGATTATTTGTTTTTATACAGTAATACCAAGTAAAACGAAATCACTATTGCACTATTCGAATAATAATCTTAGAAAAAAGGTGCGCCGCTTTCCTTGTTGCGACACACCTTCCAGACCGATCGGGCAACTTTCGGCCCGCCGGGAATTTACTTTTTGATGATTTTATACCGGACCACTTTTTCTTCGTCCCAGGCAACGAGTATCAGCATTCCCAAGGGCAAAGCCGAAATGTCCAGCTCGCTCACGATCCCCGGCTGTTCCTCCTTGCGGTACAAAACGCCTTTTTGATCACTCACATACAATTTATTGTAAACCAATGGCTTATCCAGGTAAACTATGGGACCTTCCGAAGGATTGGGGTACAAAGTGGTGGCCGGCCCGGATAACAGCGCTTCGGTAATGCCCGTCCGCACAGGCGAGGTAAGTACATCCGGACTGAGCACAATTTCCATATCGAAATAAGCATCTGAGCTAGTGGCGCTGTTTTGGTGGAGCTCCACGGCGATGATGTTGAGGCCCGGCCTAAGGTACTGGTTATCGTTTGGCACCACAATCGTGTACCATTGATGCTCCTGTGCCGCCGCGTTGGACGCAAAAGTAGCGTCCGTAATGGCCCCCGCCGGCATATTCGCGTCGCGAGGGAGCAGCTCCTTGCCATTGATGTAGATGATCACGCCGTCGTCGCGCCGGTAGCTGATCATTACCGACTTGAAGAATGAGTCATAACCCCAGTAGTTGAACAATGCCCTGCGGAAATAGGTGGTCGTCCAGCGCGTAGTGCAAGGCGTGAACTGGCAACCGGGAATGAAACGGGCGCCGTCTTCATCGGCTTCGTAGCAGTTCCGCTCCGACTGGCAGGCTGGTAGCACCCGCTTTTCACCGTCTTCTCCGCCCGGTGAGTAGCCTAGCGGGGCCCCACCCTCTTCCCAGGCCGAGAGGTCGTAATACCGGTCGACGGCAAAGCTGGCATCCTTCCAGGTGTAAACGCCCTTCTCGGGGGGAACGCCTTTGGCCATGTACGACCAGCGGTCGCCCGCCCGCAGCACGGTGATCGCTCCCGCCGGGTTGATCCAGCCGCCCTGGCCGCCTATGCCGCCGCTACCAGCCAGTTTCCCCACCACGATCTCGCCGTAAAACGAATCCGTCCGGGGATAAAATCCGCCCTTGCCCAGGAAGCCGGCCTTCCATTGGTTGAGCGAGGGAACGAACGATCCTTCGTAGATCCACAAACCATTCTGATTGTAGGTCAGGGCGCCGGGCAATGCGCTATGGCTCCCGCTTCGCGGATCGGGGTCGTAAGTGGTGGTACCGGTTTGGTTAATCTTATAAAATTTGAGCATCTGGCCGTGGACCTGGTCGTCGAGGTTGGTCGAGCTGAGCGACACTTCATCGGCAAATTTGAAATAATGCCGCACCGTCACCTGGTTGTTTCCGGTGAGCTCCACGGCCGGTTTCACCGTCCAGTAGCGGTTCATTACCCGCCAGCCTGAGCTGAAAGTCCGCATTTGCGAAGCTCTTACGTAATTCCCGGGATAGAATGCGCCCACATTGGTGCGGCCCGGCGCCCCTACGAGCTTCACCTCAAACGGCGCCACCCCTACCTTTCCGATGTTGGTGCCGTGCCGGTTGATGGAGAGCAGCAGATTGGCTTTGTTATCCAGGTAATGGGTAAAACTTCTGTTAGGTCCGAGGTCCTCCGTGCATTCGCAGGTGGCTATACGCGCCGTTCCGTCGGTGACAGGAACTGTGAAATTATCCAGGTCTTTATAGATCACAAATTCATCAAGCACCTTCTTGTTGGCACCGATATACCGGGCGATGAGCTTTTTGTTTTCCACCTCTACATACACCGAGCCGCCCGTGGTGGAGGCCATGTACATGACCGAGTCGATGAGCGGGCGGTTGCGCTGGAAATACTCCCCGCGTCCGCCTCCGCCGTTCACGACGTGGATAATGCCTTCGTTGGTAGCTGAGCCGCTCGTTTTGTAGTAGAAACAGGAATTAGGCGTGCCGTCGTACTTCCCGCTCGATTTGGCATTGCTGCCATCCGCGGGGTTATGGATTACCTTCCGGAACGTGGTGGAGCCTTCGTAATGCCCGCGCATCAGCCGCGAACGCTCATAGTTGTGGCTGTGGCCGGTAAAGAGCAGATCCACCTTATAGGTATCCAGCAGCGGCACCAGGTTGCGGCGGATGGCGGCAAGTTCCGGCTCCGAATCGGAATTGTGCGTTCCGCCCGTGTACGGGGGCATATGCGTGAACACGATGATCCAGTTGATCGCCGGATTGGCCCGCGCTTGCTGCAAATCGGCGATCAGCCATTTGTGCTGAACGCTTTCGGGGGCCAGTATGCTGGCGTCGGTATCACCGGCTTTCTCAAAACCATACGAATCCAGGCTGATGAAATGGATATTGCTGTAATCAAACGAGTAATATTCTTCCTTGCCCGAAGGGACGCCGCCTGCCTCTCCGTTCTTAAAATTATCCACCACGCTGAAATAGTGGATCTGATGGGTGAGCCGGCTCGATGGCCCGCCGTCGCGGTAGTCGTGGTTGCCCGGGGTGGCGTAAAAGGGCGTCTGGCGGAATGCCCAGTCGTACCGGGCCCTGGTTTTATCGAAGATATTCTGCTGAAAATCATTGTCCGAGCCGATGTCGTAGGCATTGTCGCCCAGCCAGAGCCAAAGGTCCATCGGGCCGGTGTTGTTGAGCCGCATATATTCCTGGATAGCGTCGATGGTGCTGTCCTGGCGGGTGTTAAACTTTGTAGGCGGGTCGGTTCCGAAATCCCCCAGCACCCATATTTTGGTCTTTTTCTGAACTCCTTTTTTGGGAGGGGTCGTGAAGAAATGGTACTCGGTGGATTCGACCTTCCAGAATGGATCGTAAGCCTCCACCGAATAATAGTAACGGGTGTCGGATTCGAGGCCGGTGATCTGCACCGAATGGTCGGTCACCGCGGCCGGCTCCCGCACTACCTTGTTGGTCCGGAAATCGGGATCGGTTGAATACATGACGGCCCCTTTGGAAGCGATGGCCGTTCGCCAGCGGACGGTAATGCCTGCTGATACATAAGGCTTTCCGGGTTCATCTTGTTCTGGAATGGCCATTTGAAGGTAGGGGCCGCGTGTCAGTCCGGGGTTCTGTGCGGATGCGCCGATAGCACAAAAAACACACACGAATGTGAGAGTCAGAATTGTTTTCATAGGCGGGATGTGAGAAGGTCTACAATACGCATTACGAGCCGGAAAACCACGGCAGGAAGCATGAGAAAATTTAGGAGATTTTATGGAATTATACAAATTTTTATTGGTATATTTATATGTCACCTGTTTTGAATTAATTGTATTCCACCCCTAACTATCAAATCCTATGAAAAAGAAACTACCTCCTCTTATCTGGCTCATTATCATTATTTTATGTGCCATTATTTGTGCTTGCGAAGGTCCCGATGGCGAAACCGGCGCGACTGGCCCGGCAGGGCCTCAGGGGCCACAGGGCACCCAGGGTGTGCAAGGAGTGCCGGGCGCAGCCAATGTGATCGTTTCGCCCTGGGTGAAAGTGGCCGATTCCGCCTGGACGCCCAACCGCGACTCGACCTATTTCCTGGTTTCGCTCAAAGACGAGCGCATTACGCGCAAGGTGCTCGACAGTTGCCTGGTGGTGGCCTATTACCGCAATTTCGGGCGGACGGCCGTCGTGTTCCAGCTCCCGTCGGTGACCGCCGAGCTCAGTCTGGGCTTCTACATGCAGTTTTTGAACAATGAGGGCACGGCCAACTTCGACCTGACGTATTTTGAACCGCGGAAAGAGCCCATTGACTTCGACCTGGAATTCCGCTGGATCATTGTCCCACCGGGCACCGGCGGACGCACGAAAGCGACCGACTGGCGGGATTACGAAAAAGTGCGTTCGGAGCTCGGATTGGGGGATTAATGGGCCATACCGGCTTATCAAGAATCGGTATAAATCCAAATTTCTATCCTTGGAGCACAAAAAGACGACGACCCGTTGAATCCTTCTCAGAAGCTGCGTATGTTTGACTGGACGCTATCTGGAACGGGTTTATGGTGAAGCAAAAAGTCTATCGGAAACACATACAACTTACTGAATTTCAAATTAAAAGACTTTACGAACTAAGTGAGTTCGACGGCGTCGACCCGGCGGAGCATGCTATGCGCGCCATTGACGCCTATCTGAAAAATAAAAAGACGGAAGTCCCTTCGAAAGGCCAGGCCCAGATCCGCACGAAGGTGAGGGACCAAAGCAAGGATCCGCAGATCGAAGGCGCCGTGTGGCTATCCGGCACCGTAAACCAGTACGAGTTTTCGGCACTGATCCTTAAAACACCGGCCAAAACGGCCATGGAAAAGGGGCGGATCTCCAAACTGTCGATCTGGGACCCGGCTGTGCGAAAGGCTACCAACAACTTCATCGGAGCGTGCATCGTGAATTACGATCGCGGCTGGGACATCCGGCCAAGCCGCCGCGCCGAGATTTACTACCACCCTGTAAAGGCAATGCTCGACGATTTCATCAATCAGCACTGACCGTCAGTGCGCACGTAGCGTGAGGTAAGCCACAATGAACGCGAGGAGGGCCACAATAGGCCCCAGGATGAACGCGCTCGTCATAGTGGCTTCCATCGACCTGTCGTGCTGGTTGGACGACCATTTCATGATCAGAAAATAACCGCCGACTGCGGCAATCAGGTACGCCGCAAACGCAATCAGGAGGGAGAGCAGGAAAACTTTCATGAAGCGGAAGTTTAGGTTATCCGGAACCCGGCACCTAAATTTACTCATCCACCTGCTACTTCGCGCTGAAAAAATGGTACAACAGGACGACTTTTTATTTGCCGACATTGAACGGGTAAATCAAATACCCATTGTCAAAACCATGTTGGAAGTAATTTGTCGATCCACCGGCATGGGCTTCGCGGCGGTGGCACGGGTAACGGAAGACCGCTGGATCGCATGCAGCGTGCAGGACGAAATCGGATTTGGCCTCACACCGGGCGACGAACTGGAAATCGGTACGACGATCTGCAATGAGATCCGCGCCAGCGGCGAGGCCGTGGTGATCGACCATGTGGATGAAAGCGAATCTTACTGCGGCCATCCCACCCCGCGGATGTACGGTTTCAAAAGCTACATCTCCCTCCCAATAAGGCTCAAAAGCGGTGAATTTTTCGGCACACTCTGCGCGATAGACCCCAAGCCCAACCAGCTTCAAAACCCGCGCGTGATGGGCATGTTCCACCTTTTTGCGGAGCTGCTCGCATTCCATCTCGACAACATCCGGCTCATGGAACGCACGCACACCGCCATGCAGGACCTGGCCGCTCAACTGGTTGCTTCCAATGATGAAAACCGGCAGTACCGTCATATTTCGAGCCATAATTTGCAGGAACCGCTCCGTAAGCTACGGGTTTTCAGCGATATGCTCGTTAACGCCACCGATCGCAACGAGGCTGAAAAAGCGAAGGAGTTCGCGGTGAAAATCCGCACGAGCGCACAGCAGTTTTCCATGATGATCAAAGACTTGTCCGATTTTTCCGGATTGACCAGCAAGAGCAGTTTTGCCGACGTCCGCCTGGATCGTGTAGTCGCCGACGTTATGGCCCAGCTCAGCCCGCAGATCGAACACCGTAGCATTGAAATAGAAACCCTTCGCCTGCCCACGGTGATGGCTGTTCCCGAGCAAATGGAGCAGCTTTTTTACCAGTTGCTGCACAATGCGGTCAAATTTGCGGGGCACGACGAGCCGCCGCGCATCCGCATTTCGAGCCGGGAAATGGCGCTGCACGAAATCGAAGACCTGCTGCGCGAGCCGCTACAAATGGCTTATGCCGAGATCCGGGTGGAGGACAATGGCGTCGGAATCGAAGATTCACAGCTCGAAAAGGTGTTCGATATATTCGCAAGGCTTCCCACGGGGGCATTCGGGCAGGGCGAAGGCGTAGGCCTGGCCTATTGCCGCAAGATCGTCCGCAATCACAAGGGCATTATCAAAGCCGAGGCGAACCCGGGGAAAGGCACGACATTTGTGATTACGCTCCCATTGTTCAACTGAAAACCGATGAATGCGATGAGGATTGCCACTTATAATGTGAATGGTGTAAACGGGCGCCTGCCGGTGCTGCTTCGCTGGCTGACAGAGACCACGCCCGACGTCGTTTGTTTGCAGGAGCTGAAAGCGCCGCAGGAAAAATTCCCCGAACAAGCCATCCTGGAAGCCGGCTACAAGGCAATATGGCATGGACAGAAGAGCTGGAACGGCGTTGCGATCCTTTCGCGCGGCGATATACCTGCCGAAATCCGGCGTGTGCTGCCCGGTGATCCTGAGGATGCCCACAGCCGCTATATCGAAGCCGAGATCGGCGGATTGACCGTCGGCGGGCTCTACCTGCCCAACGGCAACCCCGCGCCCGGGCCGAAATTCGACTACAAACTCCGCTGGTTCGACCGCCTGATCACCCACGCCCAGGGGCTGCTCGCTGCCGGGAAGCCCGTGCTGCTCACCGGCGATTTCAATGTAATGCCTACGGAGCTGGATGTTTACAAACCCGAAAGCTGGGTCGACGACGCCCTTTTTCGCCCCGAAACCCGCGCCGCATTTGCAAAACTGATGGACCAGGGCTGGACCGACGCGATCAGAACCTTGTACCCGGACGAGAAGATCTACACGTTCTGGGATTATTTCCGCAATGCATTCGCCCGGAATGCCGGCCTGCGCATTGACCATTTTCTACTCAGCCCGAACCTCGCGCCGAGGCTCATCGCCGCCGGCGTGGACAAGCAGGTACGCGGCTGGGAGAAAACCAGCGACCACGCGCCGGTTTGGATAGAATTAAAGGATTAGCGGCCGCTCGGCATTGCCGGTGTCAGGCTGATAATTTACAGCAAAATATGCGCGTAGATCGCAGCAGTTCGGGCCTTTTAGCTCAATACAAAACGTCCTCCCATGAAAACCCAGCTCTTTCGGGCGATCTGCTCGCTACTCGTTGCATGCCCGGCCCTGGCCTGGTCGCAGACACCCAAGGTGTTCAGAGTGAAAGCGGGCGAATATCCCGACAAGGTCATTCCCTACGCCGACCGGTATCAGTTCAGCCAGTTCAAACCCGGTAAAGCCGAGTTTTCGAACGGGCGTGTGGCGCAGGCTAATTTCAATTACAACTATGTTGGCGGGCATATTTTCTTTGTCGACTATAAGCGCGATACCCTCGAAATCATCGACAAAGAACTGCTTAAAAACCTTTCGATCGGCGATAAATCGTACCGGTTCGACAAGCGGTGGGGATATTGCGAAGTAGTGCAAACATTCAGCCGTGCAAGCCTCGGCAAGCGGGAGGTCTTGGCGAGGATCGGCACCGAAAAGGGCGGCCCCTACGGCATTTCCTACACGGCGTCTTCGGTCACAACTTATCGTTCGTATTCCAGCGATCAGGCGGCGACAAGCAAAAAGCTCAATGCCGATGCCGAAATCCTGCTCACCTACCGCTCCCTTTACTACCTGATCGACAATAACAACCGGTTTTACATCACCACTCCGGCAAACGTCCGAAAGCTGTACCCGGCCCATAAAAAGGAGATCGATCAATATCTGAAAACTCACCCTGTCGATTTTGCCAAAGAGCAGGACGTCCTACGCCTCCTGGCGCATTGTGACGCGATTTCAGGTTGATTTCGCAACGATCGGCGGCATTCATGTGTCTATGCGAATACAAACTTAAAATCGCCGATATGAGAAGGACCCTTCCTGCCATTATCCTGCTTCTGGTCGCCGGCTGCTGGCCTCCGGGAATGGACCCGGATAGAAAAGACGGCAAGTTTTTATCCGACGTCGTCAATCTGGAAGAGTTCAATTCCGAGTATGACGACTATAACTCCGATCTGCCGTCCAATCGGTATGGCGAAACGCATTTGGTATTTTCCTCCAAAAGAGAGAGGAAGGATTTGCTGAACCTCGTGTACTTCCCGGCATTCATGGAGTACGACAAAGGGCTTCAACTCAAAAAAGGCACCGAGCGCGCGGGCGGAGATTACCATGAAAGCTTTTCGGGTGCCGCGCAGCTGATCAACAAGGCAAACGGCAATTTTAATGTGTATGGCCCGCGCCTGATGTCGCACTACCGCGATTACACATCCGTTGGAAACACAAAAAGTCTGTGGCTGTTTTATGCCGACGACGCGTCCGGCGATATGGACATCAAATACGTCCAAAAAGGAGACGAAGCGCCCGCACCCGTGCAATACCTCAATTCCCCGGCCGACGATGCGTATCCGACGATTTCATTTATGGGAGATAAAATCTACTTCTGCTCCAACCGCGACGGCAATTTCGATATTTTCGAAGTAACGATCCCGCGAGACGAACGTGAGGAAATTACGCTGGAAAGCCTGGTTAACCCTTCCAAATACGAAATCCGAAAGATGGACGAACTATCGGGGGCCTACAACGACAAGTGCCCTTACCTGTACGACAACGTAATGGTGTTTGTGTCCGACCGTCCCGGTGGGCAGGGCGGCGAGGACATTTACTACTCCGAATACATCGACGGCAAATGGTCGGCGCCGGTCAATGCGGGCCCGCGGATCAACACCGCCCACAATGAATACCGCCCCATTCTCCCCAGCTTGCCCAATTTCAATTACCACCTGATGATCTTCTCCTCCAACCGCCCTGGCGGCAAGGGTGGCTACGACCTCTATATGACCGGGTTGAAAGAACGACGGTGGTAGGTGTAAGTCAACACTTTTTGCATGTTGATACGAAATGCATTGGGATTTTGTAAATTTGTAAAAACTCGCGTTCCAAAACACTGAATTCATCTATCCAAAATCTTACAAGATGAAATATTCAGGCGACACCGTTTCTAAACCGGTTACTGGGCGCGAGGCCGAAGCTCTCTCACAAGCCATCAAAACAGGCGGCTATCTGGCCAATGAGCAAGCCTGGGCCACGATTCACCGGATCACCAACCGTATCAAAAAACACAAGTCAGACAGCCGCAAGTAATGCCCTATCCCAAATTTTCAGGGATAGATTTTTCCAAACACGATGTAATCGAATTCAACCCTGACCAACCCGACGTTGGAAAGGGTTTCCGTTGCGGTCGCGGGGAATTTGTATCCTATATTAAAGGTGAAAAAATCCGGAACGAACTCAGGAGCTCGACCAGTAAATGCTGGCTTTTGAGTTGCCGGGACGGCCTTGCCGCTTACGTTACACTACTGGCTGACAAGCTGACGATGGGAACGCCAATCCTGATCGACGAGGATGTCCGCTATACCACATTTCCTGCCGTCAAAGTGGGATGGCTGGCTGCCGATCCCAGAGCAAAGGGCTCGGGAAGCCGCCTGATGGAATGGGCGATGGAATATGTCGTGTTGGAGCTGGTTCCAAGGCTGGGCATCAGATTTCTGACGGTGGATGCATTGTACGACGCAGACCTGCCGGGCCAGCCATACGACGCGTCCGGATTTTACTACAAACTCGGATTTCGCTTTACTAATCCCGACGAAGAAAATCCTCCGAGCGACGGTTTCAGAACTATGTATTTCGATCTGATGCCCCTCATTCAGCAAATAAATCAAGTCACGCAGCCCTAACTAGCCCGATTCCCTTTCAACAGCATCCCCATCGCGTCGTCCAGCGAGCCGGCGCGGTTTACTTCGCCGGAGTTGACGAAGAAGATTTCGTCGGCGTTTTCGATGGTGTTCAGGCGGTGGGCGATGATTACCTGTGTGGTGGAAGCCGGAAGCTGTTTCAGGATGTCGCCGAGGAGCTTTTCGGTTACGGTGTCGATGTTGGCGGTGGCTTCGTCGAGGATCAGGAGTTCGGGGCTGCGGAGGACGGCGCGCATGAATGCGATGAGCTGCTTTTGACCTAAACTGGTGCTGTCGCCTGTGGCGGAGACTTTGGTTTCCAGCCCGTTTTCGAAAAGGGCCAGTATTTCGCCCAGGTTCGCATTCCGGATCACCTGTTCGAGCTGGTCGTTGGAGTAATTTGTGAGATGCGCGTTGCCGTAAAGAATGTTTTCGCGGATGGTGCCGCTGAAAAGGAACGGTTCCTGCAATATGAAACCGATTTTCCGGCTGCGCTCTTCGGGGGTGTACGTGCGGATGTCGCGACCGTCGAGGAGGACGGTTCCTTCGCGCGGGTCGTACAGGCGGGCGATCAGCGAGGCGGTGGTCGTTTTGCCGCCACCCGTCGGGCCGATCAGTGCGTATGTTTTGCCGCGTTCGAGCGTAAAATTGACGTCGTGCAGGATTTCGCGGCTGTCGTAACCGAACCGCACGTCGCGGAATTCCAGCAAAGCATTGCCCCGCCCATTGCCCGACCCGGATAGCGTCACCAGGTCTGTTTCCAGCGCGAGGATTTGCGAGACACGGTCCCAGCCGGCCATAGCCACCTGGAAGCTCGTCCACAATGCCGCCAGCTGGCGCAATGGATTGTAAAAATTAACCGCATAGGCGAGGTAACTCACCAGCAACCCCACTGTAAACTCCCCGATACTGATCAGGTGAATGCCATAGGCCAGCACCACAAGCTGCGCGAGATTGGAAAACAAAGAATAGGTTGGCAAAAAAACATTGTTCGCAAGGCCAGCCCGAATGGACGTGCGGTAATTGTCGATGTTGGCAACCTGGAAACGCTGCCTGAAATAGTCGCGACGGTTGAATGCGATCACCACCTTAAAGTTGTTGAGGCTTTCCTGGATTTCGGCACTCAACGCACCTGTGCTTTGAAGGTTCCGGGCATTCGTGGCCTTCACCCAGGGCGAGAGTATCAATGTAAAAACCAGGATCACCACCGCCGGCGCCAGCGTGGCCGAGCCTAGTTTGACATTAATCACCAGCAGAAAAATCCCCGCACCGAGCATCGTGAAAATGCTTCCCATAAACTGCATGAGCGATTGCGAGAAGAATTGGTTCAGCTTATCGGTATCGTTGTTGACGCGCGAAATGAGGTCACCGGCTTTGTTTTGGTTAAAAAATGCGACCGGGAGCTGTTGTAGTTTGTTAAAAATGGCGTTTCGGAGGGTAAAAAGAAGCCGCTGCCCTACTCCACCCATCAGCTTCGTCTGGGTGTAGGCCGTGGCCAGGCCGAGCAGGTACATAGCGAGCAAAATGCTGCCGAAAACCAGCAGACCGTGAAATTGCTTCGTGACCACATAGCGGTCGATCGCGTGGCCGATCAGGAATGGGCCGAACAGGTTCACGGCCGTATTGAGCGTCATCGCGCACACGGCCAGTGCTAGGTTGCCCCTCTCGTGAGCAATCAGTTCCAGCAACTTGCCGAGCGCCTTCCAGGTGGAGGTTTTCTGCTGCTCCTCCGAAAGTTGGTTAAGATCGTACTTCATAGTTGCTCGTGCTTTGTTGCGAATTAAAAATCTGCACATATTCCGGGCTCGTCCGCATCAGTTCCTCATGCGTGCCGCAGCCGATCAATTCGCCTTCCATGAGCACCACAATCTGATCGTAGTGGCCGATCGCGGCGATTTTCTGCGTCACCGAAAGCAGCGTAATACCCGGATAGTTCCGCTCTACATTGGCCAGTATCTTCTTTTCGGTCGCATTATCGACCCGCGCGGTAAAATCGTCGAGCAAAAGCACTTTCGGGTTCAATGCGAGCGCCCGCGCGAGCATGATCCGCTGCTTCTGCCCGCCGGAAAGGCTTGCGCCTCGCTCCGACACGATGGTATCCAGACCGTCGGGCAATGTTCCGATGAATGCCGTTAGCTCAGCCGTATCGATCGCTTTGCGGAGCGATTCATCCGTCACGGTCGCGCTGAATGCGATGTTTTCCCGGATACTCATATTAAAAATGATACTGTCCTGAAAAACAAAGCCTACCTGGCGGTGAAACGATTCGCTGTCGTAATGGTCGATCGGCTGCCCGTCGAATGTAATGCGTCCCTCCTGCGGACGGATCAGGCCGGTGAGCAGGTACAGCAACTGCGTTTTTCCGGCCGCAGTCGGCCCGATGACGGCGATTTTGGACCCGGCCTTTACGGTAAGACTGACGTCTTTCAGCGCCGGTTTCCCGTCGTACAGCACCGTTACCTGATCCAATGCGATATCCCCGCGCAGCAATGCCGTCGAAGCACCGGCTTCTACCGGATCGGGCATATTGATTACGCCGGAAATGCGCTGAAATGACGCGGTGGCCTGTGCGATGACGTTGCTCATGAAACCAATCACGAGGATCGGGAAGATCAGCAATGCGAGATAGCTGTTGAACGCGGCGAAATCTCCCAGCGTCATATCGCCTTCAATCACAAAATGCCCGCCCAGCACGAGGATCGTGAGCATGGAAAGGTTGGCGGTGAATGTGACCACGGGGATCAGCGCGGCAAACAGGTTCAGGATCGCCAGCCCGAAGCCCTTCGCTTTGGTATTCGCTTCAAGAAACCGGGCATATTCAAGCTGCTGCGAATTGACGACGCGGATCAGCGCAGCGCCCAAAATGCTTTCATTAATGATTCTATTGAGCCAATCGATTACCTCGCGGCTTTGAACAAATAGCGTGCGTACTTTTTTGAGGGTAATGGCGAACATCCCGCCGATGATCGGGATAATGGCCAGGACCGTCAACGCGAGCTTCCAGTTAATGCCCAGCAAAAGCACCGCGCAGCCAATAATGATGAATACCGACGACACCATGGCCACAATGGCCTGGGAGACAAAGAGCTTGATCGAATCTACATCGGCGGTGAGGTTGGTCAGCAGCCTGGCGGCGGTTGTTTGTTCTATGAATGCATGGCTTTGTTTCGAAATCTTGTCGGACAACCTTGTACGGAGATCGCGGGCTACTTTTTCCGAGGCGTAGGTCTGGATTACGCTCTGGAGATAAGCGAAGACGAATATGAAAACCACCGCGCCGGTGAATTGGACAAGCGTATGATTGAGGTCGAAATGCCCGTGCGTGTAATCGTCGATCCCGTCGGCCACCAGCTTGGGTAGCCAGAGGTTGATACCGTTGCTGGCCAACGCAAACAGCAACAGCATGACGATCAACCCCTTGTATGGAGCCAGTAAGCTGAACAGACCCGGCTGCCTGGCGGCTCCGGGGTTGGCTTTTTCAGACATATGGGTTTAGCATTAAATACGGCGACAAATATAGCAAGGTATATTTTTGGTTCACTGCCCGTTAGCGTGGTTAAATTTTGGTTAAATTCCCCCTTTTCGAATTCCAGATCACACCCAATGAAACTCCTGAACCTGTTTTTACTGACGATATCGATCACCTGCACCGCGCAGGCGCAAAAAGCGCCCGACAAGCTTCCGAACATCGTTTACATTTACGCCGACGACCTCGGCTACGGCGAGCTCGGCTGCTACGGCCAGCAGAAGATCAAAACGCCGAACCTCGACCGGCTCGCGAAAGAAGGCATCCGGTTCACGCAGCACTACACGGGCACGCCTGTATGCGCGCCTGCCCGTGCCATGCTCATGACGGGCAAGCATGCGGGACATTCCGCCATCCGCGGCAATTTCGAACTCGGCGGCTTCCGGGATGAGGAGGAACGCGGGCAAATGCCCCTGCCGGCCAACGAGTTGACCGTCGCCGAGCTGCTCAAACAAAAAGGCTACGCCACCGCGCTCACGGGCAAATGGGGCATGGGAATGAACAACACCGAAGGCACGCCTACCCGGCAGGGCTTCGACTACTATTACGGCTACCTCGATCAGAAGCAGGCGCACAACCTCTACCCGTCGCATTTGTGGGAGAACGATCGCTGGGATACGCTCGCGCAGCCCTGGCAGGACATCCATCGGAAGCTCGATCCGGCCAAAGCCACCGACGCCGATTTCGAATCTTTCAAAGGAAAAGAATATGCGCCGGCAAAAATGACCGAAAAGGCATTAGCATTTATCGACCGGAGCAAGGCCGGCCCGTTCTTCCTGTATATGCCCTACACGCTCCCGCACGTATCGTTGCAGGCCCCCGATGAATATGTCAAAAAATACATCGGACAGTTTGATGAGAAGCCTTATTACGGTGAGAAGAATTATGCGTCCACCAAATATCCGCTATCGACTTACGCGTCCATGATCACATTCCTGGACGACCAGGTCGGTATCATTTTGGACAAACTGAAAGCGCTCGGTTTGGACGATAACACCATCGTGATGTTCAGCAGCGACAATGGGGCCACTTTCAATGGCGGTGTAAACCCGCAATTCTTCAACAGCGTGGCAGGGCTGCGCGGATTGAAAATGGACGTTTACGAAGGCGGGATCCGCGAGCCGTTTATCGTCCGGTGGCCGGGGAAAATCAAACCAGGGCGGGTGAGCGACCACGTTTCGGCCCAATTCGACCTCATGCCTACCCTGGCCGAGCTCACCGGACAAGCCTCGCCGCCCACCGACGGCATTTCGTTCCTCCCGGAACTGCTAGGACAAACCAACCGGCAGAAAAAACACGAATTCCTCTATTTTGAATACCCCGAAAAAGGCGGCCAGATTGCCGTCCGAATGGGTGACTGGAAGGGCGTTAAAACCGATTTACGGAAAAACCCCGGCAACCCGTGGCAGCTTTTCAACCTCAAAACCGACCGCAGCGAAAGCACCGACGTCGCCGCCAGCCACCCCGATATTTTGAAAAAACTCGACCAGATCGTCAAAAGAGAGCATGAAGAACCGGCGAATGCGGCGTGGCAGTTTGTGATGCCGGTGATCGCGGCGAGCAGGAAATAGCGGCTATTCCACCGGGAACGGCCCTTCATCGAACTGCTCGTCGTGGTAGCCCTTGCTTCCGACCTGCACCGCAAGCGGGCTGCGGAAATCGGTATCTTCACGCAGGCAGCGCAACACGTGCGCGAAGTCATAAACCGGCGCCCATCCCAGCTCGCGCCGCGCGCGCTCATTCACATACACGCGATCCATCTCCGGGAAGAACTTCCAGCCGTGGGCAGTGAACAGCGACTCACTTTCCCGGTACAACGAGCGGATGACCGCCGGGGCATCGGTATGCAGTTGCGCCAGATGCGCCTGCGTGAACGGCGTGGTTGCCGAGATTATGTACTTGCCGAAACCGATCGTTCCGGCTTTTTCCATGGCTAACAGATGCGCGGAAACGGCGTCGGCGATATCCACACGCCGGTAGAGCAATTCAAGCGCCTGCACATTGGGAGTGTTGTAAAGACGGCGCGTTTCGGCATTGTCGTCGTCCTCGGGAAAGAAGCGCGAGGTGCGCAGGATCAGCACCGGCAGGCGTGTTTTACGGTGAAACAGCTCGCAGAGACTTTCGGCGGCCAGCTTGGTTACGCTGTAAATGTTTTTGGGCTGCGGCACCACCTCTTCGGTGATCCACGCGGCCGGGGCACCTTTCGCCGGGTTCATGGCCGCTCCGAATGTGCTGGTGGTGCTTGTGAAAACGAATGACGATACGCCGCTTCCTACCGCTTCTTCCAGCAGGTTGAGCGTACCGGTAATGTTGGTATCTACAAAATCCTGCTTGGTGTGCGTCGCTACGTGCGGTTTATGCAGGGTAGCGGTATGAATGACGGTGCGAATGCCGCGCATGGCGGCTTTGACAAAATCCCTGTCGGCAATGTTCCCTACCCGGTCGGTGTATTCGGAATGCTTGATGTCCACACCGATGGCCGGTGTTCCCTGCGCCCGGAATGTCCGCATCAGCGCCTCGCCCAAATGCCCCGCGCTGCCAGTTACTAAAATACTCATGACTATCAGAATGCAATTTCGGGCAAAGGTATGAGCGACCGGCCCGGGAAAGTATTGGGATAGCCGATAAAAACATTGAATTTTGTATATGGCCTATATCATTGACAATGAATCGTACAGGGAGATCGCGGGCAGGAAGTTTCTTACCAAACCTTCGGTAGATACTTTCGAGCACGATGCGCCGCGGCTGCCGTTCGTGAATCACCGGGTGAGGAATACTTATGCCCGCAATTTCGGGATTATCCGGTTCCAGGCGGATTTTTTGGAGGATATGCAAATACGCGGAATGACGAGCGACCCGCATATCAGCCTGCATTTTCAATTAAAAGGCTTTTCCAACGCCCGCTTCCGGGACATACCAGGAGATCATCCGCTGCGCCCCGCAGAATATGACATTTATTATTCCGAAAACTTCCACTCGGACATTTTCTACAATCGCCAGAATGGCTTTGAATACCTTGCATTGATCCTCAAAAAAGAGCATTTGCTGCAATTCCTGCAACAAAACGGCAACCCTGCGAGCAAGCTCGCCCACGCATTGGAAAGCAGCCAGCCTGTGGCGCTTTTCGGGAAAGGCGCGCCGGTGACGCCGGAAATGCATTCGATATTGCACCGCATCCTGCACCCGCCCGTGGCCGAGGACCTGTGGGAAATGTATGTAAATGGCAAAATCCTCGAACTGCTGGGACTGCAATTGCACCAGCACCGCAATGAGCATTCCCCATCGCACGCAGACCGTGAAACGACCCGGCAACTCGCGGAAGTTTACGATTACCTCTGCTCCGAATTCCTCTCGGTGGATTCCGTGGAAGCTGTTGCAAAGCATTCGCCGCTCTCGGAACACCAGATCCGCGAGGGGTTCAGGCGGGAGTATAACACGAGCGTGTATGAACTCGTGCACGAAAAGCGCATGCTGCACGCCCGGCAGCTCCTGCTCGATGCGGGCATGTCGGTGGAAGCCGTGGCGGAGGTGGCTGGCTACACGACGGCAAGCAATTTTATTCAGGCATTTAAAAGAAAATTCGGGGTGACGCCCAAACAAATGCAGCTGGGCCGCAGGCGCTGATTTTCGTCAGATCATCCATTTACGCTCCGTGGTGAACGAGATCGTAAGCCACATTTTATAGTCGCCGCGGATTCGTCCATACAGTTCCTGCCGGATGGCGTCCAGTTCTTTCACCTGCGTATGCGCGAGCGCTTCGGGCAGGAGGAAGTCTATTTCAATGGTGTAGCTGCTGCCGGTTTTGGCCACACGCACGTATTCATCGATAAAACCATAGCGCTGCGAAATCCCTTCCGCCTCGCGGTGGATCATTTCCTCCACCTCGTCGTCGGGCGCGAATTGCAGCAATTCCCGGATGTTTTTCCGGAATGTCCGCACCGGAATGCGCAGGAAGAGGATCGAAATGAGGATGACCATCCCGGGGTCGAGGTACGGAATGAGAAACGCCAGCGAAGTATCGCGCAGGAAATAGCCCAGCGACAGCACCACGAGCACACCCGTACTCAGCAGGGCATCGAGCTGCCATTCGGTGGCTTCGATCCGCACGTATTCGGAGCGGATTTGCAATGCTTTTCTTTTGAAATACACCCAAAGAATAAAACATCCGATGATCGACGCGATGAGATAGGGCAATGCAATGTCCAGCTCCACGAACTTGCCGCCGCTGATGATGTCCATCACCGAGGTCGCCAGCGAGTAGAGGCACAGAAATATGATCACGGCCGACTGCAAGGTCATCGAAAACGGCTCAAACTGCGCGCGTCCGAAGGGCAGATCGTCGTCGTCGGGCTTGCGGACGAAATTATTCACCAGCAGCGATACGCCCGACAGGCTGATGCCCACCATCGAAAAGAGGGCGTCGAAAATAATGGATTTGGAGTCGCCGGCGATGCCGACGACGATGGCCCAGACCGTAAAAGCCGAGCCGGTGACGATGGAAAGCTTGATCAGTCGTCGCTCCCTCAGCCGCTTTTGTCTCTCATTCATAGCGTGCAGGCGATCGCAAAAGTGCCGGCGCGATCGCCCCGAATAAGTTATAAAGTCCGGAGCCGGAAAGCAAGTTCCGGGGCGTGCATTACCAATTTGTGAAGTTTGGGGCGCGGCGCTGTGCAGCTGTGACGCGTGGGCCGTGAAGCGATGTCGCTTCACGGCTTGGCGAGAGGCATTAGAGGAGGGTTCGCGGTGTTGTTACAATGCTATGAATCAGCCTGTCCAGCTCTTTTTCCATATCTTTCAGGCGGGCGAGGACGTTGATATCACGCGTGGCTGCGTAGGAATTTTGCAAATCCCTGACTTCCTTGATCCGAAGTGCAAAACTGAGGAGCGTCATGAGTTTGTTGATTAGATGTATCAATTAATGCAGCAAAGAAAGCGCGAATCGGCCGCTCGTGTACGGGGTTTTACGGATTATAATAAAAATCTAATCCTTACTATACGTAAAGGCACTATATTGGTACGATCCGCGACCTTGCCACAACTATGAAGAAAATCGCATTGTTCATCGCCCTCGCACTTGTCGGGGCCGCATGCCGTACCGCATCCGAGAAGAAAACGGAGATCGCCGTGCGCGACACCACGATCACCGTCCAAAACTCATTCACCGAGCTGTTCATCGACACCACGGCATTCGCATCGTACGTGGGCGCGCATGCGCCCGACGACAGCCTGACCGCCCGGATGCGCAGTTTCTACAACCACCGGAACTACCAGTACGCCTGGTTTTTCCCCGACGGCATGGCCGAGTTCGTGCCCATTTTCCGAAGCCTGCGGAACGATTACGTGCATTATTCCGGCGACAGCTCCTTGTACAATGCCGCACTCGACAAGGCGATCGACTCGCTTTCGCAGCTAAAAAAAATCCGCCCGGACAATCCGCTGGTGATCGAAACGGAACTCGCATTGACCGAACAATTTTTCCGCTACACCGACCTCGCTTACTCCGGCGATAAGCGGATCAATACGCAGGAGCTCAACTGGTTCATTCCCCGCCGAAAGCTCAACCCGGAAGTTTTCCTGGATTCTTTGCTCAAAAACAAAGGTCAGAATGTGGCAGCCTACGAACCTGTGAACCGCCACTATAATTTACTGAAACAGAAAGTATTAGAATATTATACCATCACTAAAAACGGCGAACCGGCAGCCGTGGATACGGACAAAAAATTCCGCGAGGGCGACCGCGACACGCTGATCACGGCATTGAAAACCCGCCTGCATTTGCTCGGCGACCTGCCGGAGCCGGACAGCACACCGGTTTTCGATACCACGCTGACGGCCGCCGTGAAGCATTTCCAGCAGCGCGTAGGACAAAAGCAAACCGGCGTTACCGGCCCTGCGTTTTTCAAAGAACTGAATGTGCCGGTCACGGCGCGTATCCGCCAGATGCTCATCAATATGGAGCGCATTCGCTGGATGCCCGCCGCCCCGCCTACCGACTACATTCTGGTTAACATCCCGGAATTTACCTTGCACGCTTATGAGGATGGCAAATTGTCATTTGATATGGTGGTAGTGGTCGGTTCCGAGGCCAATAGTACTGTCATTTTTTCAGGCACTTTGAACCAGGTCGTATTCAGTCCTTACTGGAACGTGCCGACGAGCATTCTCAAAAAAGAAGTTTTACCGGGCATTAAGAAAAACCCGAACTACCTGGCACGGCATAATATGGAATGGAATGGCGGCTCGGTGCGGCAGAAACCGGGCAAATCGAACTCGCTGGGGCTCGTTAAATTCCTCTTCCCGAATAGTTACAGCATTTATTTCCACGATACTCCGAGCAAAAGTTTGTTCAAAGAAAGCCAGCGGGCATTCAGCCACGGCTGCATCCGGCTTGCAGAGCCTAAAAAGATGGCCGAATGGCTGCTCCGCCGCGATAGCACGTGGACGAGTGAAAAAATCACGGCTGCCATGAATTCGGGCAAGGAAAAATATGTGCGGCTGCGCGGAAAGAACGAGGTGCCGGTATTCATCGGCTATTTCACGTCGTGGGTGGACCAGCACGGCAATTTGCAGTTCCGCAAGGATGTGTACGGCCACGACCGTCGGATGGAAGAAAGGCTTTTTGGGAAAACTGAAATGCCTGTTGCCCAGGCGCTCCAACCGTGACAATGCCCCACGGGCACGATTTTTAACATTTGTGCGGGAAAGGCAAAGGTAACCTGTGAGTTACCGGTCATCGGTTGGTATTTCAGAAAAGCCGCCGTACCTTTGCTAACATCGTTAGGTAAATCTGAGAATTACCATGGGAATCCTCGAACGAAAAATACGGCAGAAAGAAAATATGCGCACCAATATCCTGGCGGTAGCCTTGCAATTGGTGAAGGAAGAAGGCTGGCAATCCCTGTCAATCAGGAAGATAGCTGATGCCATCGAATATAGCGTACCGGTGATCTACGATCACTTCGAAAATAAAGAAGCGATCCTCTTTGAACTTTCTATGGATGGTTTCCGGTTACTCGATAGATTATTGGAAAAAGACAAGCGTAAATACGCAGATCCGGAGGAGCGGCTAAGGGCCCACGCCGAAACTTACTGGACCTTCGCTTTCAAAAATCCCGAATACTATCAGCTCATGTACGGTTTGGGAATGCCCTGTTCCAGCCCGGGCAAAGCGAAACCGGAGTTCAACAGCTTCCGCGATCACATAGGCGAGGCTATTGAAGGAATCGTAAAAGATAATAAATCTTCCGATGAGGAAACTTGCTTTAAAATTCATGCGTTCTGGTCAGTACTCCACGGCTTGATTTCGATCGTAATGATGCGCTGCTCGGATATCGACGACACTCAGATGAACAAAAAAGTAATGGACGACACTGTAAACGCATTCATCAAAAATCTCTAAATTTTTTTTCTTTAAGGTTAACACCGTTAGTAATAATAACTTCACTACCTATTCGCAAACAACTGATTAACACCGCAAAAAATCGTCCACATCCATGAAAAAGAACCAAGTAAAAACAGTTAAAGGGCTAGCCGCACTTCTGTTACTAACCGCCGGTTCCGCACTGATATACAGCTGCGGTTCCTCCACCGCCAATGCCCCCGAGTCGGCACCGCCGGCACAGGCCCTGCCGGTTATCACTGTTAGCGATCACGAGGTCACCTCGCACCGCGAATTTACGGCGTCCATCCAGGGCAGCCGCGACATCGAGATCCGCCCGCAGGTGGATGGCTACCTCGACCGCATTTCGGTAGACGAGGGCGCCTATGTACACAAGGGCCAGGTGCTGTTCCATATCGACGCCCGTCCTTACACCGAGCAGCTCAATACCGCCAAAGCCAGCCTCCAATCGGCCAAAGCCGCTTTGGAAAGTGCTTCGATCAATGTCGACAAACTGACCCCGCTCGTCGCCAACAAGGTGGTTTCCGATGTTCAGGTGAAAAGCGCGAAAGCGGCCTATGACGCCGCCAAAGCGAATGTAGCCCAGGCGCAAGCGGCTGTCGACGCGGCGAAGATCAACCTCGGTTACACGTCCATCACCGCGCCGGCCGACGGCTATATCGGAACGATCCCGTATAAGACCGGCAGCCTCGTTGGAAAAGGCACGATGGAGGCCTTGACGGTCCTTTCGGAGACAAAAGATATCTACGTTTACTTTTCGATGAGCGAGCTCGACTTCCTCGATTTCAAGCAGGAATTTGAAGGAAATACGATCGAACAGAAGATCAAGCATATCCCGCCGGTTGAACTCGTGCTGGCCGACAACAGCATTTATCCCCAAAAAGGAAAAGTACAAGTCGTTGAAGGCCAATTTGATAAAACAATGGGAGCCATCAACTTCCGTGCGACTTTCCCGAACGGGAACGGGCTGCTGCGCTCGGGAAACACGGGCAGGGTCCGCATTCCGCGC
This sequence comes from Dyadobacter fermentans DSM 18053, assembly GCF_000023125.1. NCBI lineage: Bacteria > Pseudomonadati > Bacteroidota > Cytophagia > Cytophagales > Spirosomataceae > Dyadobacter > Dyadobacter fermentans. Next base: position 2,657,112 of record NC_013037.1, read on the forward strand.
CAGCTCGCGAAATCGGTGCTGATCCCGCAGGAAGCGACGTTCGAATTGCAGGACAAGGTGTTCGTATACACCGTACTTGACAGCAACAAGGTGGAAGGCCGCCCGGTGACGGTGGCGGACCGCAGCGGACGTTACTACCTCATTTCCAAAGGTTTAAAACCGGGTGAAAAGATCGTGTACGCCGGGCTCGACAGGCTGCGCGACGGTATGGCCATTGCACCGCAAAAAATGTCGATGGACAGCCTGTTGCACGCAAATCCGATCTAAGCCACTGGGTGTAAAAGGTTTACCAGATTCCACACCAATTAGCAGAGCACCATCGCATTGACTGAAATGCGATGGACCGCTCCCACTTTGCCAAAACACTCGATAATGCGCCCCGAGAACGGGGACAAATTCAAACTATATGTTTCAGAAATTTATAGAAAGGCCCGTCCTTTCGACAGTAATATCGATCCTGATATTACTGCTCGGGATCATATCGCTCACCACGCTGCCGATAACGAAGTTTCCCGACATAGCCCCGCCGACGGTACAAGTAACCGCCGTATACCCGGGAGCGAACGCAGAAGTGGTTGCCCGCGCAGTGGCAACGCCCATCGAAGAAGCCGTGAACGGAGTTGAGAACATGACCTACATGACCTCGTCCTCCAACAACGACGGTACCATGGCCCTAAATGTGTATTTCAAACAGGGCACCGACCCGGATATCGCTGCCGTGAACGTTCAAAACCGCGTTTCCAAAGCGGTAAGCCAGATTCCCCAGGAGGTGGTGCAAGCCGGTATCTCCACGCAAAAACAGCAAAACTCGATCATCATGTTCGTAGCGCTTTCGAGCGAAGACAGCACTTACGACGAGACGTTCCTTTTGAACTACATTAAGATCAACCTCGTGCCTCAGCTGCAACGTATACCGGGGGTCGGTCAGGCGCAGCCGTTCGGTACGCGGGATTATTCGATGCGGATCTGGCTCAAACCCGACCGTCTGGCAGCATTGGGACTGTCGCCGCAGGAAGTAACCGGCGCCATTCGTGAGCAAAGCCTTGAAGCAGCCCCGGGACGTCTCGGCGAAGCGAGCAAAGAGGTTTTTGAATATGTTTTGAAATACAAAGGAAAACTAACGCAAAACAAAGAGTACGAGGACATTATCATCAAAGCCAATAGCGATGGTTCCGTGATTCGCCTGAAAGATGTGGCGCGCGTCGAATTCGGTTCTTACACCTACTCTTCCAATGGTAAGCTGAACGGCAACGCATCGTCCGGTGTGGCGGTGTTCCAAACGGCCGGTACCAATGCGAACGACATCCTGATCCAGGCAGAAAAGCTGATCGAAGATTTTTCCAAAACATTACCCAAAGGTCTGAAAACGACCATCATGTACAACTCGAAGGACTTCCTCGACGAGTCGATCAACCAGGTACGGTCCACACTTTTGGAAGCATTCATTCTCGTGTTTATCGTAGTGTTCATCTTCTTGCAGGACTTCCGCTCGACGCTCATCCCGGCCATTGCCGTGCCGGTGGCCATTGTGGGAACGTTCTTTTTCATGCAGCTCTTCGGGTTTACGATCAACTTCCTCACGCTCTTTGCATTGGTGCTCGCGATCGGGATCGTGGTGGATGACGCCATTGTGGTCGTGGAGGCGGTGCACTCGAAAATGGAGCGAACGAACCTGGCGGCCAAATCGGCTACCGTCGAGTCCATGAACGAGATTTCGGGCGCGATCATTTCCATTACCCTTGTAATGGCCGCGGTGTTTGTGCCGGTCGGATTCATGCAGGGCCCCGCCGGGGTATTTTATCGGCAGTTTGCATTTACATTAGCCATAGCCATTTTGATTTCCGCATTGAACGCGCTCACACTCAGTCCCGCGCTCTGTGCATTATTCCTGAAAAATCCGCATGCCGAAGAAGGGCATGGCGGTAAACGCAAAGGTTTCGCGGCCCGTTTCTTTGCGGCATTCAATGCAGGGTTCGAGTCGATGACCGGCCGGTATGTGAAAAGCCTTCAATTCCTGATCCGTCGTAAATGGGTGACTATCATAGGATTGCTGGTCATTTCAGGCACAACACTTTGGCTCACCAAAACCACGCCTACGGGGTTCATCCCGACCGAAGACCAGGGCTTCCTGCTTTACGCCCTCAACACGCCTCCGGGCAGCTCCCTCGACCGTACCTCGAAAGCGATGGCGCAGGTGGATAGCATCGTGAAAAAGTCGCCCATCGCCGACCAGCGCTACATTGTGGAAGGTATGAACATCATTTCGAACTCCAACGCATCGCCTTACGGTGTGGGCTTCATCCGCATGAAACCGAAGGAAGAGCGGGGCGAAGTGCAGGATTTCAATGAGATCGTAGGCATGATGTCGCAGCAGGTACGCTCGGTGAATGATGCCAATGCATTCTTCTTCACCTTCCCTACCGTGGATGGTTTCGGTAACGTCAGTGGCTTCGAGTTTATGCTGCAAGACCGCGGAAACGGTTCACTGGAAAAACTCAGCACCACTACCAACGCATTCATCGGCGCGCTGATGCAGCGTCCGGAGATCGCTTATGCATTCACCACCTTCGCAACGGGTAACCCGCAATTCCAGCTGGAAATCGACAATGCGAAAGCCAAACAGCTGAATGTACCCGTGAACGAATTGCTGCAAACGCTGCAAATTTATTACGGTTCGAGCTTTGTGTCGGATTTCAACCGGTTTGGTAAATATTACCGCGTGATGGCCCAGGCCGATCCGCTGTACCGCCAGAACCCGGCTTCGCTCGATGGTATTTATGTCAAAAACACCGAGGGCGAAATGGTACCGGCCAACCAGCTGGTGAGCCTGAAACGCGTGTTCGGACCTGAAACGGTGACCCGCAACAACCTGTACAATGCCGTGATGATCAACGGAACGCCTAAGCCGGGTTACAGCACCGGTGACGCCATCCGCGCCGTGCAGGAAACCGCCGAAAAGGTGCTGCCAAACAACTACAAAACCGAATGGACCGGTATGACGCGTGAAGAAATTAACTCCGGCTCGCAGATCATCCTGATTTTCGTGCTCAGCCTGGTGTTCGTGTACTTCCTGCTCGCCGCGCAATATGAAAGCTACATCCTGCCGCTGGCCGTGATCCTCACCATTCCGCTGGGGGTGTTCGGCGTGATGCTGTTCATCAACTGGATGGGTATTGAAAACAATATATATGTACAGGTCGGTTTGATCATGCTCATTGGCTTGCTCGCGAAGAACGCGATCCTGATCATCGAATATGCCGTGCAGCGCCGTAAAGCGGGCATGAGCATCGTAGAGTCGGCATTGGAAGCCTCGCGACTCCGCTTACGTCCGATCCTGATGACCTCGTTCGCATTCATCGTTGGGCTGTTACCGCTGATGCGCGCCACCGGTGGCTCAGCGCTTGGAAACCGTTCGATCGGTACCGGGGCGGTCGGCGGGATGCTTACAGGGGTGATTTTCGGGGTATTCGCGATCCCCGTGCTGTATGTGATCTTCCAGTATTTGCAGGAAAAAGTCGTCAAAAAACCGGTTGAACCGGAACTCGCCGAAGCCGAGGTGCACTAGTGGCGCGCGGTTCGGAACCAGCATGCGATGACTGTTTTATTTAGAATTAACATCATGAAAAATACATTTAGATTAACGCAAATACCCGTTCTGATTCTGCTGGTAACTTTGCTCGCCTCTTGCAAGGTGAGCAAGGACTACCAGCGCCCGGAACTGGCCCTGCCCACCGAGTACCGCAATGTGCCTTACGGCGACACCGCCACCATCGCAGATATGGGCTTCAAGGAATTTTTCCCCGATACGACGCTGCAAAGGCTCATCGAGCGCGGCATTGCTTATAACTACGACCTGCAAATCGCGCTGAAGCGCATTGATATCGCACAGCAGCAGGTAAAACAGGCCAGGATGCTGCAACTTCCGCGCGTAGATTTGCGCATTGCGGGCACCTATAACCGGCCATCGAGCAACAGCTTGAACGGGATCAGCGCGAGTAGCTTCCTAAAATCGAGCCATATCGAGAACTATATCACCTCGGTGGACCTGTCGTGGGAAGCCGATATATGGGGTAAGATCCGCCGCCAGCAGCAGGCTACGTTGGGCCAATACCTGCAAACGGTGGAAGCCACCAAAGCCGTGCAAACGCGCCTCGTGGCCGACATCGCGAGAGGTTTTTTCAACCTGCTAATGCTCGACAAACAGCTCGAAGTGGCGAAACACAACCTCGAACTGAGCAATAACACCTTGAAACTGACGAACCTGCTCAAAGATGCGGGCGAGGCAACGTCGCTATCGGTGCAGCAGGCGGAAGCACAGCGCGAGGCCATTGCATTGCTCATCCCGCAGCTCGAACAGGACATTACGATCCAGGAAAACGCACTGCAAATCCTGACCGGCCAAATGCCGAATGCCGTCGATCGGAAGGTAAAACTGGCCGATTTCCAGGCAAACGACAGCCTTGCCACCGGCGTGCCGGCTGCATTGGTAAGTCGCCGTCCCGATGTGCGTGCGGCGGAAATGTCGGTGCTCATCGCGAATGCAGAGCTGGGCGTGGCGCAGGCGAGCATGTACCCGTCGCTGATCATTTCGGCGAGCGGCGGTATCGAATCGTTCAAATCGAGCAACTGGTTCAACATTCCCGGTTCGCTGTTCGGCATTGCGGCCGGTACGATTGCACGGCCGATTTTCGCCAGACGACAATTGAAAACGAACCTGGAAGTCGCCAAAATCGGGCGTGAACAATCGGTTCTGGAATTCCGCCAATCGGTGCTGAATGCCGTGGGTGAGGTTTCGAACTCGCTGGTTCAAACCCAGAAACTGAAAGAACAGGAAGCCATCGCGAACAATCAGGTGAACATTTTGCAGCAGGCCATTTCCAATGCGCAGCTGCTGTACCAAAGCGATATGGCTAATTACCTGGAAGTGATTACGGCGCAAGGCAATGCATTGCAGGCCGAACTGAACCTCGCATTCATCCGCAGCCAGTCGCTCGTAGCGCGCGTAGACCTCTACCGCAGCCTGGGCGGCGGCTGGAAATAGATTCCATCAGACCTGCACACACTATCAATTAGCGTCTTTGTTAAGTGTAGTTAAGCGCAAAAAGCCGTCAGACTCGATCCGACGGCTTTTGTATTTTACTTAAAATCAAATAATTATTAACCCAAAACACGGGTGCGTATTGCTACCGTGTCCGCGCCTGCCGCGCGCATTTTCTGGTCGGCCTGCGCTTCGATCAGGTCCTTTAACAGTTCCAGGTTGGCATCGAATGCCACGTGCCGGCCCATCATGAACGACAGGTCATATTCAATATCCTCCCAGGTGCTGATGTCGGCCTCGTTGTGCTGCAACTGCACTTCTAGCTTGTCGAATGCATTCGCCACGCGGGCCGTATAGGTGATTTTTTCTTCAAATTCGAACCACAATTCATAGATCTCCTGTCCCAGCGGCTCGCCCAAACGCATGCGCAGGCTCTCGATCGCCTCGATTTCACGCTGCTGTTTGATCAGTTTCAAAGCGGGATTGCGCATCATTTCCGTCACCGGCACGTCACCTGCTTCGGCTTCGATGAGGTCGTGGATGATAATCATTTTCAATAACTTGGCCATGTCGATCGACTTGTCCAGGTAAGGCTCCATGAGCACGGCCATGAGCGACATGCGCCAGGTATGCTCGGCCACGCTTTCCTGCCTGCCGCTGGAAGTGTAGCTATGACGAAGTTCAAATTTCAGCCGCTCCGCAAGGCGCAGGACGTCGAGAACGGCTTGGAGTTGTGGGATTGTAACCATTTGCAACAGAATGTATTTACTTCCGCAAAGATACGCAATGCGGGCGGGCAAGTCGCTATTTTTCGAACGTGATGGTCGTGTCGCCGACGCCCATGATCACCTTTTTGGCGATGTTGATAAACAGCCCATGTTCCACCACGCCCACGATCCGGATCAGCTGATCGGCCAGCAAAGCAGGGTCTTGTATCAGCCCGAAATCGCCGTCGATCAGCAGGTTGCCCTGCTCTGTAACGAGCGGTTTGCCATCCGCCAGGCGGATTTTACCCAAACCGTTCAGCTTTCCGATCTGCGCCAGCACGTAATTCTGTGCATAGGGAATCACTTCGATCGGCACGGTGAACTTGCCGAGCAGTTCCACTTTTTTAGTTGAATCGGTAATGATGATTTCGGCCTTCGAGAGCGAAGCCACTACTTTTTCTTTCAGCAAAAAACTGCCGCCGCCCTTGATGAGCTGCAAATCGGGCGTGAATTCATCGGCACCGTCGATGGTAATGTCGATCGAACCGACTTCCTCAATGCTGAGCAGCGGGATATTCAGCGATTCGGCCAGTGCACGCGTTTTTTCAGACGTAGGCACTCCCTGAATATCCAGGCCGTTTTTCACCAGTTCCCCGATTTCCGCAATGGCAATGTACGCGGAGCTGCCGGAGCCCAGGCCCACAATCTGCCCGTTCGAGAGGTATTTGACCGCTTCTTTCGCGGCCAGTGCTTTTTCGCTTTTTAGGTCTTTCATTATTTCCTCCCCTTTTTGTGGTGTTCAAAAGTGATTGCAAATGCGCCGCATTCGGTTATGCTTCCGGCACGCTCGCGCCCGGACATTACCATTTGGCCCTTTCATATTGCACCGGCCACGCGACGTTTTCCTTCAAATCGTGCGCGGCTTCCAGCGGAAAGTACGGATTCCGCAAAATCTCCCGTGCCATGATGATCATATCTGCATCCCCATTGACGAGGATCGTTTCGGCTTGCAGGGAATTGGTGATCAGGCCTACGGTGCCGGTCAGAATGCCGGTTTCACGTTTAATGCGCGAGGCGAACGGCAGCTGATAAGCCGGTCCGACCGTAATCTGCTGATGCGCAGCCAGGCCACCCGACGACACGTCGATTAAGTCAATGCCTTTTTCTTTGAGAATGGCCGCCAGTTGCACGGATTCGTCGATGTTCCAGCCGCCTTCGGCCCAGTCGGTTGCCGAAATGCGCGTAAACAGCGGCAGGTCAGCGGGCCATACGGTTTGAATACCCTCGATCACGCGTAGCAGCAGGCGAATGCGATTCTCGAAGCTGCCGCCATATTCATCGGTGCGGTGGTTGCTGAGCGGCGACAGGAACTGGTGCAGCAGGTAACCGTGCGCGGCATGTATTTCGATCACTTTGAAACCGGCCTGCAAGGCACGTTTGGCGGCTTCGGTAAAATCGGAAACGACTTTTTCAATACCCGCTTCGTCTAGCGCAACCGGCTTGGGATAGGTATCCGAAAACGGAACATCGGAGGCCGAAACCGTTTGCCAGCCTCCCGCGCTCGCGGGCACTTCCGCCCGACCTTTCCACGGTACGGCCGTGCTGGCCTTCCTGCCCGCATGTGCGAGCTGCACACCCGGCACACACCCCTGCTCGCTGATAAACGCGGTAATTTGCGAAAGCATTTCAATATGCTCGTCCTTCCATATTCCGAGATCTTCGGGCGAAATGCGCCCCTCGGGCGACACGGCGGTGGCTTCGGAGATGATAAGCCCGGCGCCGCCTACGGCACGGCTCCCCAAATGAACCAGGTGCCAGTCGGTAGCAAAGCCGTCGATAGACGAATACTGGCACATAGGAGAAACAACGATCCGGTTTTTGAACTGGACACTTTTAATAGTAACAGGAGAAAATAGCTTTGACATATCGGAGACGTTAGATTTGGCTAATATAGAAACTATTCGCAAAGCCCGTCCGTTCCCGGCCGACGATCAAAGCAATGGCAGAAGGAGGGAAAGAATCTGATCACCGACGCGCATCAACCTGATCTTCCGGCAGATGCCAATTACCTTTTAAGAATTACCCGGTTGATTTCCGAACCATCTTTCATACGGATTTTGACGATGTACCTGCCCGTCATCAGCTTTTTGGCATCATGGAGGTGCGCAACGCTATCCGCACGGTAAACGATTCGCCCTGCCAGGTCTGAAACTGTAATTTCCTTCACATTTGACTCGTCAACCGACAGCCTCAATGACATTCGGTCGTCGATGGGATTAGGAAAAATAGTGATTTGCGCGTCAGCAAACTGCACGCGCCGGATTCGGCTGTATGCATAAGAGGAATCCGAATCCATCATTTTCAATCGATAGTACGATATGCCCGGCAGGGGAAGCGAATCGACAAAAAGATAGTTCGAGACCGTTTCACCTTCATTCCTGGCTACTACCTTATCAGTTACCTGCCAGTCGTGTCCGTCCGGACTTCGCATAATTTCGAACCAGGCACTGTTCGTCTCGTTGGCTGTCGTCCATGTTAGTACCGCTTTGCCCTCCGACGGGCGGGCATCGAAAGTCGCCAGCGTTACTGGCAATGCGCGGGGGTCGGTTTCAGCGAAACATAATGCATATTCTTCGAAAAGGTGGTTGGCCATCAGCACGGAGCGCGGCACAAATGCATCATCCTTTTCGAGCGTAGCATACAGGATATCATTTCCCAAGTGAGCAAAGGCATGTTTCGTAGTGTCGTTCTGAAACGTGAGCAGGTAGTCACCTTCCCAAAAGCCCTGGCAGTCAATGGGATTGAAGGAATTATTATCTCCAATGAGCGTCAGCAAATCCGGACAATTGCTCACATTTACGGTTGCTGAGGCGGTCGACGTCAAATCGGGCCGCCCGGGATAACTTCGCTCACAGGTTACCCTGTATTGACCTGCGGTGTAGACGTAAAATGTAAAACTCGTCTGATCACTCATCAGATAACCCTCCTGGGTTTCCAGCGAGCCGAGTTTTTCTATCAATAACGTTTGACGATAATCCTGCCCCGTAGCGGACACATTCACCGTTATAGGAAACGACTGATCCGTCCGAGTTTCGGTAAAAGGGAAACAATAGCTTTGGCTGAAATAAATGTTTGGTGTTGGCGGGATGGGAGCGGCGGGGCAGGAAGGGTCAGGCGTTAGGATTCCCTCGGCAATGCCCATGACTCGCCAGGGTAGAAGTTGAGGTGCTACATGAAATCCGTTGCGATCAGTGGCATGGCCATAAACTGCCGAAAAAGGCATTTGAATTGGTAGCACGTCATGGACGTTTAATATCTCTCGTTCGTCCTGTGTGTCCCGTGGTCCGGTGAAGTCAATTGAGCTAAAAGTTGGTACGAAACAAAAGTCAAATGTTTTTGTTGCCAAAAATTTCAACACCCTTACGCTTATTGAAGACTTACCACCCGGCAGAAAATCGTCATTCAGCAGGCTGTCATACTTTACATCCTTCATCACAAATGTGGGAAACTTGGGAGGTATCTGCGTGATAAACAGCCTTGCAATGGATTTCTCGTCATTCAAAGCATTGGTATGCACATCGAAATGCGTACTCCGCCTGAACCCGGGCAACCATCCCAGCATGATCCGGTCGCCATAGTTGAATTCGTCAAAAAGGCTCCGGTCTTCCGCCGTCAGACTGCCCTCTATCATCGCGATATTATCGCATGTTGCAGGATATCCGCCGTGCCCCATTGCAGTAAGGGCGTCCTGAGCCTGATTTGAATGCTATGAGGTCCCGTTGCAGCAAACGAGTGGGTGATTACCTGCTCTTTCAAAGCATAACTCTTGTAACTCTTTCCATCGCCAAAATCGATTTCCAGTCCAATCAGGGACGGCTTATTGGATACTAGCAGTGCTTCGCCGATTTTGAAGCTGGCCTCAGCCTGATACAATGTTTCCTGTAATACGGAGGCATCAAGGAAACGGATCTTCTCTGCTACCTTCCCGGATGCCCTATTCTCCGGCGCGTGTTCCCCTTCTATGTCCATTATGCCGATTGGAATGATATCGGCCTCGCTATTGCTCCTCTCCTGGTCCCGCATCATCGACCGCCAGTCGGGGAACCGGCTCATCACACGCGGATGCGCGCCTTTGCGCAGGCGGTCGTACAGACTGAGCCATGCTTCGGGGTTGGTTTGTACCGGTTTGTCGTCGGCATGCGCTTTTCGATAGTAATCCAATTCACCGGGGGCAAACTCGACGCGGTTGAGCAAAATGTCAATTTCAGAACTTGCGGAATCGCTGGCTTCCGCAAAAGATATAGTCGATTCTGGCTGGGTATTTCCATAAACTGTTTCGCATATGCCAAGCAATAATGCAGCTGCAAACAAACACTTTCCGGTAGATAAAATCTTGCTCATTGGCCAATCCATTCAGATGAAATCCAAATAAAATGGCATCGGAAGCCGCGCATTTAATCCGATGAGCAACCGGAAGGAATCAATAATCAACCGAAAAATAACGCTTGCCAACTAAGCAATAAACAGGGTTTACAATCTTTATCAGGGAACTTATTTGAATAATTTAAAATCAAAATTAGCCTTCCAACCCGCTACTACGCTGCAACAGTTTTTTATTTTCTTTCCATCTTGCCATGCCTCTGCGACGCGATATTCTTTGGAGGAAACAGGGTCACTATCTAGTACAACAGAGCATTCAATTTGGCTATACCCCCGCGGCGCATCGACGGTCACCTCATATTTTCCTTCCTTGTCGGTATAGGCGTTGGTCAAAAACTTAGTTCTTACGAAGCCGTTCGAGGCAATGACCGAGATCCTCACACTATCCACCGGACCATACCCCGGCGCGGTAACAGTCCCGTAAATAGTAGTAATCCCTTTTAACCTGTCGCAACTCCCGAGCAACGTTCCAATTATCCAAAGGCAAAATGAAGCGCCGATGAACCGGACATTTATATTGGCAAATGGCTTTCTTATCATCTTCCATTCAGATTTAGTCAGTCTTAGCGGCGTATTTCCAAAAGCTGTTTCGCATATCCCAATCAATAACGCAGTTGTAATCAAACACTTTACGGTAGATAAAGTCTTGCTCATTGGCCAATCCATTTCAGATGAAATCCAAAAAAAATGGCAACGGACCCCGCGCATTTAATCCGATGAGCAACTGGAAGGAATCAATAATCAACCGAAAAATAACACTTGCTAACTGAGCAATAAATCAACCCATACAGTCTTTGAGAAGAGCATTTCTATTTGAACAATTTAAAGTCGAAGTTGGCCTTCGCTCCCGCTGAGACGCCACAGCAGGTGTTCAGTTTTCTACCATCTTGCCACGCCTCGCCCTTCGTGTATTGCTGGGTAGTCGGGCTACCATCAAGTATCAAATCACATTCAACACGGCCATACCCGCGTGGGGCATCCACCGTCACCCGATACTTTCCGTTTGCATCTGTGAGTGTTTCAGCTACAAATTTCGTATTTGTCATAGTCTGTCGGGCAATAAAAACAATCCTCGCACTATCGACCGGACCATACCCGGGCGCGGTAACAGTCCCGTAAATAGTAGTAATCCCTTTTAACCTGTCGCAACTCCCGAGCAACGTTCCAATTATCCAAAGGCAAAATGAAGCGTCAATGAACCGGACATTTATATTGGCAAATTGTACTCTTATCATCTTCATTCAGATTCAAAATTGACAATTGCCAAAAAGTAGACAACAAACCATTCACCGATTGCAAGGAATGTGCAACCGGCAGAAATGAATAATCAAGCGAATGGGACACGCCGCAAACCAGCTTGAAAGCCCGACCTACCTCTGAAAACCACCCCTACCAACTCAAAGAACCACGATCCGCTCCTTCTGCACCACGCCGTTCTGCAACGTAATATGCAACTGGTAAATCCCCGTCGCGAGGTTCCGAGTCGAGAGTGAATGCGGCACGTTGCGGGCTTCGTACACCGTTTTGCCCTCCGTGTTCACAATCCGTAGCAGCACTGCCTCCCGGTGGTTTGAGATGAAGAGTACGTCCGAAACCGGATTGGGATAAACGTTGCCTGCGTGGTTGTCGGCGAAACGGACGCTCACGATGCGGCTGTATGCGTAAGTGCCTTCCAGGCCGTTTTTGGGCCTGTCTTTCATTTTGAGGCGGTAATAGTTCAGCCCGCCGGCAGGCGCATTATGTACCCATTGGTAATGGACGAGTACATTGCTTTCGCCCTTCGCGCGGTGCTCGCCTGCCTCGTGCCAGGTTACGGCATCCACGCTGTGTTCGATCCCGAAGGCTTCGCTGTTGCTTTCCTCCGCCGTTGTCCATTGCAAAACAGCTGCGCGGCCTTCTTTATGGATTTTAAAATCGGCGAGGGTAACCGGCAGCGCGGAACAGGCCGCTTGTATCGCCGACTGATCCTCACACCCCGGCCCGTTGCCGGTAATGCTCGCCGTGTTGGAGCCGACAAACTCACATACCGCCGAAATGGCGCAATCCGATAAGCTGGCGTTGTTCCGGATCACCAGTCCGCCGATCGTGAGCGCGGCCGTCCGCGCGCCGGAATTGCTTCGGCCGTTACTTACATTGCTACCCAGCCCCGACAGGCTCGTCAACGCCGCATTGTCGCTGATCTGTATCCATCCGATGTTCGTCAGGTTTTCCAGCCCCGAAAGATCCGTCAGCAACTCGTTGCTCCGTATGATCATGTTCGTGGCCGAAGTAAGGCTGCTGAGCCCGGCAAGACTGGTGAGCCCCTTGCTCTCCCCGATCACCAGCCAAAACACCGACCCTACACTTTCCAGGCCCGACAGGTCGGTCATCAGGTTATTATCGCTGATGTATATTTCACTCAGGTACGTGAGATTGTCGAGTCCTTTCAGGCTGGTCAGGCCGGGATTCGAGCTCACGTGCATTTGGTAAGAAACGGATGTTAAGTTTTCCAGGCCGGAGAGGTCCGCCAGCGCGTCATTCCCTCCAATATTGATCCGGCTTACACCACTCAGCTTATCCAATCCCTTCAATGTGGCCAGGCGTACGTTCGACCCGATCGAAAGAATGTCCGAAACGCCTTCCAGGCTACCCAGCCCGGAAAGGCTTGCGAGCGAATCATTGTTGGTAATGTAAAATGTGGACGCATTGACAAGGCTGTCCAGCCCTTTCAGGTTATCGAGGTTTTTATTGAAACGAATGTGGGTAGTGCCCCAAACGGCTTTCAGTTTCTTGAAACCCGTCAGATCAGGCAGCAGATCATTGCTGTAAATGAGCAGATGCTGGGCGGAGGTGATGTTTTCCAATCCCGTAAGGCTGGCCAGCTTCGGATTGGCCTGGATCGTGAGCTTGCCATTCATGACCTCAATGTTCTGTAAAGGCGTAAGGTCGGTAATGTCGGAACCCGAAATGGTAATATCTCCGTTGATGGTTTTACATGAAGCATTAAAGGAATTAACGGCCGCCTGGGTGGTCAGTTTAAGATCGAAAACGTTACAAGACTGTGCGGTTGCGAAGGAGAAAAGGAAACCATGGGATACAAAAATCCCGATGAGACTGCGTAGCGCTCTTTTCATGTCAGTAAGTGATTAACGTTGAGTAATGGGCCTGAATATAATTGATTTATAGGGCAATAGTGATTGCTGACCACAAATTTTCGACCAACGACTAGCAACCTTTCGAAACGATTTCATTTCGCTGAAATCTGACGCTTTCAAGCGGCTTGCGGCAGCGCATTACCAAGCATGGATAAATTAATTTCCATAATAAAAGATAAAAAAGTCTTTATTGTTGGGTCAGCACTTACATTTGCATTCAGGTAAGCGGCGGTGTGCCGGATCAGACGATGGGAATATTTTCAAAAACGTGCGAATATGCGATCAGGGCGGTGTTTTACATTGCCCAAAAATCGGAGGAAGGCCAGAAGGTCGGCATCCGGGAGATTGCCCTGCATATCAACTCGCCTGAGCCGTTCCTGGCAAAAATCCTTCAAAAGCTCAGTAAAGATGGCCTAGTGCTGTCGTCGAAAGGCCCGCACGGAGGATTTTACCTCGATCCCGGCGGACTGCAACGTTCCCTGGCCGACATTGTCCAGGCCATAGAAGGTGACAGCATTTTCAACGGGTGCGGAATGGGCCTCAGCTACTGCTCCCAGGCCAACCCCTGCCCTTTGCACAACGATTTCAAGAAAATCCGGAATCAGATTGTGATCATGCTGCGCAATACTTCGATCGGCAAGTTCAATGAAGGGCTCATCCAAGGGCAGCTTACCCTGAACAAATAAAAATTTTTTACCCAAATAAAGGATAAAAAAGTCTTTTATTCTAAATCTCAACATTATGTCTCCACAACAAAAAGAACTCGTAAAAGCCACAGTTCCCGTACTAAAAGAGCATGGCGTGCTGCTCACCACCCACTTTTACAACCGGATGTTTACCCATAATCCCGAATTGAAGCATCTTTTCAACATGGGTAACCAGCAAAACAAGCGCCAGCAAACCGCCCTGGCAATGGCCGTGCTGGCCTATGCCGAAAACATCGAAAATCCGGCTGTGCTGCTGCCGGTGGTGGACACCATCGGGCACAAGCATGCAAGCCTGCACATCCGCCCAGAGCATTATGCGATCGTGGGAAGGCACCTCATCGCCTCCATCGGCGAAGTGCTGGGCGATGCCGCCACACCCGAATTGCTCGAAGCCTGGACCATCGCCTACAACCAGCTGGCGGCGCTCATGAGCGGACACGAGCAAAAGCTGTACGACCAAAAAGTGGCATTGCCAGGCGGCTGGTCGGGCTGGCGGCCATTTGTGGTGCGCAAAAAAGTGAAGGAATCGGAGGAGATCACCTCGTTTTACCTCTACCCGGTCGACGGCGGTGCGGTGGCAGATTTCCAACCCGGCCAGTACATCAGCATCCGGCTGTTTCTGCCTGAAATTAACCTACAACAACCGCGGCAATACAGCCTGTCGAGCGCACCGAACGGTGAATTCTACCGCATTTCGGTGAAACGCGAGGCCGGCAGCGTGCATCCCGACGGTATGATCAGCAACCGCCTGCACGATTTCGTCGAGCCCGGCGACGTGGTGGACCTGTCGGCCCCTTCGGGCAATTTCACATTGCAGGCAGAAAGCGGAAGACCAAAAGTATTCATCAGCGGCGGTGTCGGACAAACGCCATTGATCTCAATGCTCGAAGCCCTCGTACGTGCAGACGCCACCACGCCCATTACCTGGGTACACGGATGCCGTAACGAGCAGGTTCATGCATTCAAAACCGACCTGCAAGCCATTTCCGACCAGGTGGCACACGTTGAAAAACACTTTTTCTACGATTCGGCCGAGCAGCTTTCGGCGAATGAATACCTCGGCTGGGTGTCGCTGGACCAGCTCCCTGCCGAAGCCCTGCACGCCGATGCGGAATATTACATTTGCGGGCCGGGCGCGTTCATTCGCCAGCATTACCGTTTCCTCGTCGATCGTGGCATTGACCAATCGAACATTCATTTCGAAGAATTCGGGCCATTATCGCTGTCGCTGAACTAACCGTGCAAGGGGCTTCGGCCCCTTGTTACCATCGTTCCTCCGCAATTTCCTTTTCCAGCCGGGCATTCACATCGACCCGCGCATCCAGGAATACAAACACCACCGTTCCATGCTCCCGGGCAAAGCGGTTCGTCACCGAATCTGCCGCGTAACCGGTTGCGAACAGCGGACCCGTTTCCTTCATCTCTTCCTCTCGTTCGCCGCCGGTTTTAACCCTGATCAGGTGCTTGTACCGTTGGTTCAGGTCGAACCAGTTCACATAATCCGCATTGAAAGTGACCGCCTTTACGCCCATTTTCGAGTAATAGTTGATCGCCCCGGCCTGGCCGTAATTGTCGCAGAGCACGATCGTACTTTCCGGGTCCGGTGCGGCGGCGTAGGCCGCATCCACTTTGGCTGCCAGCTCACGCCAGCCCAGCATATCGGCAAAATCCTGCGGAAGCTGGTGATCCTTCCCATCCTCCCAGCGCAGCAACCCCAGCTTCCGGTAAGGCTCGGGATTCGTCACGATCCGTTCGGGTGTTTTGTTGGGAAATGCAACCTGCAACAATGGAATGAACAGCACAACGGGCAACAGTACAAACGCGCCCCGCAGCCACCTGGCTCTCACCTGGGCAGCAATGTAAACGGCCCCAAAAGCGATGTAAACGGGGTAAATGCCGATCGCATAATAGCCCTTCGCGCGGAGGTAGGTGAAAGTTGCAAGCGTGATGACAATGGTAAAAAAGAATAACCGGTAGCGCACAAATGCCGCGTGCGAACACAATGCGAAGAGCCCCGCGGCGATCACCGGAAGCGCTCCTGCGAAAAACAGCAGCTGTTCCTTCAGGAAATCCATGCGGTTGACATTCACCAGCTGCGTTTCGGCCAATGCTTGCATGTGGTGAAGCACGGGAAAATTATTCCGGTACTGCCAGATCAGGTTTGGCGCGATGAGCAGCAATGCCAGCAATAATGCCAGATAAATGTGTTTGTTGAGCAAAAGGTGTCGCTGCGATGTGAGCAAAATCGCCGGCAGCAGGCCTACCGCTGCGAATATGATGTTGTATTTATTTAAAAAACCCAATGCGAAAACCGCTGCCAACCCGTACAGCCAGCGCCGGTCGGTGGATGCGATAAAGCTTATCAGCAAATAATACAGCGCCGTCCAGCATAGCACATCGAAAGAATTGGGCTGAAAAAGCTGATTGAGCCGCAACAGCACCGAAAACAGCATACACGACGCCGCAAGTCCGCAGGCATACAACCCGCCCCCAAGCCGCTCCACGGTTTTCCAGACCACCAGGATCGTGAGCGCGCCCCACAGCGCCGGGAAGAACCGCACCACCCATTCGCCCTTGCCCAATGCATGGATAAGCCACGCAATCCAGGACGTCACCGGCGGCACCGACACGAAGCCCCAGGCCAGGTGATTGCCCTGATCGAGGTGCAGGTATTCATCGCGATGCAGCTCGTACTCAGGGATAATGAGGAAATATTGTAACAGAAATTTCAGGACGATCACCGTCAGGAGCAGCGTGTTTCTCTGGTTCATAGCTAATTCAAAATCATAGGTCAAAAGAATGCGACATGGTTCGGCTACTGCTATCCGCGGGTGGTTCGTGCTTTTTCGGCAACCCTGGCATGGAATTTGTCCTTGAAGCACCCAAAAAAATCAGCAAACCATGAACTCGATACCCAATCACGACCATACATCCGCCTCGCTTTCAGACGAAAAGCAAGCCGAGCGCGATGGCGCCAACAACAGCCTTTGGCAGACCAATGTCACCGCTCAGCCCGCTGGTAACCAGCCCGGTAGTAATGCGCCGGTATATGACGTGCTCGTCGTCGGAGCAGGCATTACCGGCCTCACCACCGCATTGCTGCTTCAAAAGGAAGGCCGCAAATGTATCATCGCCGAAGCGCATTCGCCGGGATACGGCACTACTGGCGGCACTACGGCCCACATCAACACCTTTGCCGACACCACGTACGCGGAAGTGGAAAGCGATTTCGGCCAGGACGAAGCCCGGCAATTTGCCGGGGCCATCGCAGAATCAGTGGCGCTCATTCATCATATGGTGGAAACGTATCAGATCGACTGCGATTTTGAATGGAAGAACGGCTATGTGTATTCAGAAACAGACGATGAAACGAAGCAGCTCGACGATCTTTACCAAAGCGCACTCCGCGCGGGCGTGGCAACCGAGCCCGCACACGATGCTCCGGCGCCGTTACCATTTCAAAAAGCAGTCGTTTTCAGTAAACAGGCGCAATTTCACCCATTGAAATACTTGCAGGGACTGCAAGAGGCATTTACAGAACTGGGCGGGGTGATCGTGGAAAACACGCTGATCGACCAGATCGATTCCAGCGACGAATACCACACGGCGCGCTCGGGCGAGCGGGAGATCAGGGCGAAATCCGTGGTATACGCCACGCATATCCCGCCCGGAGGCATTAATGTGCTGCATTTCAGGAATGCGCCCTACCGCAGCTACGTGATCGCCGCCACATTGAAAGATAACGCCTACCCCGACGCGCTGATTTACGACATGCAGGAGCCCTACCATTATTTCCGCACCCACACCATCGACGGACAAAAGTACCTCGTGGCAGGAGGGCACGACCACAAAACCGGCCACGGCGATCCTGAACAGGCATTTGCGGATCTCATCGAATATACCAAAAAGTGCTATCCCGTGGACCAGGTAAGCACCCGGTGGTCGGCACAATATTACGTCCCTGCCGACGGCCTGCCTTACATCGGCCAGTTGCCCGGAGCGTCCGGCGGCATTTACGCGGCCACCGGATACAATGGCAACGGGATCATTCTCGGAACGGTGGCGGCCATTGTGCTTAACGAGCTCATTTCGGAGGGCACCAGTCCGTATGAAAAGCTCTTTGATCCCGCCCGCGTGAAACCGGTGGCGGGGTTCACCGAGTTTGTGAAGGAAAATGCGGACGTCGCCGCGCGTTTCGTAGCCGACCGGTTTGGACTGGAACAAATCGAATCGTTGGGAGAAATCGCAGCCGGAACGGGCAAAATCATCGAATACGAAGGCCAGAAGCTGGCAGTGCATAAGAAAGACGACGGCGAACTCACCGTGCTCGACCCTGTATGCACACATGCAGGGTGTATCGTACAATGGAACAATTCGGAAAAGAGCTGGGACTGCCCTTGCCACGGTGCGCGGTTCAACTGCCACGGCGAAGTGCTCACCGGTCCCGCCCGGAAGCCGCTGGAACACGTGGAAGTAAAGCAGCCTTCCGCTTCCTGAAACACGAATGGCGGCCCGGTTTCACGGGCCGCCATTTTTTAAGCAATAGCCGATCGCATTACTGCGCTGCCGAAGCCAGCACTGCCTGTGCACTCATTACAACCATCAGACTACCGGATGATTTAGAAGGGTTTACAAAAATCATATACACATCGTGAGACTTGCCGTCGGCGGTATGCTTCACGGGAATATCCAGGGTGGATGGTTTGAAATCCAGCTTATCGGACGGTTCGAGAAACTCCGACTCCCCTATTACTTTGCCGGTGGGGCTATCGAGACGCAGCTCTATTTTACCACCCGCCGCATTCAGCTGCGGCTTAGGGGCCATGGCCATGATACGGAATGCCGATACGCCGTTCAGGTCGACCTGCTTCAAGCCCATGTAAGCGCCCGATTTGGCAGGAATAGCGAGGTTATTTCCGCCGTAAGACATTTTGTTGACATCATCATACACATCAAAACTATGCACGTCCATTGTCGCATTGCGTAGCACGAATGTATGCTCCGACCGCAGCGCGGGCAGGCCTTTCGCCCCATTGTCCTCGTACGCCGCGCGCACCACGAACACGCCCTTGCCTTTGTCGCCATTCGGCAATGCGGCGGTGTAGCTTCCCTTCACAGGCAGCGAGGCTTTGGCCGCGGCGTCGCCGGTGAGGCTCAGGATGTATTTCACCATTTCGGAAGCGTCGGTGGTCGAGAGTTGCGGGTGTGCCGCCATGGCGGTTTCGCCCCAAACGCCGCCACCGCCGCTGATCACCTTGCGGGTGAGGGTTTCCAACGCGGAGCTGTTGCCTTTGTATTTGCGGGCCACATCGGCATACGCAGGGCCAATCGACTTTTTGCTTACGCTATGGCAAGCCTTGCAGTCGCTTCCTTCGATCAGCTTTTTACCCGTTGCGAATTGCGCCGCCGCGTCCGCCGAGCGGTGTCCGCGGGCAATCGCCACCTTGTCGAATCCCTCGGGCAGATAGTCGATGTTTACAGCCACGCGGTCCGCGTCGATGCCGCTTCCAAGCGTGCCGTCCTCCTTGTCTTTCACCTTCACATCATATTGAAAAGGCTTTCCGGCTACGAAAAATGATTTGTTGGCGCCGGGCATATCCAGGCTCAGTACCGGTGCTTCGTTACCCACCGTCACATCCAGCGACTGCGTGGAAATGCCGCCTTTGCCGTCGTTCACGGTCAATGCGGCTTTGTAGAGGCCGGTTTTAGTGAGCGTCAGCGCTGCGTCTCGGGTGTTGATGGTTTTGGTAAAACCGTTTTTGGAAGTGATTTTCCATGAATATGTCAATGCATCCCCGTCGGCATCGTCGGTACCCTCTGCGGTAAGTTTCAATGCCAATGGTGCCGAACCGCCCAGCTTATTGGCGGCCATTTCGATTTTCGGCTTGCGGTTGCCGCCATTGTATTCAATGCGGATCAGGCGGGCGTCGTCGTTGGCGCTGAACCAGCCCGAGCCGTATTCAAGCATGTATAAATCGCCGTTTTGTGCAAATTCCATATCCATCGGATTGGAAAACTTATAGCTGGGCATGAAACGCTCCATCGAAGCATAATTGCCATCTTTATCCATCGTCACGGCCATGATCCAGCCGCGCATCCATTCATACGCCAGCAGCTTGCCATTGTAGTAAGCCGGAAAAGCGCCCGGCGCATTCTTGAAATCGTCCGAGTAGAACACCGGCCCGGCCATTGCATTGCGCCCGCCCGCCCCTACCAGCGGAAATTCCGGCGAGGCGTCGTAGGGATACCATATAAATGCCTTCTGTGCAGGCGGCAGCACTTTCAGGCCCGTGTTGCTGGGCGACTGGTTGGTCGGTGCGGCCACGTCCCACTTCTCCCCCGACCGGCTCGCTGCGAAGTCGTATTTGTTATAGGCCTTATTATCGCCTACAAAATGTGGCCAGCCGAAATTGCCGGCCTTGCGGGCCTGTCCTACCTCGTCGTGACCGGCTGGGCCACGGTTGGCGTCGGGCTTGGCGGCGTCGGGGCCCACCTCTCCCCAGTATACGTAGCCGGTACGCTGGTCCACCGAAATGCGGAAGGGGTTGCGGTGGCCCATGGTGTAAATCTCGGGCCGTGTATTGGGCGTGCCGGGAGGGAACAGGTTGCCTTCCGGAATGGTGTAAGGAGTGCCGTCGGGCTGCGGTTTAATGCGGATAATCTTTCCGCGCAGGTCGTTGGTGTTCGCCGACGATTTCTGTGCGTCCCACGCCTCGCGGCCGGGGCGCTCATCGCTCGGGCTGTACCCGCTGGAGCCGTGCGGATTGGTGTTATCGCCAGTCGAAAGGTACAGGTTACCCTCCTTGTCCCAGGCAATGGAGCCGGCTGTGTGGCAGCATTCTTCGCGCTGCGTGGGCACGTCGAGCAGCACTTTACGAGAAGACATATCGAGTTCATCCCCTTTCAGTTCGAAGCGTGCGAGCACGTTTTTCGACTCGTTCGGATCGGAATAATAGAGGTAAATCCAATGATTTTGTGCAAAATTCGGGTCTTTGTTCAACCCCAGCAAACCATCCTCGCCCATCGACTCCTTGCCTTCCTTGCTGACATAATGCGTACTCACCGGCAGTTTGGCAATCGTTTTAAGCTCCCTGGTTTTGAGGTTATACAAACGCACCTCTCCTTTCCGCTGAATAATCAGGATTCTGCCGTCGCCAAGCACGCTCAGCTCCATTGGCTCGTCCAGCTTTTCGGCCAGTATCACCTTCGAGAAGCGGTTTTCCTCGGGCCGCGCCTTCGAGAAATCGACCGGCTTGGGAGCGTCGCCGCCCATGGCGTAGTGAATGCCCGCCCAAAGGTGGTTCAGGAAAAGCGGCTCTGCGAATGTTTCGTCGGTGTGGCCCATTGCGGTGTAAAACGACCGGCCACCGTCGAACTCCTGGTACCAGCTCATCGGGTGAAAATCCGGGTTTTTACCGCCGGTGTAACTCTTTTCGTCGATCGCAAGCACGACATTGATTTTGGGGGAAATATTCTTGAAGCTGTAAAACTCGTCGCTCCGCTCAAACTCATCGGGCATGCCGCGGGTAGCCCAGTGGTCCTTTTTCGTTACGATAAACTTTCCTTTCTGCACATTATCTGGCATGGGATGATCAAGGAACCAGGCGCCCGCAAGCGCGCCGTACCAGGGCCACTCGTATTCCGTGTCGCTGGCTGCGTGAATGCCCACATAACCGCCTCCGGCCTGAATGTAGCGCTCAAACGCATTTTGCTGCTCCGGATTGAGGATATCACCGGTAGTATTGAGGAAAATCACGGCCTGGTATTTTTTCAGGTTGTTTTCCTTAAACTGGGCTGCGTCTTCCGTAAAAATGGCCTGAAAGCCCTTTTCGGTACCCATTTTCGTGAGCGCCTTCTGGCCGGCCTCAATCGACGCGTGCCTGAACGCCGCCGTTTTGCTGAACACCAGCACGCGCAGCCTGGGTGCCTGGGCCAAAACCTGGCCCGCGAACAGCCATGCACAGCATAGCAGCACGAAAGCGCCCCGTAATTGTTTCTTCATCTGGTTCATCGTTTGAATTTATGACCATCAAATGTACAGCAAAAAGTATTATTGTCTATATTTGAGACAATAAAATTTATGCTATAATTTATTTCAACAATGCAATAAACGGATACATGATACGCTGTAACAAAAACCGGGTACGCTCCCGAAATGTTGCTGTGCATATTTGTGCCTGAAAGCCGTATCTGCGATATTGCCGCGCCAAACACGCCTAAACACCACATGAGGGACATGCATTCACCCAGCGAACAGGACTACATTCAGCAGCTTTCCATTGACTGCGTCATTCTGGGTTACCAGGATTCGCAACTCAGCGTGCTGGTGCCGAAGCTGAATTTCCGCGGCGATTTCTGGGCTTTGCCGAGCGGGTTTATCAACCAGGACGAGGGGATCGATCAGGCTGCGCGGCGAATCCTGGAAGACCGAACGGGCATCAAGGACATTTACCTCGAACAATTCCGCGTGTTCGGCGATGCGCCCCGTTCCAACATCCGCTTCCTCGAACGACTGATCGAACTCAATGGCGATACGCTCGGCGACAAGCGCTTTAACCGCAAGGAATTCGACTGGATCACGCGGCGCTTCGTTTCGATCGGCTACTACGCGCTGGTGGATATCAGCAAGGTAGTCCCGCGCAAGACCGAGCTCGACGAATCCATCGACTGGTACCCGGTGCGCGCATTGCCGCCGATGATCATGGACCACCACGACATGGTGAAATGTGCATTGGAAACCGTGCAGCTCAACCTCGACCAGAAGCTCATCGCATTCAACCTTTTGCCCGAAACATTTACAATGCGCGAGCTGCAAGAGCTCTACGAGTCGATTTATGACCGTGCATTTGCGCGGAACAATTTTCAGAAAAAGATCCTGGACCTGGATGTGCTCGAAAGGCTCGAAAAGAAATTCACCGGCGCGGCCAACAAGGCGCCGTACCTGTACCGGTTCAGAAGAAGGGACGCCTAGCGCTGTGGCTCCAAAGCCACAAAGGCATCAGCGAAGAGCCACCCGAAATTAGCGGCGGAGCGGGGATATTTGTACCGGCAAATAACCGATTCCGTGACGATGAAAACTGAAAGCGCCCTCAAAGTACTTATATTTGACCTCCATCCTGTTTCCCGGAAGGGAATCCGGCTCATGCTCGACATGACCGATCTACCCATTAAAGTGACCGAAGCCAGTCGGCTGCGGCAGTTCTATAAATATGCAACCGGCCAGCACTTCGACCTCGTGATCCTGAGTGTGAACGAGCCCGACAGTTTCGACACCAGCATTATTTCCGGCATTCTTCCTAAAACCGTAGTGCTCTACACCGAGGAAGGTGCAGAAACCGCCATGGACCTGATGGCATTGGGCGCGGGTGCCTGCATGTCCAAAAAATGCTGCGATACATCGCTCAAAGAGGGCATTTTCGCCGTGCTGCAACAGCGGCAGCATGTTTGCGACATCACTCAGGCGCATGTGAATTCCGAATACTGGCGGTTCAGGGCGATCCGGAACGGCGCGCACCTCAGCTACCGGCCGCGCGTCCGCGAACTCACCGGCCGCGAAAATGAGGTGGCGGCATTGCTCGAAACCGGCATGAAAACCGGCGAAATAGCCAGCCGCCTGCAAATCCAGGCCAGCACCGTCAGCACGCTCAAAGCGCGCGCATTCCGCAAGCTCTCGGTCACAAACCTCACCCAGGCGATCCAGGCCCTCGACTAACGTATATCAGATACCGCCATTCCCTCTTCCAGCCCTCGTCACGCCATGCTTAACGTTATTTTGTACGACTCCCACCCGATTATCCTGACGGGCCTCAAAGAGTTTTTCAGGAGTATCGGGAAAGAATTCGTTTTCTTCGAAACAACGACTGTCGGCGGCATTTCAAAGTTTCTTTCGCAACGTCCCATTCACCTGATCGTGGTGGGGTTAAATGAAAGGACGGGCATCGAAGCGAGGATCATTCAGCGCAACAGTACCATTCCCTGGGTGATCATGTACAACGATAACCTTTACAAAAAAGCCCTGACGCTCCTGCTTTCCGGCGCGAGCGCGTGCATTTCCAAGGGCTGCGGCGACCAGGAAACCGAAAAGTGCCTGAACGAAGTGCTGGCATCGCGGACGTACATCTGCGAAAGCACGCTCCACCAATTCGGCTACGAGTTTCTGTTCGACCCGGCCAATCAGGCGCACATCCGCAACTTCCTCAAATACAATCTCCACAGAAAACCAAGCCGGCTCTCTCCGCGTGAGCAACAGGTAGCCGGCATGCTGGTGAACGGCATGCGGACGTCCGAGATCGCTACGGCGCTGAACGTCAGGCACAGCACGATCAGCACGATCAAACGGACGATCATGCTGAAAAAGCATGTCATCAACATCGCCGAACTGGCCTCCGTATTACCTTAGTGATCTCATTTTATTGTTTTGTATTTCAATTTGAAATGCTTTAATTTCAGTCATTTACGACCGACCTGTAATCTCTGAAAGGACCCGTTTCAATTATGCCGCTCTCCATTCTCATAGCCGACGATCACCAGCTCGTCCGAAAAGGACTACAGATGGTCGTTAAAGAGGTTTTAGGGTTCAATGTGATCGTAGAATTCGCCGAAAACGGCCGCGAAGTGATCGACAAGGTTACCGCGCAGGAGTTCGACCTCCTCATTACCGACCTGAACATGCCGGACACCAACGAGCTGGCCCTCATTCCCGACATTTTACGCATTCGGCCGAAGCTTCGTATCCTGGTCGTGACGATGAAGCCCGACAAGGTTTTTGCGGCCCGTTTCTTCCGTGCGGGCGCGCTGGGGTATGTGAACAAAACCGAGGCGGACGAGGTGCTCGCCGAGGCGATTTACACGGTAAGCCAGGGCCGGCGGTACATTTCCCGGTCACAGAACGAGATTTTCTCCGATGCGTTGATCGGCAATACGGCCAACACGCCGTTCGACAAATTATCCAAGCGGGAATTTGAAGTGGCGCTGCTTCTGCTCAAAGGATATGGCGCCCTGGAAGTAGCCAAATCACTGTCGATCAGCGCATCCACGGCCAGCAGCTTCCGGTGCCGCGTTTTCGACAAACTGGAAATCAAGAACCTCCTTGAATTGAACCACCTGGCGCAGCTGTATCAGATTGACGCAGATTTTGAAGGCTGATCGTGAAAGTGCTGCCCTTTCCGGGTTCACTCACGATGGAAATCGCCCCATGAATGTAATCCAGCATGGTATGAATGAGCAGGCTGCCCGTGCCGCGGTTGCCGGCCAGCCTGTCGCGGCTCATGAATTGGGTAATCTGCTCGCGGGTCAGCCCCTGCCCCGTGTCGCTGATCAAGATCTGAATGCGGCCGTTCCTTTCAGCACAGGAGAGCGTGATTTCCCCGTCAGATGTGTTCTTATTGGCATTGTCGATCAGGTTGCGGATCACTACGGAAAGAATCTGGTAATCCGAAACGCATTCGAGGTCGGTCGGGACGATATGGAGTGTGTTTCGATTAAACTTGAAAAGCTCCTTGTATAGCGAAGCGATTTCCTCAAACAACGAATTGATCGCAAACGACATTTTGCTGATCTTGAAACCTTCCTGCTGCGTGCCGATCCACATAAAAAACTGTTCGGTGAATCCCAGAAGATTTTGCGTGCCGAGGTGAAGATCCGACAGGTAAGCGTCAAGATCCGAGGGTGTGAGGCGTGTGTGGTTTTTCAAAAGGTTACCACTAATGAGCGAAATAAACCGCAGCGGCGAGCGCATATCATGCAGCACCATCGTAATGACGTGGTCCTTGAACCGGTTGCTTTCCAACAACGCCATTTCGGACCGCGCCAGGTCATCGACGGCGTTTTTCAGCTCCTCAGTCCGTTCCGAAATCACCTTTTCCAGCTGCTGCGCCTCCGTTTCGAGCTTTACCAGCCTTCTTTTAAACAACATATAACCCATGCAGATCGAAACGCAGATGCATAGCGCGTAAAACCACCAGGTGTTGTAAAACCAGGGCTGTACTTCCACGGACAATTCGAAACCGCCGGCGTTGTCGGCCGCGGGCGCGCCGTTCCGCCGCACCACGAGCTTGTAGTAGCCCGCCGGAAGGCTGTTAATCATCACCTGGCCGTTTTTTTCGACCTTTCGCCAGTCGGCATCCAGCCCGGCAACCTGGTATTCCAGATCGAGGTTGGCCGGATTGCCGAAATAAGGCGATGAAACCTGAACGGAAAGGCGTTTGAAATCGGGCGGGAGAATAAGACCCTTTTCCTGCGGCTGGACCAACCGACCGCTCACGGCGAGGCTGTCGGCGAAAATGCCGCGTGCAGGGTAATAGGGTTTCAGTTTATTAGGGTAAAACCAAACCAGTCCTTTCATCGACGGGAGCGATAACAGGCTGTCTTTTAACCACACATAGGAAGGATCGCAGCCCCCGTTGAACTCGTTCGTAGGCAGGCCGTCGGTCCGGTCGAAGCGAAAAAAGTTGACCGCATCCGATTTACCCACAGCGAATGTAGTAAGCTCGCCTTTGCGGACTTTGAACAGCCCGTTGTTCGTAGGCAGCCAGAAAAACCCGAGGCCGTCCTCGATAAATGAATGCACGATTTTGAGTGCTTGCCGCGGGCCGAGGGGCATGCGGTAGAGCTTGTTGTTTTGGAACAGGTAAAACCCCTGTCCGTAAGTCGAGATCCAAATCTTGTCCGCATCGGCATACACCGTCCTGATCTGCATGGAATCCAACACCGATTTGTAGATTCGGTTCAGTTGATAGTCATACCATTTCAACCCCTTCTCCGTACAGACCAGGAAGTGCCCCGACCGTAATTTCCTGACAAACAAAATCCCCGCACGTTCCGGAAACGCCTTGAAACCGCCGAGCTTGCCATTCACGAGCATGGCAAAACCCCGGTCGGTAGCAATGTAAAACCGCCCCTCGCCATCGTCATCCATATGCATAACCTTGTACACCGGCGCTATGGCGGATGAAGTGGCCTTCGCAATGTCGAGCTTCCGCAACTGGTATCCCTGCTCGTAGTACAATTGTCCGTCGCCACCGGCAAAAAGCCACGGGCCCAGGCCGACATCGATAGGCAACTTTCGGGCCGGCCGGGAGACGGATACAAGCATGTTTTTGACAACCAGCTGGTCGTCGGCCACCTTCGCCTGTGCATAAAGGCTTTGTTCGAGGGCGGGCGAAAGTGAGGGCGGCGTGAAAAATGGATTTTTCTGCACGACAAACAGGCCGTCCGATGACGAGCCGAGGTAAAACATTCCCTGCCCGGACTGGTAGGCTACCGCAGATAAAAAAGGCACGCGCAGTCCCTGTAATGCAATTTCAGAATCGAGCTGTCCATTTCGGAGCAGTACTTTGTAAAGACTCGTACCTGCGTATACGTAAAGGCCGTCGGCGCTGGAATAAAGCTGGAAATCGCCCGAAATGAACCGGGCGTCCGAAGCGAGCGGCCCGCGTATCGAGGCGTAACCAGGCAGCAGCCGGCCATTTTTCCACGCCTCCACGCGGTTGCCCGGCATGATGCAGGCCAGGAACTGCCGTGCGAAAACGGCATATTGTGGTTTCCGGCCCGTGTAATCCCTGATTTTGACAGGCGCTGCGAGCCCGGCCGACAAATACATCAGACTGCGCTCATTCCTGAGGTAAATCTCGCGGTCCGACACACTCGACGAAAACAGGAACGGGTTCTGGCCCAGCTGGTTGTAAAACGCCGCCAGCTTGCGCAGCATGGTTTTATTGCTCACCGCCACCCCTTGCGCGCCCACATGCACCGACCATTCGGGCAGCAGCACCGGGGCAGGCGCCGCATACTTGCCCGAAACGGCTATTTTGATGATCTGCCCGCCGTATAGCCGCGCGTAGAGCGTTCCGCGTGCATCGGCCGTGAGCCCTTCCACCCTCGCCGACTTCAATCCCGGCAGCTGGGATGTGTCGTAGGTCACAAAATGCTGCCCGTCGTAGCGCACCAGGCCCATTTCAGTGGCCAGCCAGCAGTACCCCCATTCATCGAACGCGATGTCCTTCACGCTGTTTTGCGGGAGTCCGTTGTCGGTATTGTATTGAGTGGTAATCAGCCGCGCCTGTTGCGCAGCCGCGGGGAGGCCACGCAAAGCGAGCGCAATCAACGCGACCAGGAGGACTCTCATGAGGATGCTATTACGGACCGGGACTTTTTGCTGTTTTGAATTTACTAAATTATGCGACATCAAAACATCTACTTCTTTGTGTGTAAGAAGTACTACGATTGCGCTGATGGATGCCCGATGCCCTGTGGCAGCTTCATGGCCGGAAGCGGCGGCACGCATTTTGTACGTATATAGGCAAAACAATGCATTGCTATGCCTGAAATGCCCGATTGGAGACAAATCCTCATGCACGACCACCCCTTCACATTCCTGCTGGAAGTGGTGTTGAGGACCATTATCATGTTTGTGATTATTCTGGTGGCGCTGCGGGCGTCCGGAAAGCGGGGAATCAAACAGCTTTCCGTGTTCGAGCTCGTGCTTATTATCGGACTGGGTTCCGCCGCGGGCGACCCGATGTTTTATGAAGACGTGGGCATTTTACCCGCATTCGTCGTTTTTCTGGTGGTGATCAGCTTATACACGTTCGTCACCCGGCTTTCCGACCGTTTTGTAAAAGTGGAAAAAGTGCTGGAAGGCGAGCCGCTGTACGTGATCCGCGACGGGAAGCTGCTCCCGGATGCGTTTCGTGAATCGGGGCTGTCGCAGGATGAATTTTTCGCCGCACTCCGGTTGAGCCATGTGGAGCACCTGGGCCAGGTGCGCACCGTGCTCATCGAAACGTCGGGCGAGTTCAGCATTCTTTTTTATGCCGATGACGAGGTACGGCACGGCCTGCCGATTTTCCCCGATGACCTGAAACGCAAGCTTACCGGCAACGAAACGTGCGATCACATCGCGTGCACCAAATGCGGCGGCACCCGCAACCGCAATGGACTCGAAAAGCTACCAACCTGCCCGCAATGCGAGGTCCACGAATGGGTGGAAGCATCGGCCACCAGGCGCATTTCGTGATAAGTAACTGAATGACAAGCAGATTGTCGGTAGCCGGATAGCGCGAACCGCCGGTCAGATCGGCGCGACCTCGGGCTCGTCGAGCAGCACTTCCTGGCGCGAGCGGAGCCGCTCCACCAGCGAATCGTAATGCAGCAGTCCGGCGGCTTCCACCACCAGTACGCCCACAAACTCGCGGCCACGCCCGATGACATTCAATCGCCTGATCTTCACGCCTTTCACCGATTCAACCAACGAAGTAATATGGTGCACACTGAGCGATTCCGGGTAGGTAAGTCTGAGTTGATAAGTTTTCATACGCCTCGTATTAGTAGTTTGTTAATCAATGATCTCCATACCGCTTCTCTCCGGCCGAAACGGCCAGCGCCAGCTTGTTCTGCTTCGGGGGAAGCGGGCAGGTGGCGTAAGGCGAGAATGCGCACGGCGGGTTAATCGCCTTGTTGAAATCGAGCCAGGCAGTGCCGTCCGGCTCCACGGAGGAGTACAGGAAGCGGCCCGAGCCGTAGGTTTCGTGCTTGTTGGTCTGGTCGGCGAAGATAATGAACAGGCTCTCCGGTTTGCCGACGGCGTCGAGGCTGTATTCGCGGCCATTCACGGTAAATACCAGCTTGCCGGGCGACACCTGGTCGTCGGTGCGGCCGGTAACGTCGGTGATGGACACAGTATGGCCTTTTGTAGGCACAAAACGCGCCTTCACACGCCAGCTTTCCTGCACGGGGTATCTTTCAATGCCTGTAAAACCTTTCAGATATTCACTTTCAAGATCGCGGAGACGGATCGCGTATCGATCGCCGCGCTTGATCACGAACCAGCGCAGTGAGCCGTGTTTGAGTGTAACGGGCTTGTCGGCGGACGAAAGGTCCAGCGCTGTAACAGGCTGATCGTCAGCGAAGATCTGCGCATCGGGCCGGGCTTTGAGTGTGATTCTATCTTTTTCCAACACAATCTCGCCCAGATGTGGCCGGCTCTTGCCCTCGGGAAACAGTATGTCGTTTTCTTCCGCACTGCCGAACGTGTTTTTGCCTTCCTTCAACCAGAACAGCCCGGCCAGGTTCAGCCAGCCCGATTCGGCTTTCAGACTTTCGATCCGCTTCTGATGCCAATCGCGGAGCTCCGCTTCGTAGGTATTGTCCAAGGCGGCAAATGCACTCAGCAAGCACGCCACGGCCAGCCCCGATAGGTGATATACGTACCTTTTCATGTTAGGTATGATAATTAATGGTGGTGGCTGGTGTACAAATTTAATTAAACTATTTAGTCTACCAATTTAATAGTTTAAAATTTTGCTAAAATATTTCGATGTACGCATTCCGGATGTCCTTCCCTGAAAAATCCGTCGGTTGACCTTACAATAAGAACCGGGAACCCGCTAGCGGCATTTTTTGTAATTTCAACTTATGAATACAAAGACGGCGTTTCCGACCCTGGGCATCGATGCTTTCGACTCTTCCGCGGAGGCGGTTTATAAGTTGCTACGCCATGAGGTGGATGGTAAAAGTCGGATCGAGAAGCCGCATAAGCATGATTTCTTCATGCTTTTTGTCGTAGCCAAAGGCAGCGGCACGCATTCCATCGATTTTGCCGACTACGCTGTTGGCGATCACCAGGTGCATTTGCTGTTCCCGGGCCAGGTGCACCGCTGGGAGCTGGAGGAGAATACGTCGGGTTTTCAACTGATGGTCGGCCGGCGTGCATTCGAGGCGTCTTCCAATTTTCTCAGGCTGTCGTTTATATTGTACCGGAACCACCAGGTGATCGACCTTCCCGTCGCGGTATTCCAGGCCCTTTGCTACGAACTCGAAGCGCTGGAACGCGAACTGGCCGCACCGGCCGTGGACTGGGATATGGTACAACTTCGGAGCCGCGTGGCGCTGCAACTGGTAAGCCGCGAAGCCGAGCGCATTTACGAAGATATCGGCACCTACCGCACCAACCCGATCCTTTTCCGCTACCATGCATTGATCGATATCCATTTCAAGGCCCATAAGACGGTGGCCTTCTACGCCGACCAGCTGAACATCTCCCCCAACTACCTTAATATCCTCTGCAAAAGGCATTTGCATGTACCAGCCACGTTTCTCATCCACAACCGCGTGGGACTCGAAGCGAAGCGGCTTCTACTCGTATCGGCGCAATCGGCGAAAGAGATCGCATTCGAACTTGGTTTCAGCGACCTTCCTCATTTTTCCAACTTCTTTAAGGCGCAGACAGGCCTCTCGCCCCGGGCGTTTCGCAATTCGTTATAAATCCTACAAGTTATGGGATAAATAGCGCATCGTAAGGGAACGCCGGCGCGGTTACCTTTGCAAAAACCTTAATCCCAGACAAATGGAATCCATTTCGCGCAAAACGTTCATCCAGAGCTCCGGCCTGTTGCTGGCGGGTGAAATACTCGTTAAAAAAAATGCAGCAAAAGCCTCGGACGCCCCGCGATCCGGGCAGCCGGCCGCAAATGCCGCGAAAAAGTCGACGCTCAAAAACGTTCGGCTCGAAACGGGTTTTGTGTATGAGGATGAAGAGGTAATTGCCACCGAAACCGGCCTTTTCAGGGTCGAGATCGAGGATGGCAAGATCAAAGCCGTGCTGCCCAACGACCCCAAAGCCGACGCTACCGATGCCAAAGGACAGCTCATGCTGCCGGCGTTCAGGGATATGCACATTCATTTGGACAAAACATTCTACGGCGGACCGTGGAAAGCCCGGCTGGCCAGGAACCGGTCGGTGAAAGACATGATCGCGTTCGAGCAGAAAAACCTGCCCGAACTCTTGAAAACATCGACCTACCGCGCCGAGAAGATCATCGAACTGCTGCAATCGAAGGGAACAAACTTCGCCAGAAGCCATGTGAATATCGAACCGACTTCAAAGCTGGATTCGCTGAAAAACCTTCAAAAAGCGATTGAAAACAAAAAGAATACCTTTGGAACGGAGCTGGTTGCATTTCCCCAGCACGGCGTTTTCTACTCGCATTCCGAACAATTGATGAAAGAAGCCGCCGCCATGGATATTGATTTTATCGGCGGTCTCGACCCGAATGCGATCGACGGCAGCGTGGAGAAGCAGATCGACTTCATCGTGCAGCTCGCCCTCGACCACGGCAAGGGCATTGATATTCACCTCCACGAAGGCGGCGAGCCGGGCCTGCGAACGGTCGAATACCTTACGCGGAAAGTGGAAGAAAACCCCGCACTGGCAGGCAAAACGTTCCTCAGCCATTGCTTCGTGCTCGCCCGGCTCGACAAGCCCCAGTTGGAAAAAACTGCCGAAAGGCTCGCTCACGCACGTGTAGGCGTGATTTCCACCATCCCTTTTGGCAGCACGATTATGCCGATTCCGACGCTGTACCGCTACGGTGTGAATGTCATGACCGGCAACGACAGCATTGTGGATCACTGGAATACCTTTGGCTCGGGAAGCGTGCTGCAAAAAGCGAATATGATGGCGCAGCTCTACGGCCAGTCGACCGAGCGGGAGCTATCGCGCTGCCTGAAATTGGCTACCTGCGACACCCTGCCGCTCGACGACAACGGAAAACAGCAATGGCCCAAAGCCGGTGATGAGGCCAGCGTGGTGCTGCTCGAAGCGAGCTGCTCTGCCGAAGCCGTGGCGCGCATTTCACCCGTAAAAGGCCTGATACACCGTGGAAACGTTGTTTTTCACAGCTAGCAATTGTACTATTGCGGCCGTAATTTGGTGAATATTAACCACTTCATTACCTATTTTAGCAGATCGCGCGCAAGATCGGGCAAGTGAGCGGGAAACGGCATATTTTGCAATATCAATCCTGAACTCAGTCAACCGGTCATGAAACGCTATCGCGCCCTGCTCCTCGCCCTTGTCGGCATTCTCGCCGTTTCCCATGTGCGCACACTTGCGCAAACGAAGGAACTTTCCATTCCCGCCAAAGTCATGCGTGTGCCCGATGGCAACGATTATAACAGTGAAGCAAGCGAGTTTAGCTACAAGCGCATGGTGCAGTCGGACAACATCGCGATTTTCTGGCACAAAGAATTCGGGCAAGACCCTATGGCCAATCCCGACACCACGAAGCGCTTCGATGTGCATAGTGCATTGCGGGAATGCGAGCGGTTTTACGATTTTTATGTGAACGACCTGAAACTCGTTCAGAAAGGCCGATCACTCACCGATAAATACAAGATGATCCTCTACGTGATCGGCGGTAAGGAACAAACCGCATTCGGCGGAGGCGTCGAAAACAAGATCGGTATCCTGTGGACGCCCGCCGTGAGGATGGCCAAAGCGCCATATGGGGCGCTCGCGCATGAGCTGGGGCACGCGTTCCAGTATATGTCGCGGTCGGATGCGCAAGCGGGCCCACGCGGGCCGGTGATGGAAATGTCCGCGCAGTATATGCTCTGGCAGGTGTATCCCGAATGGATGACTTTCGAGAACTACCATTTTGTGAGTTACCTCAAAAAAACTCATTTCGCATTCCTGCATCCGCAGAACATGTACCACTCGCCATACGTGCTCGAATACTGGTCGGAAAAGCATGGCAAAGCGTTTTTCGGCACATTATGCCGCTCCACGCAGGAAGGTGAAGATCCCGTGATGACCTACAAGCGGCTCAATAACCTCACCCAGGAAGCATTCAACGACGAAATGTTCGACGCGGCCGCACGGTTTATGACCTGGGACCTCAAACGCATCGGGCAAGTGGCTGCGCCTTATGCCAATAAACATACAACCCAACTTACCGCAGCCGCAAATGGCTGGTACCAGGTCGATTCGCTCAACTGCCCGCAAAACTACGGCTACAACGGCATTGGTCTGGCCGTACCCGCGGCAGGCACCACGGTAACCGTCGATTTCGAAGGCATTGCCGGGGCGAAAGGGTACAGTGATGTTAAAACCGACAAAGCCGGCTGGCGCTACGGATTGGTTGCCCACACCAAAAACGGAAAGCGGCTCTACGGGAAAATGGCCCGCGATGCACGGGGAAAGGCTACCATCAAAATCCCGAAGGACACACAGCACCTTTGGCTGGTGGTGAGCGGCGCCCCTGCCGAGCATTGGCCGGTCGCATTCGGCAGGCAGGCCGCCCAGCAAAAGGAAGAGCAATGGCCGTACAAAATCAAGCTCACCGGCACTTCGTTGGCAGCAAAAAACTGACCCCGGCGCAAGCCGCGGCATAGCGGTAGTCACACCGGTTTAAAGCGGAAAAACACAGGCAGACCTGCACCGAAACATACCGAATTACTTTTGGTACTAAGGAATGGTTTGTTATCTTACGGCGAATAGATGATCCAGTCACGTGCGGGCCGGCCCGTCGCCGTTCCGCTAAAACCCGCGCCCTATGCCACTTCATAAAGCCTGCTATGCCCTGATCCTCTGCGGATTGCTGCTCTGGGGTTGCCGCGACAACCAGAAGGAGCAGCAACTCGCCCAACGCGAACAGACATTACTTCGGAAAGAACAGGAGTTTGCCATTAAAGAAGCTGACTACCACGCGCTTGTTCGCATGCGCGACAGCCTCCTCACCCAAAGAAACGACACGCTCATCATCCAGACCTGGCCCGACGAGCTGGCGGGAATGTGGACGAGCAAATCCATATGCCGCGAGTCCAACTGCACGGAATACGTGATCGGCGACCAGCGCTCCAATGCCTGGGAATTCGTGAGCGACTCCACGGGACTTTTCACGCGGGTTTTCAACAATAACAAACTGATCCGGGTATATTCGGCCAGTTATGACAGCACGGGAATCAGGCTGCATTACAAAAGCGATTCGTCGTCTGCGAAAATGACGGACATGAGCGTCGAGCTGGGCCGTGCCAACGGAAACCTGATCAAGGGCATGCAAACGATCAGCATTGCCAATGCTTGCAACGCCAAGTTCTCAGTTGAATTAACCCGCCTCGCGACCCGCTAGCCATGCAATTATTGAACATCCACATCGGGTCACTGCCTATTGAGGACCCGGTACTGAAATTCCTCATCGAGCTCATCATCATCCTCGGTGCGCCGCTATTGCTGAACAAGATCAAGGTGCCGCATTTGCTCGGCTTGCTCATTGCCGGCGCGCTCGTGGGCCCCAACGGGCTCAACCTCCTCGCGCGCGACAGCAGCGTGGTAGTAACCGGCACAACCGGCTTGCTGTACATCATGTTCCTGGCCGGGCTGGAAATCGATATGGGCGATTTCAAGAAGAATAAATGGAAAAGCATTGGTTTTACGGCCTACACATTCGCCATTCCCTTCGTCCTCGGACTGCTGGGCGGCTACTATGTGCTGCGTTTCCCGATCCTCACCACCGTTCTTTTTGCCAGTCTATTTTCCTCGCACACGCTCATCGCCTACCCGCTCGTGAGCAAGTTGGGTATTTCCAAAAACCTCTCCGTGAACATTACCGTGGGCGGCACAATGCTCACCGACGTGCTGTCCCTGCTCGTGCTGGCGGTGGTGGTCGGGATGACGCAGGGCGCGGTGGACAGCGCTTTCTGGATACGCCTCATTGTATCGGTGCTGTCATTCAGTCTCGTGGTACTGTTCGTTTTTCCGATCATCGGAAGGTGGTTTTTCAAACGGGTGGAGGACAAAATATCGCAGTACATTTTTGTGCTCGTGATGATTTACCTCGCGGCTGTGCTGGCCGAGCTGGCCGGGATCGAGGCCATTATCGGGGCGTTTTTCGCGGGGCTGGCCCTGAACCGCCTCATTCCGCATTCGTCGTCGCTGATGAATCGGGTGGAATTTGTGGGTAATGCCATTTTTATCCCCTTCTTCCTGATCAGCGTGGGGATGCTCATTGATTTTAAAGTGATTGTCAAAAGCTGGGAAACCGTTGGGGTGGCGGCCGTGATGCTGGTGGCATCCATCGGCGGGAAATACCTCGCGGCGATTTTCACGCAGAAGACTTTCAAACTCACCAAAGACGAGGGAATGCTGATTTTCGGCATGAGCTCCGCGTCGGCGGCGGCTACGCTTGCGGCGGTAATGGTGGGTTACAACATCGTCATTTCGGAAACGCCTGCGGGCGAGCCGGTCCGCCTTTTGAGCGAGCACGTGCTCAACGGCAGCATTCTGCTGATCCTGATCTCCTGTACGATCTCGTCCTTCGTGTCGATGTCGAGCGGCGAGAAGATCGCCGAGGCTGATAAGGAGAACACCGCCTCGGGGATTAACCGCGAAAACGAGAGCATCCTGATCGCGGTGAATTATGAGGAAACGGTTGAAAAACTGGTGAATCTGGGACTGATGATCAAGGCAGGCCACAACGACGACCGTTTACTGGCGCTCAATGTCGTGAATGATGACAAAAACGAGTCATCGGTTAAAAACGCCGAAAAAACGCTCCACATCGCGGTCGACACCGGTGCTGCCGCGGATGTGGCCATTCAGCAGGTGACACGCTACGATCAGGACGTTTCGAGCGGCATCAGCAATGTGATCAAGGAGCAACGCATTACCGATCTGCTGATCGGCCTTCAACCCGAAAAAGGATTTACACCATCATTTATATACAATCTTTACAACGGCTATTTGCAAAACGACAACGTAAACACGTTGATTTACCACGCCGCACAGCCCATTTCCACCGTGAAGCGCTACGTGGTACTGATTCCCGCCCGGGCCGAAAGAGAACCGGGATTTTTCCACGCATTGCTCCGGGTATGGAACATCGCGAAGAATTCAAGCGCCGAAATGAGCTTTTACGGCGGCGAACAGGTGATCCGGATTATCAAACGCGTGCTGAGCAAATCAAATATCGAATCGTCGCTGCATACGGTCGCAAACTGGCGCGAGGCCGAAGAAGCCGCCGCGCAGCTTTCGGCCGACGAAGGGCTGATCGTGTTCATGGCGAAACGCGGAATGGTTTCCTACTTCCCGCAAATGGGCGGTATTCCGGATTTTCTCAACCAGCATTCGCGCGACAATAACTTCCTGCTCATATTCCCGTTCTCGCAGCAGGACGATGACCAGACCGAACGGCGCTCGGTGAGCAACCACGACGATTTTATCGAAATAGGGAAGATTATCGGTAAAATATTCCCGAGCTGAGAACCCATTTGCAGGCCGGCTAGGCGATCAGTCCCTTTATTACTTTACCGTGGACGTCGGTTAGCCGGTAGCGCCTGCCCTGGTGTTTGAAAACCAGTTTCTCATGGTCGAGGCCGAAGAGATGCAGCAATGTCGCCTGGAAATCATGCACATGCACACCGTCCTTCACGACATTGTAGCTGAATTCATCGGTTTCGCCGTACACCTGGCCGGTTTTAATGCCTCCACCGGTCATCCACATCGTGAAGCATCCGGGATGGTGATCGCGGCCGTAGTTATCGGCCGTGAGCTTGCCCTGCGAAAAGCTGGTACGGCCGAATTCTCCGCCCCACACCACCAGCGTATCTTCCAGCAGCCCGCGCTGTTTGAGGTCTTGCACCAATGCAGCCGACGCCTGATCGACGTCCCTGGCCTGGCTGGCGATGTTCTTGGGCAGATTACCATGCTGGTCCCAGCCCATGTGATAGAGCTGGATAAATTTCACGTCGCGCTCGGCCATCCGGCGCGCGAGCAGGCAATTGGCGGCAAACGTGCCGGGCCGGCGGGCGTCTTCTCCGTACATTTTATAGATGTAGTCGGGCTCGTCCGCAATATCCACCGCGTCGGGCACGGATGTCTGCATTTTATAAGCCATTTCGTATTGACTTATTTTCGACTGGATTTCGGGGTCGCCCCACAGCGTAAACTGGTGTTCGTTCAGTTCTTTGATGCGGTCCAATGCACGGCGGCGGTCTTCCTTATGCACGCCGTAAGGATTTTGTAAATAAAGCACGGGATCTTTGCCCGTACGAAGCTGCACGCCCTGGTGGTGCGATGCCAGGAAGCCGTTGGCCCAGGCTGCGGTGCTCAACGGCTGGTCGCCGCTCACACCCTTGGAAATCAGCACCATAAAATGCGGCAGGTTCTCATTATCCGACCCGAGGCCATAGCTGAGCCAGGAGCCCATGGATGGCCGC
Organism: Dyadobacter fermentans DSM 18053; assembly: GCF_000023125.1. Lineage (NCBI taxonomy): Bacteria > Pseudomonadati > Bacteroidota > Cytophagia > Cytophagales > Spirosomataceae > Dyadobacter > Dyadobacter fermentans. The sequence continues at coordinate 2,695,132 of NC_013037.1, forward strand.
CCGCTCTGCTGGGAGCCGGTTTGCACGAACATCACCGCCGGCTCGTGATTGATCGCTTCCGTAAAAACGGATTTAACAATGCAAAGCTCATCCACGATCCCCGCCGTGTAGGGCAAAAGCTCGCTCACCCACGCACCGGACTGCCCATATTGTTTGAAATCGTAAATCGATTTAACGAGCGGGAAAGTGGATTGCCCCGCCACCATTCCCGAGTTCCGCTGTGTCGATTTGATGGAATCGGGGATTTCCTGGCCGTGCCATTTGGCCAATGCAGGCTTGTAATCGAATGTTTCAAGCTGTGAAGGCCCGCCGCTCTGAAAAAGATAGATGATCCGCTTGGCTTTGGGCGAAAAATGCGGCCCGCGCACAAACGGCGCTACGGCCGCATCGACCGCATTATCCTCCCGCCCCCGCGTGGTGCCCGCCTGCAAAATGCTCGAAAGCGCAATGGAGCCGAAGCCGAGGCCAGCCTTCGTGAGGAAGTCGCGACGGTTGAGTTGCGTAAGTATCGTTTTAAGATCTTCCATGTTCAGCGTTCATTTGCGGGTATATCCCTCATCCGTATTCATCACCGAGTTGGACACCGTTGCCAAAGCGGCTATTTCCTCCGGTTGCAATGCCCTGTCCCACTTCCGCTCGCCCGTGCTCAGGTATTCGAGCGCCTGCGCGGGCCTGGCGCGGAAGCGTTTCAGTTCGTCGGCGTAAAAATCAGCGAGTATTTGCCGCTCTTTCGCATCGGGATGCCGGCCGGTAATCAGCCTGAACGCCACGTCCACCGGCTTTGCATCGTTGTGCCGACATTCGTGCAGCACGCGTTCGGCGAGGGCGCGGGCGGCTTCCACATATTGCGGGTCGTTGAGCATCACCAATGCCTGCAACGGCGTGCTGGTAGAGCGGCGTTTGGCCACGCATTCGCCCCGTTCAGGCGCATCGAAAATGAGCATGGAAGGCGGCGGGGACGTTCTTTTCCAAATCGTGTACAGGCTCCTGCGGTAGAGCCCGTCGCCCGGTTCCTGCTGGTATTTGTAGCGCCAAACCTTGTCGCTCAGCTCGTCCCAGAGGCCCGCGGGCTGGTAGGGGTACACGCTTTCCCCGCCCAGCCTGTCCACCAGCAGTCCACTGATTGACAATGCATTATCCCGCACCATTTCCGCCGTAAACCTGAACCGCGCGCCCCTTGCGAGCAGCTCGTTGCCGGGATCTTTTTCGAGGTTTTCGGGCGTCACGCGGGACGTTTGCCGGTAGGTGGCCGACAGTACGATCAGCTTATGCAGCCTTTTGATATCCCAGCCCGATTCCATAAAATCGACGGCCAGCCAGTCGAGCAGCTGCGGGTGGGTCGGCAAATCGCCCTGGTTGCCGAAGTCGGCCGATGAGCGCACGATCCCGTTTCCGAAATGCATTTGCCAGATCCGGTTCACGAATACACGCGCTGTGAGGGGATTGTCTTTATCAAAAATCCATTTGGCCAGTCCCAGCCTGTTACGGGGATATTTCCCTTCAAAGGGCATAACCGCGTCGAGAGCGCCGGGCGTTACCTCCTTGCCGGGCGCATTGTACGCACCGCGCGCGAGCAGGTAGGTGGGCCGGGGCTTGGGCAGGTCGCCCATCACCATTAGCTCGGGAATGCTGTTGACCAGTTTGTTCTGCCGGTCCATAACGGCTTTGAGCGAGTCGCGGAGCACCCGTCGCCGCGCATTGAAATGGGTGTTGTAAAAATCCTTCAACATGGCCAGGTTTGCCGGAGCAGCGGGCGTTTTCAACATTTCGCCCGCTTTTTGCGGATGGTAGTTATACAGGACTTCAAGTGCCGTCAGCGCTTTGTCGTAAATTTTCAGTTCATCAATCCCTCCGTCTTTGAAAGGGATCAGCAGGTTGCGCTGGCCAAGCATGAAACCGTCAAAACCGTAAGTATGAATGTCTTTTTCATACAAAATCCCTTTATAAAGATTATCGAAATCGACCTTCGTTTTGGCCGCTTCGCCGTTCAGATAGATTTTCGCCCCCGCCGCCTTGCTCGATCCGTCGTAGGTGACCGTCACCTTCGTCCATTTCCGGACCGGCATTGCCAGCACCGTGCTCACCTGAATGGCGTTTTGCGGGTAAGAATGCGCGACAATGAACTGTAACTTATTGTCAGCCAGCCGCAAGGAGTAACCTTTGTAGCCCAGCCTCAGGTCTTCGCAATGGTAGAAAACCCCGGCGTCGGGATACACATTCGCCGGATTGATCCACAATTCAACCGAAAACGGCTCCGTCCTTTCATGCCAGCCGATGTTATTTCCCAGTTTAATGGAGTTGTAATCCGACACGAAATAGGCATTCCCTTTCACTCCGGGTTTCAGAATCAGCTCGTTGCATTGCGCCAGCTGGTTTGGTCGGACCTCGTTGGGCATGACCGTCTTCCCGCCGGCGGTTTTAAATGATTTGTCAAAAGAGTAGGATGCAACCAGTCCTTCACGCGCTTTCTGGTCCAGCAGTTTGGCCGAGAGCTTTCCGCCGTGCAGCCATTTGTCGAAATCGCTTCCCTCGGCTTTGGCTTCATTTTCAAGCCGGTTGCTGAGGCCGGTAACCTGCCGGTCGAAAAACCGGAGCATTGCCTCGTTTTCACTCGTGGTGAGCAGCAATGCGGGGCCGGGGGTCTGGTCGGGGCCATACACGGGGCTGCCCGTTTCGTTGGTGCTATTGAACAGCCCGAACATCTTATAGTATGCCTCCTGGCTGATCGGGTCATATTTGTGATCATGGCAGCGGGCGCATTGGAGCGAAAGGCCCATTACGCCCTGCCCCACCGTTTGCACACGGTCCGCATTGTATTCGACCCGGTACTCCTCGAAAACGATCCCCGCTTCGGAGCTCTTCTTGTGCAGGCGGTTATACGCGGTGGCAAGAATGCTCTCCTTCGTTTTACCGGGCAAAAGGTCGCCTGCCAGCTGCATTGTCATAAACTTGTCGTAGGGCAAATTGCGGTTGAAAGCGCTGATCACCCAGTCGCGCCAGGGCGAAAAATCGCGGTGCTTGTCGTCGAGGTAACCGTCACTGTCGGCGTAGCGCGCTATGTCCATCCATTCGCTCGCCATCCGTTCGCCGTAAGCAGGGGATTTCAGCAGCCTGTCCACGAGCTTGTCATAGGCCTCGGGTGATCGATCGGCTACGAATGCATCTATTTCCGCCAACGAGGGAGGCAATCCGGTAAGATCGAAACTCACTCGGCGGATAAGGTCCTCACGGGTTGCTTCGGCGGAGGGCTTCATTTTCACGTCGTCCAGCCGTTTCAGAATGAAATGGTCAATCGGCGTCCGGGCCCAGTTGGCCATTTCAGGTTTGGGCAATGGCGCCTTTTCGGGTTTGATGAACGACCAATGTGGCTTGTATTTCGCGCCCTGCTCGATCCAGCGGGTGAGTACCGCTATTTCTTTCGCGGATAATGTGAGATTGGAAGCCGGTGGGGGCATTTTCAATTCGGGGTCGGATGCGATGAAGCGCGTGTACACCTCGCTCGCGGCCAGGTCGCCGGGGACGATGGCGTGTCGCTCTTGCGCGTCTTTCAATGCGCTGTATGCGCCTTCTTCGGTATCGAGCCGCAAGCCGCCCTTTTGCTTTTTGGTATCGGGCCCGTGGCAGGCGAAGCATTTGTCGGACAGGATCGGTTTTACGTCGTAGTTAAAATCCAGTTCCTCGGGTATCTCCTGCATGGCTGCTTCCACCGCCTCCGGCTTTTCGACGCCGCAAGCCGCCAGCAGCAGCACGCACAAACACGCCGCCGCCGCACTGCTTCTCCAAAACGCAACCTGCTCCATCCGCAACTTCATGGATTTCCCGTTTTAGCGTATTTACCAAAAGCCCCAAGTGACCGGTATTACACCTATCATAAGTTAAAAGCCGGCTTTGGCTAAATCTAACCGCCGGGTAGTTGAGCAACGTCTTCCCGGACGACATTGGGGCTCAGCGCGGTATGGCATCCGGTCACTGGCCGGAATGCAGGTCCTTCCGCGCCCGCAGCATACTGAGAAACTGGGGCGTGATGCCCAGAAACGACGCCAGCATGTATTGCGGCACCGTTTGAACGAAATCAGGGTAATGTCTTACAAATTGCCTGAACCGGTCTTCTGCCGATTCGCAAAGGAGCAGCTCTATTTTTTTAAGCGAGGCCGTATAATCGCGCTGCATCATGAGCCGGAAATACCGGTTCAGTTCCGGCACTTCGTCGAACAGCATCTCATAGTCGGCCCGGTGCAGTACGAGCACTTCGGTGTCGTGCACGGCCTGGATATTGTATTCGGAAGGTTTTTGATGCTCGAAGCTCTGGTAGTCGCTCAACTACCAGCCCGGAATCCCGAACTGCAAAATCTGCTCGGAACCGTCGTCGGTCCGCCTGAAAAACCGCAGACAACCGCTGATCACGAAATAGCAGCCCGTGCATACCTGGAACTCCTGCAAAAGGAAATCTTTCCAGAGCACCTCCCCAAGCCTGTCCAACTATCCGGACAGGCTTGGATTAAAATGTAAATATTGATTTAAAAAATATAACTTTGTCAAAAATGTACACTTGACACCTCTAAGCTGTGATACCGGATAACCGAAAAGTTTCTGATCAGCAACTGCTAGAAGCTTTGCGCTCCGGGCACGAATGGGCATTTACCGCCATTTATGACCAATACTGGTACCCGCTTTACAAGGTTGCACTCCACAAGCTCGGGCAAAAACACATTGCCGAAGAGATTGTGCAGGACATTTTCACCCGCCTCTGGAACGAGCGGCGCACGCTGCCGGGCACCGCGCTGAACTACTACCTTTTTTCGGCGGTGCGCTTCGAGGTGATCGACTGGATTCGCAAAGCAGGCCCCAGAAGCAGATATTTGGCTTACTATCAGGCATTTGCCAGCCAGGCCGACCATTGCACCGACGACGAGGTCGCCTACAACGAGCTATTGCACAGCATTGACGAAAGCCTCAAACCATTCCCTCCCCAAACCCGCGAAATTTTCAAACTCAGCCGCATCGAAAGCTGGACGGTCGGACAGATCGCCGAATTCATGAACCTTTCGGATAAATCGGTTGAATACCATCTCGGCAAAGCTTCCAAAGCTGTGCGGGAATATCTGAACGAAACCATGCTCATCCTCCTGCTAAGCTTCCTTGCCTGAGTGCATTGCCTCTCATTGCACTATTATAAGAAGTTTAACTTCCATTCGCCTCTTACATATAAATTTTCCTATTTAATTTAAAAACATTCAGGGACTACTGCGCGCTAATACGGTTTAGAGGTTGAATCAGATGATGGTAATCTGTGCCAGCCAACCCCGAACCCCGTGAACTATAACGAAATTGAAAACCTGCTTCTAAAATACCGAGAGGGAAAGTGTACGCCCGCCGAGGTGGATCGCATTCACCAATGGTATGAACAGGCAGACAGCGGCATGTCGCAAACGGAGCTGACCGACTCCGAAAAATCGCTCCTTAAATCAAGAATGTGGACAGCCATTCAGCACGACACACGCCCGCGCGGACGCACGGTTTCGAGGTGGGTAACGGTGCGTATGTATGCGTCCATTGCCGCTGCGGCGGTAGTCGTTTCGCTATCCCTGGTCTATTTTTTCTCTGCCAAACCCGCTTCTCCGTCGGCTGCCAAGGGGCCATTGCTGTTGGAGCCTGGCCGGGAAGGCCTCGTGGCTAAAAGCAATCAGACCAGCCGGCGGATGGTCATCACACTGGATGACGGCAGCCAGGTGACGCTCGCCCCCGGTGCCGCGCTGACCTACCCGCGCCGGTTTTCCCCGGGCAAACGCGAGGTGCAGCTCAAAGGCGATGCGTTTTTCAGCATTATGAAGGATAGTCAAAGGCCATTTTTCGTGTACAGCGGAAAACTGGTCACCCGGGTGCTGGGCACGAGTTTCTGGGTAAAAGAGGGCGGCGACGATCGCCAGATGCAGGTGGAAGTGGTTTGCGGCAAAGTGTCCGTATTTGAAAACGAAAATGCCGAAGAGCCCGCTTCCGAAAACCGCCACCAGTTCAACAAAGGCGTGATCCTGACCCCCAACCAGCGCGTGACCTACTTTGAAGAAAGCGGGCACCTGATGACCAGCCTTGTAGACAAGCCCGTGCTGCTGACATCGCCGGTAGACCAGCCGTCGGCCATTTACAAAAACGTGGCGCTGCCCAGCATTTTTGAACGATTGGAAGCTGCCTATGGCGTGGATATCGTGGTTTCGGGCGAGGCTGTGAACGAATGCACATTCACCGGCGACCTGACCGACATGTCGCTGTTCGATCAGCTGGACCTGATCTGCCAGTCGAACGACGGCTCTTATCAGGTGCAGGGAACGCGTATCCTGGTCTCAGCGGCCGGTTGCAGATAAAAGATGGTTTCACCTAAACAGAACGCTATGCATTAGACCTGTCCAACGCCCAAAAAGAAACCGGCAGAAAGTTACCCTGCCGGTCTGTTTCTTCCTGCTGCCGGAAATCCGCCAAGATGCGGCAGCGGGACATTCATTAGTTATAAAAAACCTGTCTAAACTATGAAAAAAAACCGATACCGAAAAAACCGGGCGTCGCTTTGCTTGCTCATGAGAATCACTTTGGCCCAGCTCATCTTTTCGATTGTTTTCTCCGGCCTCACCTACGCCGCGCACGTCAGTAAAGCGCAGGAAGTACTGGAACGGAACGTCACGCTCCATGCCGACAAGGTGGAGCTGGCAACGGTCCTCGACCAGTTGGAGCAGAAAGCGAACGTCAGGTTCGTATACAGCAACAAGGCCATCCGGGCATCGCGGCCGGTGGCGATCCATGTTGTCAACCAAAAATTGTCGGCCGCATTGCAGCAGCTGCTCACACCATTGCAGATTTCCTACCAGGTGACACCTTCGGGACGTATACTGCTCAAAGCCAGTAAGGAACTTCAAACCAAAAGTGCAGGACAACTCCAGATTCAAATGAGGGACATGGCGGCGCTGGTGCTGAAAGGAAAAGTAAGCGACGAAAATGGCGACGGCCTCCCGGGCGTGAGTGTACGCCTGAAAGGCACGCAGCTCGGTACGCTCACGGACGCTTCCGGGAATTACGAACTGGAAGTGAACAATGTGGAACCGGTGCTGGTGTTCAGCTTCGTAGGTTATAAAACGCAGGAAGTTGCCGTAGGCGACCAGGCTGTGGTGAATGTATCGATGACCCCCGATTTCAAATCGCTCAACGAGGTGGTGGTGATCGGCTACGGTAGTTCGCGGAAGCAGGATGTGGTGGGCTCGGTGGACATTGTTTCCTCTAAAGATGCCGGTGCAAACACCGCTACCAACCCTTCGCAACTGCTGATCGGCAAGTCGGCCGGCGTGCAGGTGCTGCAATCCAACGGCACACCCGGCGCGGACGCCCAGATCCTTATCCGCGGTACCGGCTCGTTCACGGGTGTGGACCCGCTCTACGTGATCGACGGTATCCAGGGCAGCAAAACGATGTTCAACACCCTGGCGACCCAGGATATCGAAAACATTACGATCCTGAAAGATGCTTCATCCACCGCCATTTACGGCTCTGCCGCGGCGAACGGCGTGGTGATCATCACCACCCGGAGGGGCAAATCGGGCGCGCCGCGTATTAATTTCAATACCCAATGGGGTGTTGCCAAAGCATGGAAAACGCTGGACCTTCTCAATGCGGCGCAATATGTGGACCTGCTGAAAGATTTCGCGGCTACGACCAATTCCGCATTGCCCGCCAAATTCAACACGCCTGACGTCACCACCGACCGCACCGACTGGCAGAAAGAAATATTCCGGCCCGCCCTGGTTTCGCAAAACGATTTGAATATCAGCGGAGGCGGTGAAAAAGTGTCCTACAACTTTTCGATCAGCTATATTAAACAGCAGGCCATTGTGAAAAACTTCGCCAACAGCCGGGTAAATGCCCGTTTTGCACTGGACGAAACGCTGGGCCGCTTCCGGTTGGGACAAAGCCTGAACATCCGCTACACGAAGGACGATGGCCAGATCGCCAGCATTTCCGACGCGGTGTACTATGCGCCCTACAAGCCCATTTACGATCCCACGATCCCCGGCGGCTACTCCAACACGACCAATGTGGACGATTTCAGCAATGGTAACAACCCGCTGGCGGCCATTAACCTGAACCGCCCGGTAAACACCGGCTTCGTGTTCTTCCCGCAGTTTTTTGCCGAAGTGGATATTCTCGGCGGGCTGCGTTTCCGTACGCAGTTTTCGGCCGAGATCGGCGGCGGCAAAAGCCGTGGCTACCAGTACGGCTACACGGCGGGCAACAACCTGACCAATCCGCAGCAGGCTACCCTCGGTTTCAGCAACTATTCGTTTTACACGCTCGAAAACTACTTTTCCTATAATAAGGTATTTGGAAGACACAGCGTTTCGGCAACCCTCGGTAACAGCTACCTCGATCCGGGCAACTCGTCCGGCCTGAATGCGACCGGTACTAGAATTCCCAACGACGCCATTCAGAACATCAGCGTGGCGCAATCGCAGGCGGTTACCGGCTCGAACTATGGCTATGCACGCTCGTCGGTGATCTCGTATTTCGCTCGCCTCGGTTATACTTATGCCGATAAATACATTCTGACGGGAAGCTTCCGCCGCGATGGTGCCTCCAACTTTGGTGCCAACAACCGGTTCGGGAATTTCTACGGTCTGGGCCTGGCGTGGCGGTTTGTGGATGAGGATTTTATCAAAAACAACCTTGCTTTCCTGAGCGACGGCAAGCTGCGGCTGGGGATCGGAAGAACCGGGAACAATACCATTCCCACCACCGGCGTAACATCCGTACTCACTTACAGCGGCAGCCCCAACGGCAACCTGGTGTATTCACTGGGTACCAACGAAGGCTTCTACCCAGGCACGACGATCAACACCTTGTCCAATCCCGACATCCGCTGGGAATCGACCGACCAGACGGACATTGGCCTCGACCTGGGGTTCCTCAGCAACCGCCTGAATGTGACTGTTGACTGGTACAACCGCAAAAGCTCCGGCCTGCTCGTAAGTGTCCCGGTTTCGGGCAGCACGGGCGCATCGGGCAGCGGTGGCCAGCCCAGCAAATACGCCAATGCGGCCAGCGCTCAAAACAAGGGCGTAGAGTTTTCGGTCGGCTATCGCGACCAGGCCCGTGGAGGTTTTCAATATAATGTAAGTGCGAACGTGGCTTACAACAAAAACATCGTCAACTCGCTGGGAAGTGAATTTGCGGCGCCTATCCAGGCCGGGGCATTCAGTAATCTGCCCACATTTACCTACACGGCAGCGGGATCGGCCATCGGTTCGTTCTTTGGCTACGAGGTATCCCACGTCGCAAAAGATCAGGCGGAGATAGATGCATTGAACAAAAGCGCTGCCGAACAAAGCGGCGACGCCGCCACCAAATACCAGGCGGGCTTGCTGCCGGGCGACTTCATATTCAAAGATCTCGACGGCGACGGCAAAGTAACCTCCACCGACCAGAAAATCCTCGGCAACCCGATTCCGAAAATCGTGTACGGCTTCAATGCCGGTGCCAGTTACAAGGGCTTTGATCTGAACCTCGTCGTATCGGGCGTATCGGGTTTGAAAATCCTGAATGCATTCAAATTCGTGACCGACAATGAATCCACAGGGCACAATGCTTCTACCGAAATCCTGAAAAGATGGCGTAAGCCGGGCGATGTCGCCGAACTTCCGCGTGCAGGCCAGAGCGCTACCGGCGACGGTAACCTCCGCCCTTCCGACTGGTGGCTCGAAAGCGGCGCTTACCTGCGCGTACGCAACCTCACGGTGGGCTACACCCTACCCCAGAGCGTGATCAGCGGCATTGGCGGCGGCAAAATTTTCAATACCATCAGAATCTACGCCGCGGCCCAAAACCTGCTGACGTTCACCAAGTACAAAGGCTACGACCCCGAAGTAAGCACCCAGAACGGCGGAAGCTACATTTTCTCGCGGGGTATCGACGACCGCCAGCAGCTGCCTCAGCCCAGAACATTGCTTTGCGGCTTACAGCTCGGGTTTTAATCATTTGTAGAAAACTTATTCTGACAGTGAACATGAAAAAGATCATATATTATCTCGCAGCACTGGCGACCGTATTCCAGCTGGCCTCCTGCGATGAATCCAAACTGGAACTGGAAAGCCAGAGCAGCTACGATTATAATACTTACTTCACCTCTTCCGAAGGGCTGAACCAGGCCGTAGTCGCGACTTACGCCACATTGCTGCACAACGGGCTCTGGTCACGCGAGTACTATTTCATTTTCGACCTCCTGGGTTATGAGGCCAAGAAAACGACCAACCTGCAAGGCGACATGGCGCAGCTGGCCGACTATTCGTTCGGGACGAGCCAGGCGCAGATCGGGCAGCTTTGGAACAGCCTTTACCGGCTGATCCTCCGGTCGAACGTGGTGATCGACCGGGCGGGCGTGTGGAACCCCACCACCCCGGCCGACCAGCAGGCTGCCAAGCAGTACATTGCCGAAGCGCGGTTTCTGCGGTCTTATGCTTATTTCAATATCGTCAATCTGTGGGGCAAGGCTCCGCTCATTACGGCCTACGACAGCACCGTGGCGAACAACTATCCGTCGCGTGCTTCCACGGAGGCGATCTGGGCTACCATTGAAAACGACCTGAAACTGGCCGCTGCCGACCTTCCGCTCACTTATGACGCGGCCACAGGCCTGGGCAGGGCTACCAAAGGCGCGGCGGTTGCATTGCTTGGGAAGTCCTATTTGTACCAGAAAAAATGGGCACAAGCCGAAACCACCCTCGCCCAGCTCACGAGCGCGCCTTTCACCTACTCGCTCGATCCCGCGTACGAAAACCTGTTCAGCTCCACCAACCAAAGCAGCCCCGAGAATGTGTTCCAGATCATGAATGCAAAATGGACCGACTGGGGAATCGGAAACCAGTATTATGTATTCGGCGGGCAGGAAACTTGGGGCGGCAAGGCTACGCACTCCGACCGCGCACAGGAATACGGTTTCAAGGACTGGTTCAACGTATACATTCCTACGACGATCGTCAAAGCATTTCAATACCCCAACCCCACGAACGGCACCAACTACACCGACCCGCGCGCCAAATTCACATTCTACGGCAGCAAAGAGAGCGGCGGCGACACTCAGTATTGCCAGAAATGCGCAGGCGGCCCGATCGACTTCCCATTCAAGGCCGACGATCCGCAGGGTTATTATGTTTGGAAAAAATATCAGTACTACAATGAAGTCGCGTCCTACGGCGGTCCTGCAAGCTCTATCAACGGCCAGGTAATCCGCTTTGCCGATGTGCTGCTGATGCTGGCGGAAGCCCACATTCAGCAGGGAAAAACGGGTAACGACCCGCTTGCGCTGATCAACCAGGTACGCAAACGCTCCGGCGCGGTGGCTTACACCACCCTCGGCGCGCAGGCCGACGCGATGAAAATCCTCATGCGCGAACGCCAGGTGGAACTGTGCGGCGAACAAACCCGCTATTTCGACCTGATCCGGTGGGGCATTGCGAAGCAGACGATCAATGCCCAGCGCGCAGCTGAGCCCGGAGACGGCAAGCAGCCATTCCAGGACAAAAACATGCTCTTCCCGATTCCCGATGTGGAGAAGAATTACAATCCGAATGTCGCCAAAGATGTGGGCGACGGCTGGAATTAAGATGCATCGTTAAAAAGCGCAGGCCAGGAAAGTTTTCCCGGCCTGCGCTTTTTAATTACCACTATATCAATACGATATCCCGATACCACCACCCGGATACCAGTGCTCTCGGGGCTCCTCGCGGAAGAATACGAAGTTGCGTCCGTTCTCGATCGAGAATTGCGACAGCTTATCGGTCACGTGCGAATTATCTCCCAGGATCACGCCCTTTTCCGTCAGCAGCGGCTTGATCGTCTGGTATTCGTTGTATTCGTAAGTAGCGGAGTGGTCGCTGTCGTTGATGAACAGGTCGATCTGTCTATCGAACGATTGCAGGCTTTTGATCGAATCGCCGTAGAGAATGTGGCCCACGGCCTTGTATTTGCCCGTGAGCAGGTATCCGGCTTCCGGGTTAATGTCGGTGCCGTAGTATTCGCCCTCGTGGCCTTCCGCTTTGTTTCTCAGCAATCCGGCACAAAGGATCACCGCTCCCAGGCCCTTATCGATACCGGTTTCGACGATCACCCTCGGTTTCAGAATGCGCACAAATGCATACCAGCCGAGCCTTTTGGCAAAGCCCGTCCGGAAATCCGCAAATGCCGTGTAGGGCGAACTTTTAATGGCTTCCACGACGTGGTTTTCCAGTTCCTTGTCGTGCTGCGCTTCTTCGATATATCCCATCACCCGCGCGAAAGGCTCGCCGGTCACGGCTGCGATCGTTTGTGCGAGATATCTTACATTGCCATCTTTGAGCTCATAGGTGTAGTTCGTGTCTTCCTTCGAACTGAAACCCCATTTGAGGATCTGGAGATACTTGGGGTTATAATAAGTGGTAGCGTACAAAACGCGCCGCACACCGTTGATCAACCTGTTTCTTTTTAACTTTCTTAAGATGGCACGTTTCATAAATGCTGTTGAATGCGTCGCATGGGATTTTTCGAAGGGCGAAGATAACACTTGATCAGAAAAATAAATGTGCATGGCTGATTTCACACCGGTTGGTAATGCAGGTCTGCCGTGATTAGCTTTGCCGGAAATACCAACGGAGCACAACGGACGACAAATGGATGAGGCATTTTCAAAGGCCGGAGAATACCTGATCGGGGTGAAAAAGCTGGATACAGGCCAATTGGCGAGTCCCACGCAATTCTCTGAATACACCATTCTCTTTATTCCCGAAGGCGAGGGCTTGTACCATGCCGATTTCGGCGCATTTCCGTACCGCGGGCCCGTTCTGCTATTCTCGACCCCGCTGCAAGCCATTTACCTGGAACAAAACGTTCCGGCCACGGTAACCATGCTGCAATTCCACGGAGATTTCTACTGCATCGAATATCACCGCACGGAAGTGGCCTGCAATGGCCTGTTATTCAACAACATCTACATACAGCCGTCGGTACCGATGGCCGGACGGGATATCGCCATTTTTGAGAATCTGCTACAAGACATCGACGCCGAATTCCGGCAGGAGCCTCCTTCCGAAATTGTCCTCCGGGCCTATCTCCAGCTACTCCTGGCAAAATCGAGCAGCATTAAGCTCAAACTGATCGAAAGTACTGACGACCCAAAGGAAAAAGACGAACAAATGGAGCAGTTCAGGCAGCTTTTGGACCAGCACTACCTCGATCTCCACAAGCCCAACGACTACGCCCGGCTCCTGGCAATGTCTCCTAATAATTTTTCCAAACGTTGCAGCAGGTATTTCCGGAAAACACCTTCGCAGCTGATTCAGGAACGACTGGTGCTCGAAGCTAAAAAGCAGCTTCATTTAACCAGGCAGAGCATCAAAGAAATCGCGTATGCACTAAAGTTCAGGGATGAGTACTATTTCAGCCGGTTTTTCAAAAAGGCGACAAAAGTATCCCCCCAGGCTTTCCGCGCGCAAACGGGCATTTCCATTGTGGCAGATTTGTCCAAGCCATAGCCATTTTCGTCCATGGCGGCCCGCTGGCGCACGATGTAATTTTGGTGCATCAAACCATTACATCATGAAAACTTCCATCATAAACAGTATCGCGAATCTCGACCAGTTGGGGAAAAAGCTGGTGCGCTTTGGCATCGTTGTCGTGTTCCTTTGGATCGGCGGGCTTAAATTCTTCACCTACGAGGCCGACGGCATTGTACCGTTTGTAGCCAATAGTCCGTTCATGTCCTTCTTTTACAGCCATCCGGGCGATTATAAAAGTCACATGAACAAGGAAGGTGAGCTCATCCCGGCCAATCACGAGTGGCATATCGCCAACAATACCTATGGCTTTTCCTACGCGCTGGGTACATTTCTGGTGCTCATGGCCGTGCTCGTAGCTTTGTACAAGGTTGCGCCGCTGCCGAGTCTGGTGGCGAGCCTGCTGATTTTCATCATGACGCTCGGCACGCTGTCCTTCCTGATCACCACGCCCGAAGCCTGGGTGCCTTCGCTGGGCGACGCACAATCGGGGTTCCCCTACTTGTCGGGGCGAGGGCGGCTGGTAATCAAAGACCTGGTCATCCTGGGTGGCGCCATCATCACCATGAGCGAAACGGCAAGGATTTACCTGGATCGCCAAAAGTCAAAAAATCAATTCAAGGTGCAACTCACGGAACCGCATTGATTACAAATGCAACAATGTTGCATTTTCGAAGTGAGCTTTATAATTTTGCAACATTGTTGCATAACCATAAAGCTACATTCATGAATCAGAAAAAAATGCCCGTGACCGTCCTCAGCGGGTTTCTCGGGGCTGGGAAAACTACTTTGCTGAACCACATTCTCCATCACCGGCACGGTTTGAAAGTGGCTGTGATCGTTAACGATATGAGTGAGGTGAATGTCGATGCGAGGTTGGTGGAAGGGCAGCATACGCTCAGCCGCACGGAGGAAAGGCTCGTCGAAATGTCGAATGGCTGCATTTGCTGCACGCTGCGCGAGGATTTGATGGTGGAGGTGGAAAAGCTCGCCAAGGAAAACCGCTTCGATTACCTGCTGATCGAGAGCACGGGGATTTCAGAGCCGGTGCCGGTGGCGCAAACGTTCAGTTTCGTGGACGAGCAGAGCGGCATCGACCTGTCGCGCTGGGCGACGATCGACTGTATGGTGACCGTCGTGGATGCGTACAATTTTGCCGCGGATTTCGGATCGCTGGATACCATTTCCGGCCGCTCGCTGAGCGATGGCGACGACCACCGCACAATCGTGAACCTGCTCACGGACCAGATTGAGTTTGCCAATGTCATTATCCTCAATAAAACCGACCTCGTGCCGCATTCGAGGCTGAAAGAGCTGCATGCGATCATCCATGCCCTGAACCCCGGTGCGCGGATCATCGAGAGCAGTTTTTCAAAAGTGGAAATCCGGGAGATCGTTAATACCGGATTGTTCGACTACGGGCAGGCGGAGCAGTCTGCCGGCTGGATACGCGAGTTGGAAAAAGTAGAAAACGGCGGCCATGTGCCCGAAACGGACGAATACGGCATCAGCTCTTTCGTATTTCGCGATGCGCGGCCTTTTCATCCCAAACGCTTTTGGGACTACATTCAGCAAAACTGGCCGGCGGGCATTATCCGCAGTAAAGGGTTGTTCTGGCTCGCATCGCGCGCCAGTCAGGCATTGAACTGGAGCCAGGCCGGCGGGTCGGTGCGGGCCGAGTCGGCGGGCGTATGGTGGGCCAGCATGCCGGCAGACCAGCGGCGGCGCTACCAGGCGTATATCGACAATCGAGACACGATCGAGGCTCGATGGGGCGAGTTTGGCGACCGGGTCAACGAGCTGGTGCTCATCGGACAAGACCTGAACCAGCAGCAGATCCTGGGCGAACTCGAAGCATGCCTCTGCACGCCGCGGGAAATAGCGCTTATGGAGAGCGGCGCGCGCTTCGCCGACCCCTTCCCCGGATTATGACGCAGATCATATCAGGACATAAGGCATGTCAAGTTTTTTGGCGCCGGATCGCGCTTATTTTGAGATAGGAAACCGATCTTAGTTATTGGAACGACATCCATCAACCTGAAAAACAAAACGTCATGCCCGATACATCCAGAATTAAACATACAAAACTTACTTCCAGAATAATGCCCGCCCGCGAGGCGGCCGCGCTCATCCGCGACGGAATGGTGATCGGCGCGAGCGGCTTCACGCGCTCGGGCGACAGCAAGGCGGTACTGCCCGCACTGGCCCAAATAGCCGAAAGCGAGCGCATCCGCATTACTCTCATGACCGGCGCATCGCTTGGGCAGGGAACCGATGGCGCGCTGGCCACCGCCGGCGCGATCGCCATGCGGCTTCCGTTCCAATCCGATCCGGTGATGCGGACGATCATCAACCAGGGCGGATTGCCCTACATAGACGAGAACCTGAGCGAAACGGCCGCCCACATCCGCAACGGCTTTTTACCGCCCATCGACATCGCGATCATCGAAGCGGCGTCCATCGACGCCGACGGCAGCATTGTCCCCACTACTTCGGTAGGTAATTCGGCCATTTTCGTGCAGCAAGCCAAATCGGTGATTGTTGAAATTAACCAGGCGGTGCCGGTCGAAATCCGCGGGATTCACGATGTGTTCCTGCCCGAAGACCCTACCGGCCGGGCCATATTGCCCATTACCGAAGTGTGGCAGCGCATCGGGCAGGATGTGATCGCCTGCGATCCTGAGAAAATAGCGGCGATCGTGTTCACGAACCAGAAAGACAGCCCGGCCGAAACGACGAGCGACAACGCGGCCGCTGACGCGATCGCTTCGCACCTGCTGCATTTTTTCGAACAGGAAATCGCCGTGGGCCGACTGACGCGCTCGCTCCGGCCCATCCAGGCCGGGATCGGCAAGATCGCCGACGCCGTGCTGAGCGGGCTCGCGCAAGGGGATTTCGAACACCTCACGATGTACTCGGAAGTGTTGCAGGACAGTACGTTCCGGCTGATCGACAGCGGCAAGATGGACTTCGCCTCGGGCAGCTCCGTGACATTATCGGACGACTGCTACCAGCGGGTTTTCGCAGATTTTGAGCATTACCGGCACAAAATCCTGCTTCGGCCGCAAGACATTACCAACGCCGCGGAAGTGATCCAGCGGCTGGGCATCATCGCGATCAATACAGCTTTGGAATGTGATATTTATGGAAATGTAAACTCCTCGCACATCTCGGGCAGCCACATTGTGAACGGCATCGGCGGCTCCGCCGACTTTGCGCAGAACAGCTACCTGAGCATTTTCGTGACCGAATCGGTGGCAAAGGCCGGGAGAATATCGCGGATTGTGCCGATGGTTACGCACGTGGACCATTCGGAACACGATGTGGATGTGATTGTGACGGAACAGGGGCTGGCGGATCTGAGAGGGATGTCGCCGAGGCAAAAAGCACAGGCCATTTTGCGCCACTGCGTACACCCCGATTACCACGATGTGCTGTCCGATTATTTCGAACGCGCCTGCCGGCGCGGCGGCCACACCCCGCATGCATTGGAAGAGGCATTCCGGCTGCATACGAACCTGGCCGAAACCGGATCAATGAAAGGACGTGTGCTAATGGATGCGGCAGAATAGTATAAACCCCGGCGTGTGCTCAAAAGCATTCGCCGGGGTTTTACATTATACGAGCCCTTGTGCGAGCATGGCGTCGGCTACTCTCACGAAGCCTCCGATATTGGCGCCCTGCATGTAGCTCAGGCGTCCGTCCGGTCGCCGCCCGTAACGCAGGCAGGTCGAATGGATGTTCAGCATGATATCCTGCAATTTCTTGTCCACTTCCTCGCGTGACCACGACAGGCGCAGCGAGTTTTGCGACATTTCAAGGCCAGACACCGCTACACCTCCCGCATTAGCCGCCTTTCCGGGCGCATACAGGATGTCGTTGCTTTCGAAAACCTCAATCGCTTCCGGCGTGCAAGGCATATTGGCGCCTTCGGCCACGCAGAAACAACCGTTTTTAACGAGCAAACGGGCGTCGTCCGCATTCAGCTCGTTTTGGGTGGCATTGGGTAGCGCAATATCGCATGGCACTTCCCACGGCGTTTTGCCGGCTACAAATTCACATCCAAACCTGGCAGCATAAGAGTCGATCCGGCCGCGCTCTTCGTTTTTAAGACGCATGATGTAGGCGAATTTCTCGGCGTCGATACCCTGCTCGTCGTAGATATATCCCGATGAGTCGGACAGTGTCACCACTTTTGCACCGAGTTCGATACACTTTTCGAGCGTGTATTGCGCCACGTTACCCGATCCTGAAATGACCACGCGTTTGCCTTTCAGGCTGTCGCGCCGCTGGTTGAGCATTTGCTGCACAAAGTACACCACGCCGTAGCCCGTAGCTTCGGGCCGGATGAGGCTTCCGCCGTAGCTGGCGCCTTTGCCGGTCAATACCCCGGTAAATTCGTTTTTGAGCCGCTTGTACTGACCGAAAAGAAAACCGATTTCCCTTGCACCTACACCGATATCGCCCGCGGGCACGTCGTTGTCGGAGCTGATGTGACGGAACAGCTCGGTCATGAAGCTCTGGCAGAAGAACATTACCTCGCGGTCGGACCGTCCTTTCGGATCGAAATCGGCCCCTCCTTTTCCGCCCCCCATGGGAAGCTGCGTGAGGCTGTTCTTAAATATTTGTTCGAAAGCAAGAAATTTGAGCGTGCTCAGGTTTACCGAAGGGTGAAAACGAAGACCGCCTTTGTAAGGACCGATCGCGCTGTTCATCTGAATACGGTATCCGCGGTTGATTTCCACTTCGCCCTGGTCGTTCATCCAGGGAACCCTGAAAATGATAACCCGCTCAGGCTCTGCGATTCTTTCGAGAATCTTGGCCTTCTGGTATTGCGGATGACTGTCAATGAATGGAATGATGGTTTCGGCGACCTCATGGACTGCCTGATGGAATTCATTTTCGCCGGGATTCCGATGGATGATCCCGCTCATGAAGGATTGTACTGAACTCAATGTCGGACTGGTTAGTATCTGGAATATTAATTGATATTGTTCGTCGAGCCTGCTAATATAATTTATAACGACCAAAAATCGGTAATGTCCCTGTTCCGTAACCGCCTCGCAGCGCAGCAGCTGTTTTGAAATCCGCCTGGTTTTTGGTAAGATTACCCGCAGTTACTACCACCCCTATCCATGCGAAAAACGCTCACTCTGGCGATTATCATCATTGCTACCATTGCCCTCGTTTACGCCGTGGCGTATTTTATTGATATGCGAGGCTTTTCGTTTGCCTGGATACTCAATTTTTTGCTAATGGGCTGCGTGCTTTGGTTTACCCAAACATTGAAAAGCCCGCTTTCGGGACCCTATTACCGTGCAAAAGCCTGGGAGCGCAGCGGGAAAATATATGAGTACCTGGGCATCAATTTTTTCAGGAAAGTGCTGGTATGGGTCGGTTGGGAAAAGCTGAATAAAAAGTCGAACCCGATTGGTAAGAATCCCCAGACTTTGCAGCAACTGCATTACAATACAAAGCAATCCGAGCTAGGGCATTTGATTATTTTTATCATCGTGCTCGGATTCAACGTTTTCGTGGCGATTGAATACGGGTTCAATAAATCCATTTGGTTGCTGGCATTGAATATCATGCTGAATTTATATCCGATATTACTGCAAAGATACAACCGCCCGCGCATCGAGCGGGCGATCAAGCTTAGTAGGCGCCGGTAGCGGGGTTTCCCGGGAAGCAACGGAGAAACCCCAGAAGCCCTTTTTCAAACCTTTTCAGCCAAAATCCTGAACGTTTCGTCATAGCGTTCCTTCACCTTTCCCATTGCGGTGGCCACCTGTTTCTGAGCGGCGGGGTATTGGGCGTTCACTTTCATGAGGCGGTCTGTGATCTGCCCGGCGGTGGTTTGTTCGATTTCGAATGTCCAGTCGGAAAGGCCGAGATCGTAGTACATTTGACCTTTAATGGTATCCTCGGGCTGGCGCAGGTAAAAGCACGGCGTTCCGTTGGTGGCGGCGATAATGGGCGAATGGCACTCGAAGCTCAGCACGGCCTGCGCTCTTTTGTACAGCGATGCGGCCTCGTCCGGTAACCAGTAGCCATGTTTCACGATATGCGGCTTCACGTCCGCAGGCAGCGGATTAATGAGCAGCTCGTCCATCACGTCCAGCTGGTAGGTCATTTCGGGACATACCACCACCTTCCCTTTCGTTTTGCGTACCCACGTCACCATTGCTTCACGGAGTTTGGCGTGGTCGATCTCTTTCCATTTGTCGTTGAGCTCGTCCACCTCGCGGATCCGTTCGGGGCTCCAACCGGCATTGTTAGGCCGGATTTTGTAATAAGGTGTCCGGCGCAAGCGCGGGATCACGCACAGGAACTTGCGGTCGGTCAGTTTGTTGTCTGCGATGAACTTGGCCGCAGCCGCATCGTCGTGAATGTCCATCGCGAATGTGGCGTCCGGTGCAAATGCGATGTGCTTACCTTCCAGGCCCGCCTCTTTCAGCTTTCCGATCGACGCGGTTTCGCGCGTGAAAATGAACGAGGCGTTCTGAATGATCCTTTTCAGGTCCGGGCTGATATCCTGGATGGTAACCCCGAAAATCCCGAAAGGCTTTTGGGTTTGCTTCTGCCAGCTATCCAGGTAATCGGCCGCGACGACCGACGGCCCCGAGCCGTGCAAGAAAAAGTCGGCCTGCGCAAATGCCTTTTTCACCTCTTCCGATTGCGGTTCGCCGGCTTTATTTACCTGTCCGTGAATGATCTGCAAATCGGGATAATGCTTTTTGAGCATACCTTCGGCGAAATCGCTCTTGCTTTTTTTCCAGAGGATCAGCTTCGCCTGCGGCAACCGCTTTTTAAGCAGGGCGATCAGTCCGGGCGTATGGGCGATATCCCCGATATTCACATCCTGCCAGCCCGATACAAACAGGATGGTCGGATCGGCTTTGGCTTGCGCTATTTTACCAATCATGAGCAGGCCCGCCATCGCGGCTGCGTTTTTGATAAAGTTTCTTCGGTTGTTCGAATTCATGGATGATGTTTTTTTGGGATAAATAAAAACTAACTCACGTATGGCTGCATCAATGCCATGGTTTCTTTCTGGCGCTTGTGCACAAATGCGAGCGCCTTTTCCACCTTTTGGGCAGTTGCTTTTTTATTGGTAAGCATATCGAGCACGGCAGGCACGAGGCGGTCGATGTCTTCCGGGTGATCGAGATCGAAAAGCCACTCGCCCAGGCCGATATCCCGCCACATGACACCCTTGCTGGTTTGCTCCTCAAACCTGCATACGATCGCCGGAATGCCGTTGCCAATGCACATGATGGGTGAATGCATTTCGATGCCAAACAGCCCAGCTGAGCGGACATAGGTGCTGATCGCCTCGTCCGTGAGCCAATATTCGGTCCGGAGCACGGTTTTCTGCTTCACATCGTCGGGCACGGGGTCGTACAGCATTTCCTTCCCGATGCGCATCTGCGTTTCGTTTTCCGGCACGATTAGAATCTTGTAGGGGGTTTGCCGGGCCACGGCGGCAATCGCCGCGCGGATCGGTGCGTTATCATGCTCCTTCATTTCTTCGTTGCGGGCGTGTTTGCCGGCATTGGGCTGCTGTTTTTTGCGGGGCAGCTCCCACCAGGGCGTGAAGCGCAGCTGCGGGATCACGCACACAAACTGACCTTCTTGCAGGTTATGGGTTTTCAGGAACGCCTCCGCTTTTTCGTCGTCTTTCAGGTCCACAGCGAACGCACCGTCGGGACAAAACTCCATAATGGGCGATTTCGCACCCTTATCGCGGGCGAATTCCAGCGAGGCCGAGTCCCGGAAGAGCGCGAATTTCGCTTCCGTCATAATGGTAATATCCTCGGGCCTGAACTTCCAGCGGTCGGCAGGCAGGCCGTATACCCCCGGGAAAGTGATGCCGTAAATGCCGTATGGCTTACCGGTCTGCTCTTTCCATAATGCAAGGTCCTTACCCCTCACCAACGACGGCCCGGAGCCGTGGAGCATGAATGCGCACTCATCGAATGCCTTTTTGATATCCGCTTCTGCGGTGATGATTTTCAGTTTCGGAAAGCGCTTTGCCAGCATCTGGTCCACGCCCTTGCCGATATCCACCGGCCACAAACGAATCTCCACATCAGGATAATACTGCTCCAACAGCGTAATCACACCGGGCGTGTGCCCGATGTCGCCGATGTTTTCTACCTGCCACGACGACCGGAGCAGAATACTGCGCTGCGCCGGCTGCCCCACGGCGTCGAACCCGGCGGCGATGCCCGATAATAATGCGCTGTATTTAAGAAATGTTCTTCTGGATTGCATGTTTCAAGATTTTCATGTCGATTGCATTGAAATGGACTGCCGGCATTATCAAGGGTAACCGGGATTCTGTTCGAACGTGGCACCGGTGTTGGCATCGATCACCTTCTGTGGGATAGGCCAGTAGCGGTTGAAATCCTGGATGGTGCCTCCCGACGACGGTCCGTTCGGCACGGAGGGTATGGAATTGTACTTGCGCACCCTGTCTACGAGCCTGCCCATGCGAATGAGCGTGCGAAGGCGGGGCTCTTCCACGATCAGCTCACGCGAGCGTTCGTCGAGGATAAAGTCTTCGGTCACGGCGGCGGCGGCGATCGGCTTTGCATTAGCCCGTGCGCGGACAATATTCAGGTCCGCGGCGGCCATGGCCAGGTCGCCTTTTCTAAAATGCGCTTCGGCACGCAGCAAATAGGTCTCTGCGACGCGCATCCGGCTGAAATCCTTCACCGAATTGCCGCTCAGGTTGTTGTTACCCATGGGCGTACCCTCGATTTTTCGGATATAGGGATAATATTGGCGCAATGTATCAAGCACGAATTTGGTCAGTGAGCCATCTGATTTGGTGGTGTAAAGCTGGCCGTCCGCGCCCCTTTTGGCCACAATGGGTTTGCCGAAATATTCCTTGTCCGCCGCGTTGTTGTAATAAAAGGTCCTGCGGATATTGTGCACCGAGTTGCGTATATCATTCGGATCGAGCTTCCAGATGTCGTATTTGATGTAATTGGTGGGCGAATTGACGCCGATGCCGCGCCCGAGGCTGTCGGACGGCAGGTTGGCCGTGCCGTTGGGCGATTGGATCTTGTCATATTCCGGCCCCCAGTAGCGGATGCTGATATTGGCCAGTGTGGGAGTGGAATAGCCGCCTGGCGTGAAATTTTCGAATTGCCAGGCCCACATTACTTCTTTGTTCCCCGACGATCTGTTGATCTGCCCATCGGCAAAAATGTCGGAAAACACGTCCCCGGGCTTTGCGCCCGCCTTGCCGAAACGCTGCGTCATAAGCTGGTAATCACCGGCTTCCTTGCTGATCACCTTTGTGGCCGCGGCAATGGATTTATCGAACCACGATTCGTCCTTCTTTTCCATACCCAGTGAAATATAAACCTCGCTCAGCAGGTGAAATGCCGCCGCGCGCGGGATTCTCCCGTCGGGCACTTCCATATTCAGCAATGTGGAAGCCGCTTCCAGATCCTGCGCCACGAATTCCAAAACCTCCATCCGCGTATTGCGCACGAAATCGAACCTCGGCTCCTCGATCCGCTCTTTCACAACAGGCACGCCTCCGTACACATTTGCAAGGAAATTGTAGGTATATGCCCTGAAAAACAAGGCCTGTCCCTTGATGTTGGCGCGGGCCGCATCGCCTATTTTCAGTTCAGGATCGTCGATGTTGTCCAGGATGAGGTTAGCACGGACGATCATCTGCTTGAATGCCCAATCCCAGTAAATAGCCGTGGCCTCAAGGTTCGAGTTCAGCAGGCTGTAATCCTTGTTACCCCGCGAATCGTTACGGCCCCACTGGCTTTGGTCCGTGCCTACGGTCATGTATTCGAAATTGTTGGACGCTATACTGTGTTCCTGCCGGGCAGCTTCGTAGAGCGACACTACCGCCGCATCGTACCCCGCTTCGTTCACGAGCAGGTTTTCGGGACTGAAACGGTCGAGCGGCACTTCTTCCAGGTAAGACTCTTCGCAACCGGTCGTCAGCCCGAGCGCACACAGGGTCAGCAAAAAGGAAATGTATCTTTTCATAATCAGTAGCTTTTAGAAAGAAATATTCAGCCCGGCAATGAAGGTTTTGAGCAAAGGCCCATTCTCCCCAGGCCCCCGGCCGCCGCCGCCGAATTCAGGGTCCCATCCTTTCCATTTCGTGATGGTTGCCAGGTTTTTGGCGCTTACATACACTTGCAGCGAGCCGATTTTCACCGGTTTTAACAATTTATCGGGTATGTTGTACGACAATGAAACGTCTTGCAGCCTGGCAAAGCTGCGGCTTTCGTAGAAACCGTATCCGAGCGGGTTTCGGTAGTTGATCCTCGGCCGTGTGTCGATCGGGTTGCCGGGCGTCCAGTAAGGCACGTCGAGGAAGTTGGCCTGGTCGTAAAAGTTTGTGCCCGGGTTCAGCATATCCATTCTGCTGTACCCGCCATGGCGGATGTTGAATGCGGCAGACAGGCTCAGGCCTTTGTAGCTCCACACGTTGGTAATGCCCAGATTGTACCGCGGCTGTGCATTGCTGATCACAGTGCGGTCCTGCGGAGTGATTTTTCCATCGGGCACGCCATCGGGGCCGCTAATGTCCTTGAAGCGGATATCGCCCGGCATAGCTCCCGGAATAAGGCTCAGGTCGTCGCCTTCCTGAAAAATTCCATCAAAAACGTAGCTATAATTGCTCATGAGCGGATGTCCGATAAACCAGCCGCTGGCAATGTCGTCGTCCTCGCGGCCGTCGTTGTTCACGTCGGCGCCGGTCAGTTTCACGACCCTATTCCGGTTGAACGAGAAAGCGAGGCTGGTGTTCCAGGTAAATCCGCCGCGTTCGATGTTGGTGCTTTTCAGGTCGATTTCCAGACCGTGGTTTCTTGTCTGGCCTACATTCCGCAGAAACTTCTCAAATCCGTTGGTGTTGGGAATGGCCTGTTCGAGCAACAGGTCATAAGTCCGCGTCCAGTAGTAATTCACCGAAGCGCTGATCCGGCTGTTAAATACCTGCACGTCGGCCCCGATGTTGGTGCTTTCCGAAGTTTCCCAGCCCAGACTCGGGTTAGCGAGGCTGCTCGGGCTCAATCCGACAGACGTGGCGCTGCCATCGCCAAACACATAGTTTTTCTGTTCCACCTGGCTCAGGGAAGCGTATTCTTTCACGCCGCGGTTTCCGTTCCGCCCCCAGGAAGCCCTCAGTTTCAAAAAGTTGATTTCCTTCAAATCGTGCATAAATGCTTCCTCGGTCACATTCCAGCTCAGTGCAACGGCCGGAAACACCCCGAATTTCTTGCCTGCCCCGAAGGCCGAAAAACCGTCGCGCCGGATGCTCACGGTGGCCAGGTACTTGCCCGCCACCGAGTATCCGAGCCGCGCCATGCTCGAAAGCTGCCGGTTTTTAAGCGCCGACGCATCAATGTTGAACCCCTCCCCGATTTCGAGCGCATTGTAGCCCAGTGCATCATTGAAAATGTTCTGGCTCGAAAGCATCGAGGATTCACTTTTCTGCTCATAGGCACCGTACAATAATGTCACGTCCAGGCTCTGGCGCGGGGTGATCTGCTGCTTGTAGCTGATGATGTTCTCCACTGTGATATTTTGCCGCTCACCATGGTATTTGGAGCCGGAGCCGAGCCGGTTCAGCGGTTCGTAGGATGGGTTGAATTTAAATTCTTTCGAATCCGTACGGGTGTACGCCGCATTGAGCTTGTAGGAAAGTCCATTCCAAATGCGTACATCGGCGAAACCATTGGCAAACAATGCGTTGGTAATCGATTTCCGCTGGTTCAGGGCATGGCCGATCAACGGGTTGGCAACAAGGCCAATATCCTGCGGTAACGGTCGGGGCGATTTGCCGTCGTCCAGAAAAAGGCTGGCAAATGGGCTCAGGTAGGTCGTAGCGACGAGGTCCGCACGTACGCCCGAGTCGTCGCGGGAAGTGAAGCCGGAGTTGACGCCCAGTTTCAGCCAGTCGGTCGCATCTACCGAAAGGTTAAGCCGACTGGAAATCCGGCTGAAATTGTCGCCTTTTACCGGCGACTTGGCTTTGAGATAGCCGCCGGAAAAGAAATAGCTCGTCCGCTCGGTTTTCCCGGATACGCTTAGCTCGTAATTGGACATCGGAGCCGATTGTCTGATTTCCTCAAAAGGCTTGATTGACCTTCCTGCGGCGATGTTTTCAAGCTCCACCGGCTGGAATGGCACCGGTCCGCCGTCGGCGATCTCCGCATCTTTGCGGGCGGCGAGATATTGCTCCGCATTGAGGAGTTTGGGTAAAAAAGCATAATCCGAAGCGCCTACGTAAGTGTTGAATGAAAACACCGGCTTACCGGACTTCCCCCGTTTGGTGGTCACTTCGATCACGCCATTGGCGGCCAGGGAGCCGTAAATAGCAGTGGAGCTGGCATCTTTGAGCACGTCGATCGACTCGATATCGCTCGGATTAATGTCCGACAGGCTTCCACCGGCGTAGATGATGCCATCCAATACGATGAGCGGGGCGGTGCTTCCGGAAATAGAGTTGATACCGCGGATACGGATTTCCCCCGCCTGGCCCGGACGGCCATTGTCGGTAACCTGCACGCCGGCCGTGGTTCCCCGCAGTATTTGCGAAGCATTGGTATTGGGTTGAAGTTTCGTCTGCTCCACATTCACACTCGCGATGGCGCCGGTGAGGTCACGTTTTTTGACAGTGCCATAACCCACTACCACCACTTCTTCCAACGCTTTGGTATCGGGCTTCAAAACGATGTCCACCTGTGTCCGTGAACCGACTTCCACCTCCTGAGGCAGATAGCCCACAAAGGAAAATACCAGCAAATCAGCCGATTCCGGCATTTCCATTGCAAATTTCCCGTCCACATCCGTCACGGTTCCCGCCTGCGTCCCTTTCACCACGACGCTCACGCCGGGCAGCCCGGCGCCCGCTTCATCGGTTACTTTGCCTTCTACCCGGCGCTCCTGCGGGCGCATTTGCTCCGACGCGGGGTGCGCTGCGGGCGCTATGCCACCCGTTTTCTGGTCCGGCTCCGCCCGCGACAGGATGATCTGCCTTCCCGCGACAACATAGCGCACCTGCACCGGTTTCAGGATCAGGTCCAGCACCTCGCCCAGGCTTCGGTTTTCAGCATTTAACGTCACGCGCTGTTGCACGGGCACCACCTGCGGGCTATACGAAAATTTGATCTCAGCCTGCTTTTCGATCAGATGCAGCACCGATTTAAGACTTTTTTCCTGAACGGTAATGGATATACTTCGATTGAGCAACTCCTGTCCGGCGGCCGTTCGCGCCCAGGAAAGGTGGATGAATCCAAGCACCAGCAGCAGTGGGCCCACGGTGGTCCTCATGCATTTGAATGCATAATGTGCGGCGAGTTTTTTCATAGTATCCGCTGATTAGGGTTAGATGTAGGCAATAGTTTAGCTTTCCCGCCGTGCGGCGGGATATCAGATCAAGCATCGAGAATTATCGGCATTCGCCTCCATGAATGACTACCTGGCCGTCGAGCTTCTGGTAATCCGCATTGATGGTCGTGCAAATGACCCGCAGTTTCTCTTCAAATGTTTCGGTTTTGAGCGAGGCGCTGAGCTCGCAATTCTTCAACTGTTCCCGGTTGTACAGAATGGAAATGCCGTAGGCTTTTTCCAAATCCCCGATCACCCGGGTTACCGGCACGGCGTCGTATTCGAATGAAGGCATCTCAT
The DNA here is from genome assembly GCF_000023125.1 of Dyadobacter fermentans DSM 18053. NCBI lineage: Bacteria > Pseudomonadati > Bacteroidota > Cytophagia > Cytophagales > Spirosomataceae > Dyadobacter > Dyadobacter fermentans. The sequence continues at coordinate 2,722,371 of NC_013037.1, forward strand.
TCTCAACACCGATCACCCGCGGTTCGGAGACGATCGACTTGCTGAACTCCTCGGACCGGCGCGAGAAGACAGCTTGCTGGTTGGGGAGCAGCAGTAATCCGCTTGCATCCTGCACATTACCCTTTTCGGGCACATCATCTTTCGAAACCGACACCTGCCCGGACTTCACATTGACCAGCACCTTGCCCTCTGCATCGAAGGCCCGCACGGTAAATTGCGTGCCCAATACGCGGGTCACCACCTCGTTGGCATACACCAGAAAAGGCTTGCGGATGTCCCGCGTGACTTCGAAATCCGCTTCGCCGGAAAGGTATACCACCCTGGAAGCGCCATCCCAGGAAGGATTAAAGCTGATCCGGCTGCCCGGTGCAAGCCGCACCACGGAACTGTCGGATAGTACGATTGTTTCGACGGCGCGGCTCCGGTTGACCCGCTCGGTGTATTTGCTTTGCAAACCGGCCATTCGTTCCGCGTAATAGCTTTCGGAATCGTGCCGGCCGTGCCACCAGTAGGCCAGCAAGCCGCTCAGTACCAGCACCACCGCCGCGGCCATCCACCGCACGCGGCCAATGCTCCTTACAGGAACCGAATACTGACGGTTGGTTTCGCGGATTCTGGCCAGAAGCGCCTCGATTGCCTCTTCGGAAATGACTTGCCCCGCGTAGTGGCTCAATCCGAGGCGGATGGATTCCAGCAGGTAAACGGCCCTGTCCCATTCATGGCGATTCGGCGGGTTACCGGCCAGCCACGTTTCCCACAACAGCGCCGTCTCCGGAGTCGGCTCCAACTGGTGGTTAACGAAATGGTCTGAGAGCAGAAAATCGGCCGTCGAGTAGTTGTCCAATGCGTGGTCCAAGGTGCTATGCTTTTTCGCGTTCATACATAGATGACGGAAACCGCAAATAGTACTCAGTTTAACCCAAAAAAATATTAAAAAAGTGAATAACAGTCAGGACGATCCAGCCGCGGAGCTTCTCCACGGCACGGGAAACGAGGTTCTTGGCGGATTGGGTATTCATTTCGAGGATGTCCCCGATCTGGCTGTAATTCAGGTTTTCCACAAACCGCAGCTTGATTGCCTCCTGCTGGCGCTGCGGAAGTTTGGAAATGAGCGCGGTGAGTTTATCCTGCCGGGAAGCGGCCATGTCGAGTTCTTCCAGTATCTCGAAATCCTCGGCATCGAACATTTCGAGATCGATTTCCGACAAGGGCGTGAAAGGCCGCTCCTTCCGTTCCAGCAAATGCAGGATACGCGTTTTTAATGCTTTGAGCAGATAGTATTTGACATGCGCCGGCACAGACAGCCGCTCGCGCTTGATCCACATTTCCGTAAAAACATCGTGAATGCAGTCCATAACAAATGCCTCCGAAGCAGCCACCAGGCTGGACCCGTAACGGTACATATCCTTGATATAAAGGCGGTAAAGCTTCGTGTACGCTTCCTCATCCCCTTCCTGAAATGCCTTCCAGAGCTCTTGTTCGGTTAATTCAGGCAATGTAGCTGGTCAGATTAGTGAAAAGTTGCGGCCGGTGCAATGAGCTAACGACCAGCATTAAGAGATGGCTGGCGGGTAGTTTTACTGCTGCCGACGCATTTTCAGCGAAATAGAAACGGCTACTTGATCAGCTTATTGGACACAACATATTCCGACAGCTTCCGGGCGAATAGCTGGGCGCCCTGCTCGCTCAAATGGCACACGTCGCAAAACATTGTCGAATCTTTGGGAAGCACCGCCGACATGTCAAAGAAATAGGTATGGTATGTGTGATGTGCCTTTTCCAGTATTTCGTTGTGCACGCGAATGCCCTTCTGCACATTCTCGGGTTTGCCCCAGGTCGTAACGGGCGACACCACGAAGCAGGGCGTGAAGTATTTCTTATCCGTTTCCTCACCCGTCAGTTTCACTCCCTCAGGGAAAAAGTTGGCATATTTTACCAGGATAAGCGGCTCCTTCCGTTCGTTGGCGAAGCTGGCAATGGCGCCGATGTTGTTTTCGTACGATTTGGCCGTTTTGATGTCGCTTCCGTAAGAAGCCAGTTCCGGATCAACCACGTCGTTGCTGATGTATTTCCGGTGCGATAATTTGTCTTTGATCCCCTTCACCACCCTGTGCACCACGTAGGGCGTAACGGTGAAATTCATTTCGGGATGTGCGCGTAATAAATTGACTTCATCGTACCATTTAATGTGGCTGTAATCCTCATGGAACAGCTCGGCGGAGATATTATTGGCCCTGTTTTCATTAATGGCCTCGTAATAAATAACCAGGTCGAAATGATGGTCGTCCATCAGCTTGTACTTGATCACATTATCGAGCGAGTTATGCCCGGGCATGGCTACATTGAAAAAATTAAACTTTTCAATGCCCGGATAAGCTTTCTGAAATAGCGTATCGAGGCGCTTTTCCATGCGTGACCAGTCGGTATTAACGACCGACCCGCCAAGTATCAATATATTTCGCGCCTCCTTATCGTCCGGCGGGGGCGCCATTTGATCAATAAACGTGTAATATTTCTTTTGCAAATAGTTGCCGGGAAGCCAAAACGGGTAACCAAAAAAGAATAAGGCTGACCTGAATGCGAGTTCAGTAAATAGCAGAAGCAGGCCAATTGCCGTCACCGAAAGCAAAATTCTTCTGGAAATCATTGTGCGTTTGTAGAGAGTAAAATAATATCGAGGATGGTGGCGCCTGGTCCTATTTGACGACTTCGCTCACCAGAATGACCGGAGTAACGTCCGTGTAGTTCTTAAAATCGGCACGAAATGCGTCACGCTGCGGAGCAACAGCCGCCTGGTATTCGCTCAGGCTTTTTACGTAAAAGGTTCCTATTGCCAGATAAGGTAACGGTTGATTGGGAATACCGCTCGAAAGCCCCTTTTCAATGGTATATTTCACCAGGTTCGCCCCTAAGAAACTGGCTACCATGGGCATGTGTTTTGTTTCGTAATATTCCATATTGAAGGTTTTACCCTCGGAATACGGATACATAATGGAAATCTTGATCAGCCCTTTTTCCGGAGACTTTTCCTGACCCAATGCAACAAAACAGGTCGCTACAAACAAAATAGATAAAATAAGCTTCAATTTCATGGCTAATTAACTTAAAGTTACAAACATTTAATTGCTTGTAATATATGCAATAAATTACTTTCTCTGCTTGCGGCACAGTTGATGAAAATCGCCGCGCAATCAGGTAATCATTTTCAAACCGCTATCTACTCAACGTAAGCGGTTTTTTTTACCATTTTGCTTTTGAAAACAATCATACTTTTCCAGCGCCTCTTCGCCCAGCAGTTGTTTCAAATCCTGCCGGTAAGTTTCCGGTTTCCAAACAATTTTCCAATGCGCCGCATATTCTTTTAAAGGCTCCAAACCCGCTTCCTTCCTTCGTTGGTCAACCTGAATGGGATCGGACACCGGCAACACGTAATAGCGGTTTGTTTTTTCATCCAATCCGATCTGACTTCCGTAAATCTGGCAGCGGCCCTGCCCCAATGCAACCCGGTCTTCGAGCAGAGCCAGCGAACTGTTTTGCGCTGCGCCGCGCTTTACGGCATCCCGCATGACAGGCAGGTATTTTAATTGCGTTGGAATATCCGAATGTTGCAGGACCAGAAACAGCGTGTTGCCGTGCGTTGCAATTACCTCCGGCCCGGGCCAGCCGTGCGTATCGAGTATGTTCGTCACAATGCCGATGTTAATGCTGTCGGCTTTGATGATTCTCGTGTTGATATCGTGCACCTCGGGAGAATCCATGCCATATTTATTAATGGTATCGTAAACGGTCAAACGGTATTTCTGATCGCTTGCAAACACCGAATCCAGCACGGCAATCAGCCGGCGATCGTATTTTGCTTCCTTTAAATCCTTGTTACCTTTAATCAGCCCGATGGCTTTTTCCCACCTCGGATCAGCCCTCAGGTTATGGAGCGTCGAATCCGCCAGGACTTTGTCCAATTCATCATACTGCACCCGCTCTATAATCCTGAAAAGATGGTAAAACGCACTGTCCGCCTCATGTACCATCGCCCATGCCGACACGGCCGTGTAACGATGGTGCAGATACCCCACACCGCCATTTCCAGCAAATGCACGATTGAACAGCTCACCTGATTCCCGGTATTGCTTTGCCTGGAAGAGCGAATCCGCACGCCCGACGCGCGCTGCATAATCCGCACCGAATTGCTGACCGGAACATTCGCCGGTCAATGCTAAAAACAATGCAAAAATCACCAGGGCAATTTTGTTCATTGCATTTGTTAAAAATCGCCGCCGATCGCAAACATATTCACCCAGCCGGCGTCGTTCCGGGCCATTCCTCCATAAGTAAGCGTGCCTTTATAGTAGCCGGAAATGAAAAGCTTTCCGTTTGGGTTGACTGCGATTCCTGTCCCGATGATCGATTCGGAACTGCGTGGCAGCTGCGCCTGCTGGATGATGCCGTCGGAATTGTATTTGAGGATCGCCGATCCCAACTTCACCACATACGCATTGCCGGATTTGTCGACGTCCACCGCCGTGCCGCTCCCATCGAATTTGAGGATTTGCTCCCAAAGCATGTTGCCGGCGGCATCGAGTTTCACCAGGCTTCCGCCGGGCGCGCCGTTCTTCAAAGCGAATATATTGCCTGAACCGTCCACCGCCACGTCAAAACCTCCGGACGACACATCGCCTCCGAATGCTTTCATCCACACGAACTCGCCCTGAGAGTTGTATTTGGCCAAAAACACATCGCCCTCACCCGGCAAGGTGCCCTTCGAAGTAACGCTGGTGTTGCCGAAAGTGGTGGTGCCCATAAAGAAGCCTGTCACGTAAACCTCCCCCGTCCGCTTGTCGGTAGTGATGCCATACCCCGTATCGCGGCTGGCCCCACCGCCCGACTGGACCCATTCAAAGGCGCCGTCGGTGCTGTATTTGACGATAAATGCATCGAATTCTCCGGCCGACTGCTTGCTGGTATTGCCGAAAACGCCCGTGCCCTGGTACTCTCCCGTTGCATAGGCATTGCCGTTCATGTCCACGGCAATGGCCTGCCCGCGCTCTCCGCCGTCGCTCCCGTAGGCGCGTATCCACTGGAACTCGCCTTGGGTGTTGTACTTGACGATAAATGCGTCGGCGTCGCCATGGGAAGTGATCGCGATGTCGCCGGAGGTCAGAGTCCCGTAAAAATCGCCCGTTACGTACACATTCCCGCTGCCGTCCACTGCAATGCCGCGGCCCTCGTCAGATTTCGGCCCGCCCAGCGTCCGCGACCATTCCAGCTCGCCGTTCGGTTTGTATTTGGCAATGAACACATCGTTGCCTCCCACCGCCGTGCCAAATTCCGTGGTGCCGTAAAATGACCCCGACACATACACATTGTCGGCATTGTCCATCGCTACGTCCAGCCCGAGGGAGTTCGGTGCGGAAATCATGGCGGGTAGCGGATTCAACGCCGGTTTATCGGCATTATGAGCAGGCTCGGGCACGATCTCGCCGGTTTCGGATTTTTTACATTGCCAAAGAACCAGGCACAAAATGGCAGCGTACAGGAATTTCATGATCACACGCATCGAAGTTTAAAAACCGGCGGGAGCTTCATAAAATCAGCTCCGTCGGTAGCAGTTATACTTGCACAGACAAAGAACCGAGGCAGCAATGTTGCATCCGGCCCTCATTTTTATCAACAACGTGTTACAAAATGCATTACCGGGAACTGTCTCAACAAGCAAAAGCAAGCCGCTGCCCCGGTTTTCACCCGAACAGCGGCTTGAAATTTTCGATTGAAATTAATATCCCGGATTCTGGCGCATGTTCACATTTGAAGTCATTTCCGTCACCGGAATCGGCTGGGCGTAGTCGGTTGCGTTCCATTGGATGGGGCCGCCGCGGACTTTCTGGTAGTAAGCGGCTTCCTTGTCACCGATTTTCCAACGGCACACATCGAACCACCAGTTGAACTCCCCGAAAAACTCGGCCCAGCGTTCGTATTTCAGCGGATCGTTTTTCAGGACATCGTCGGAGGCCTTGGTAGCGTCCGTGAGGCTCTTGTAATCCATTGCCGACGGCTTATCTACCGGCAGGCTGTACGCGCGGCGCTTCACCCTGTTGATGTATTCCAGCGCACCGGCATTGTCGCCCGTGCGGGCAAGCGTTTCGGCGTAGAGCAGGTAAATGTCGGCCAACCGCAGCCAGAGGATATTGCTGCCGTTTGCCCGATTGATTTCCAGCTCTGTTCCGTTCAAATTGATGTATTTCCGGAAACTCCATGCCTCCATATCCAGCTCGTTGATATCCAGATAATGCGAAATGGGCCGCTTCGTGCCGCTCACCACCATCGAATCGACGTAAGGTTGCAGGCAGGCTACCCAAAGCCGCGGATCGACGGTTTTATTGTTTCGCGCGGCGATGGATTTGGTGATATAGGACTGATCCACGTTCGAGATGTTCGGCGACGTCGTGCCGGGCTTGAAATAATGGCCTTCGTCGAAGCCGAAACGGGTGATATTTTTCGCGTGCGGAAACACGTTTGACCAGGCCGAAGCAATGGGCGTGCCGTTAGCGCCGACATACGACGGCGATATCAGCGTTCCCATCATCGAGCCCATAGAAAGGTCTGTGGCGCCCGCGAAGCTCATGTCCACATTCAGGTTCAGCTCGAAAAGCGATTCGGAATTGAACTCGTTTTGCCCGTTAAACATCGTTTTGTACACATCAAACGGTACCAGCGACTTACCGCTCTCGGTGATCACATTGCCGAGTGTGGTTTTGGCATTATTCCAATCCTCCGTAAACACGTAAGTTTTGCCCAAAAACCCTTTCACACCCCACTCATCGACCTTGTGGCGATCGGTAACAGCGGTCCATTTCTGGCCTTTCAGCAAAGTTTCGGCTTGTTTGAGGTCATTGATGATAAAATCCCAGCATTGCCGCACGGTGGAGCGCGATACCTGAGTTTTGGACAAATCGTTTGCCACCGTTTCCTGGATCGGCACGCCCATCATATCGCCGCCTTTGCCGTCCACGATGAAGCTCTCGCCCCAGAAAGTGGTCAGGTAAAAGTAGTACCACGCCCGCAGGAACAATGCCTGCCCTTTGATCAGGCTGATAGCCGCCTTATCGGCCTCGGTAGCATTCTGGTTCACCTTTTCGACGCCCGCCAGCAGCGTGTTGCACCGCTGCACGCCGCGCCAGAGATCAGGCCAGATTTGCAGCAGGAAGTTATCGCTCGGCAGCGCATTGTTTTGCGCCATCTGGATCCAGTTTGGTGAGCCCTGCCAGCTGAGATCGCAGGTGTGGTCCCACAGATAGGTGCTGTAAGGCCCCATCGCACGCCCGAATGTGCCCGCCGCGTGTTGCGTCGCATAGGCACCCGCGAGGAGCTGTTCTAGGTCCGAAACTTTGGTGGGATAGGCCGAAGTAGCAATGGCCGTCGGGTTTTCGACATCCACAAAACTTTGTTTACAAGCCGCCACAAGCCCCAACATGACCAGTAACGACAGTTTAATGCATATTTTCATCATTCGTCTGTTTGAATGTTAGAAACTGAGACTGAGACCCATCGAAAGCAGCATCGAACGCGGGTAGGAGAAAATCGTGTCGATGCCCCGCGCCGTGGTCCCGTTACGCCCGAGCACTTCGGGATCGAGGCCCGAGTACTTCGTGAGTGTAAACAGATTCTGCCCCTGCGCGTAAATGCGCAGCCCCTGCATATGCAATGCTTTCAGCTGACTGCTGGAAAACATGTAGCCGATTTGCAGGTTCCGGAGTTTCAGGAACGAGCCGTCCTCCACGAAATAGCTCGAAATGCGCCCGTAATTCGAGTTCGGGTCGCGCGTGAATGCGCCCGACGCCGACGTGGCCCCTACCCGCGGCTGGTCGGTAAGGCCGTTGCCGTTGAAGAACGAAGAGTTCAGGATGTCGCGGGTCGAGGTGTGATCGCCGTAGAAATACTCGGTGTAGTACTTGTTGCCGTTGTACACATCCACTCCCTGCATGCCTTGCAGCAACGCGGTGAGTTCGATGCCTTTCCAGCCCAGGTTGAGCGTGAGGCCATAGGTGAGTTTCGGCCAGGGGTTGCCGATGAACGTTTTGTCGAGCGTGGTAATGCGCCCGTCGCCATTCACATCCCTGAAACGCAGGTCGCCCGCCGCCGTGCCCGGGTTCTGATAGTAAACCGCGGTTGATCCCGCTGCCTGCTGAACCCTTTCGTTCAGGGATTGGACTTCGGCGTCGCTTTGGAAAATGCCGTCGACCTGGTAGCCGTAAAACTGGCTCATCGGGTTGCCCACCTGCGTCCGTCCGGCATTGCCGTCGAGGTCGTTGCCCGCCACCCCGTCGCTGATCGGATTGTTGTTATTCCCGTCCAGCTGTTTCACGAGATTCTTGTTGTAGGCTGCATTGATGGCCAGCGAGTAGGTAAAATCTCCCTTTTGCCCCCGGTAATCGGCGGCGAGTTCGAGGCCTTTGTTGCTCATCTGGCCGATATTGGTAAAAACCGATGTGCCCCCGAAGCCGGCCGTGGGCGCTACGGGCACCCGGTAGATCATCCCCTGGGTCTGGCGGCTGTACCAATCGAGCGTGATGTTCAATGCATTGCGGAGCAGCCCCACATCCACGCCGACGTCGGTCTGCAATACGGATTCCCAACGGATGTTTTCGTTCACGAGCTGGGCCGTGAGCGCGTACCCTTTCGAACGGGAACCGTCGGCCAGGCCCATGGCATTGGTACCGCCGCTGCCGCCGTACGACGACTGGTAGGTATATTGCGGAATGTTGCTCGTGCTGCCCAGTTTGCCATAACTCGCCCGCAGTTTCAGGTTCGACACCGCAGGCAGGTTATCCCGCAAAAATGCCTCCTCGCTGAGCTTCCAGCCCACCGATGCCGATGGAAACACGCCCCATTTGTTGGCCGGGCCAAAGCGGTCGGAGCCATCGCGGCGGACCGTCGCCGTGAGCAGGTATTTACCCGAATAGGTATAATTGATCCGCCCGAACTGCGACAGCAGACGCGTTTCCGGCAGCTCGGCGCCGTTGGTCACATAGCTGGCGGGATTGGTCGTTAACCCCAGATTATAAGTCACATACGGAAATCCCTGCGCCTCGCCGTGCAATGTACTAAGGTCGGATTTGTAAGCTTCATATCCCGCAAGCGCCTTGATTTCGTGCTGCTTGAATGTTTGGGCGTAGGTAAGCACGAAGTTGGCGGTGAGGTTGCGCTGGTTGTTGATATCCCGGCCCAGAAACGCATTGCGGTTGGCAATAATGCCGTAATCGAATGCCTCCGTGAATTTCAGGTTCTTCGCGTTGTACACCGATGCCCCGAATGTGGCACGAAAGCTGAGCGCCGGAATGATCTGCCAGTCGGCATACACATTGCCCTCGACGGCGTACGTTTGGTTCGACATGTGGTTTTGCCGCTCCTGCCCCACGAGGTTAGGTCCGCCGAAAAAGCTGCCCGTTTTGGCCCAGCCGCCGTAGCTGTTGGAAGGGTCGTAAATGCCCACCACCGGCGCCGAACGGAACGGGTATGTGGCGCTCACGGTCGGATTGATCTCCGTCATCCAGGCGTACATCGTCTCCCCTACTTTCAGTTTCGAATTGAGCTTGTAATCCGAATTCGTCCTTAAACCGTAGCGTTTGAACCAGTTATCAATGATCGTGCCGCCTTCCTTCTGGTAATTGGCGGAAATGTAGTAATTGCTCTTGGCCGAAGCGCCCGACAAGTCGAGCGAATAGCTTTGCTCCACGCCGTTGGAATAAAGTGCGTCGATCCAGTCGGTATCCGGCAGCGATGCGGGGTCTCCCCAGCCGCCGGTAGCCACGCCAAAAGCGGTCTTGGCTTTGTAATAATCATTGGTATTCAATAATTTGTACAAATTCACGGGCTTTCTCACTCCGTAGTTCGCATTGAGGTTAATGCTCATCTTGTCCATCGACGTGCCGCGCTTGGTCGTAACCAGCACCACGCCGCCTGCCGCCTGTGCGCCGTAAATGGCTGCTGCGCTGGCGTCTTTCAGGATTTCGATGGATTCCACATCCTGCAAATTGAAGTTATTGCCTGCCGACATCCGGATGCCGTCCACAATGTAAAGCGGCGCCATTCCGCCGATGGACCCCGCCCCGCGGATGATAATGTCCGAATTAGCCCCCGGCGAACCGTCGTTGCGCGTGACCTGCACGCCTGCGGCACGTCCCTGCAAGGCCTCGTTCACACTTCTTACGGGGAGGTTTTTAATCTCGTTCGCTTTCACGGTCGACACCGAGCCTGTGAGGTCGGAGCGCTTTTGCGTGCCATAGCCCACCACCACCACCTCTTCCAGGGCCTTAGTATCCACTTTCAATGTCACGTTCATCACCGAGCGGCTGCCCACCTCGATTTCCTGCGGCATATAGCCTACAAACGAAAAGATCAGGGATGCAGGACTGTCGCCCACGTCGATGCGGAACGTACCGTCGGCCTGCGTGGTGGTCCCGGTTTGGGTGCCTTTCACGAGAATGCTCACACCGGGCAATGCCGCGCCGGATTCGTCACTCACTTTTCCGGTCACCCATTTTTCGAATGCTTCCGTTTCCTCCATCCCTTCCTGCTTTCGCAGGCCCTGGCCGGGTTCGCGGGTGAGGATAATGTATTTTCCCGATGAATTATAACTGATTCCCAGCGGTTTGAGCAGCTTGTCCAGCACTGCTGCAAGGGGTTCGTTGTGCACAACCAGGCTCACATTCCCGCTTTTTTGCAGGAGAGCGGGCTCGTAGCTGAACTTTACTTTGGCCGATTTCTCGATCCGCGTCAGGGCCGCCCTGACGTCCTGGTTAACGAGCGTCACCGTCACCGGGCGCGTAAGCATTTCCTGTGCAAAGCCATCGCCGGCCACACTGACACTGAACGTCAGCATGACCAGAAAAAGATGAAAACAGGAGATTTTAACCATAGCTATCATGATCTCGACAGGCAGTCGATGTTTTTTCATACCTTTGATCGTTTTGTGATTTTCCCGTAAAGATTTTTGCAAAACCGGCTCCCTGATCTTGCCACAGATGTCCGGGGAGCTAGTATCGGGCCGGCAATGTTTCCGCATTGCCGGCTTTTTTTGTGTAAGCCTATGTCATAATGGGTCAGGGTTTAGGGTGATGTATTTTTTCCGGAATCCTGCTTGCCGATGAGAATGCGCGCATCGACGATCTGATACGACATTCCCATGGTTTTGCAGATCACGTCGAGCTTCTCATAAAGGCTTTCGTCTTCCAGGCTCACTTGCAGCGACCGCCCCTTCACCAGCTCGGCATCGAAGATAATCTCCACGCCATAAGCCTCCTGCAACACCTGAAACACCTCCTGCAAGGGTGTATTATCGAATTCAAACGAACTGCGCGGGGCCGATTCCACGATCACCGGCTTTTCCACGAGGGTCTTGTTGAAATGCAATTCTTCCCGCAGGAACTCGGCTTGCTGGTTTGCCGTCAATATCAGCCCAGTAAGCCGCGAATTCCCCGAATTTTCTTCATAATCCTTCTTCCCGAACACAGAAACCTTGCCCGTCACCACCGATACGATCACTTTCGGGGCACTAACGTACGCCTTTATACGAAAGCTCGTCCCGAGTACCTTGGTCACGGTCTCATTGGCATAGATCAGGAAAGGCCGGCCGGTATCGCGCTGGACGTCGAAAAACGCTTCGCCGCTCAACTGCACTACCCTTTCGCGGGCGGAGAACCTGGCCGGGTACACCAGCTTGCTGTCCTTGCCGAGGGTAATGCGTGAGCCGTCGGGCAGGAGCACCTGCCTGGCGCTGTCGCTCGTGTTGATTGCCTCGCGCATTTCGCCGGTCAGCGATTTGTCGGGCTGTAAGGTCGCTATCTCCTGCGCATGTTCCGCATTCCGAAGCCAGAGCCCGAGCGCGGCCGCCAGTAGCAGCAGCGATGCCGCCACGTGCCAGGCTTTCACCCGCCGCCAGATCGCGAACCGTACGGGGCGCGTCCGGTGATCGACCCGCTCCCAGATTTCACGGGCCAGCAGGTCGTCGCGCGTGGCGGGGTCATCTGCATGCAAATCCTGCACGAGCGACCGCGCGGCCAGGATCTTATCGGTTTTTTCGGGATGTGCGGCCAGGTAATCGTCCCAGAAAGCCTCATGCGCAGGGTCGGTTTTCAAAACCCAATGCTGGAAGGTTTCTTCGAATGCAAAATCTTCAATATCGTAATCGGCAAAATCTCCTGCCATGGCGAATCCGTTTCGGTTGATATACCCCAGTGCAGATTACGCCGCGTTTTAATCCATTTTTTCAGAAAAATTTTCAGGATTTCATGAAAAAAGAAAACAAAACTGGGATAATGGACGATAAATGCATGATTTCGCGCAGCGTTTTAAGGCCGGTGTAGATGAATTTGCAGGCCGACTGGTAGTTGACGCCCATGATGCGCGCCACCTCTTCGTTGTTGAGCTCGTGGAAAAAACGCAGGTGAATGGCTTCCTGCTGCCGCTTCGGCAACTGTGCCAATGCTGTTTCGAGCTGCTTCGACTGCCGCGTCAGCGTTTCCTGGCGCACCGTCTGGTTCTCGAAATGATCGTCGTGGGTTTCCATACGCTCGTCGTCGAGGCTTTCGGACTGCTCGAAGCGGAGGTGCTTCACGAGTTTGTATCGGAGCGATTTGAGCAGGTAAAACCGCAGCGAGCGGATTTCCGGGAGTTGCTCCCGGTTTTCCCAAAGTTCAACAAAAAGGTCCTGAGTGCAGTCCTGAATGAGGTTTCGGTTGCTGGTAACCTTGTAGCCATAGCGGATGAGGTGGTGCACGTGCCCCTGGTAAACACGCGCAAATGCACCCCGGTCGCCTTTCTGGAATGCTTCCCAGAGGCCCGCGTCGTCATTTCCCCCGAACCCGTCAATGGATGTCGCCATGGCAGATGTGATTACCATTTGGCAATGGCATTGTAAAGTGAGAGGGCAAAAATAACGACTACTTGAATATTTTAGTGAAAATTTATTAAAAAAATAATGACAACCAGGGAGATACGCAGGCATTGCGGCGCCGTCAGCTACTTCGGGCGCTCTTAATCTCTGATCGACGTGGTAATGTCGATATGGGCCTCAGCCACGTCGCCGATGAAGCTCGGGTGATCGTCGAGCTCTTCGGATGTGACATCGTTATAAATCAGGAACGCGGTGAGGCTTAAATATGCCGTCGGTCTGATCTCACCCATCACATTCTGGATCTGATACCTGGCCGGAAGTTCCAGCGAAATTTCGGTGGTAGCTCCCACGGGTATCGGTATGGCCAACGGGCTGCCGGTGACGGCGCTCTCGCCTGGGGTTGTGAGCGCGCTCACGCCGGAAACGTGCATGGAATACACCAGCTCGTAACCTGCCGACACCGGGAACGACGGGCCAGCCAACCTCTTCACGGTGGCTTTCACATCAAAGGTAAGCACGCCTATCTGGCCCACCGTGCTGGCCGACGGGTTGGAATCCATTTTGGCACGCGAGCGGTACAATATGATGTTCGGACTGGTGGGCGTCACCTCGCCGATCACCGAATTGTCTTTCGCGTAGAAGGTCAGCTTTTCGATCTTGAACTCGCAGGGATAGGCCCTTGGGCTACCATTAATTTTGGAACAGGCCGACTCGGGGTCGTTGGGAAGCTCGGGCACTTCGTGGTCGGTGCAGGACAGCGCTGCGACGAACAGGCCGTAAGTAAGCGCCAGCAGGGTGCGGACATAAAGCGTATTGTTTCTCATTCGTTCTTGTGTTGAGAGTGTGACGATAGGACAATAACTAACTGATAGTCAAACTAAACAAAAGAAACGATAAGTCCGCCGATACCAGCCGGGCACTTATTGTGCGGTCAATAAATAGAACAAAATCTATAAACTAAATAGATTATTAACTTACTTTGCGGGCGCTATCCGGCTTTAAAGCCATCTTTGCTCTCCATTAAACTATAAAATATATAGATCAACAAGTTTAATTCAAAAAATGCGCTCCTGCGGCCCCGGCACTACCTGTACTCTGTAAACGATTGAAAATTGACCCGTTATGATTGAAACTTTGACCCTGAAACCATTGAAACACTTACCCGGCCGGGCGGCGATTCTGCTGCTGCTCGCCGCCGCTCCGGCCGCTACCTTTGCGACCGCGCCGAATATCACCGCAACCCGCCAGAAACAGGACAGGACCGTGTCGGGCGTCGTGAAAGACCAGAAAGGCGAGCCGATACCCGGCATTAATATTCTCATCAAAAACTCCGTGACCGGCACGAGCACCGATTCGCAAGGCAAGTACAGCATTAAGGCCGACGCCGAGGCTATCCTGGTATTTTCCGGCATTGGCTTTGTAACCCGCGAAGTGGCCGTGAACAACCAGAGCTCCATCGACATCAGCTTGCAGGAGGACACCCGCCAGCTGAACGAGCTTGTGGTGGTCGGCTATGGAACGCAGAAGAAAAGCGACCTTACCGGCTCTGTTTCGTCCATTTCCGAAGCGCAGTTCAAGAAAACACCGGTGGCATCGCTCGATAACGGCCTGCGCGGAAGGGCGGCGGGCGTGCAGGTAACGAGCACGTCCAACCAGCCCGGAGGCGCCACGAGCATCCGTATCCGCGGCAGCAACTCGGTGAATACCGGCAGCGAGCCTTTGTACGTGATTGACGGCTTCCCGGTTTTCAATGACAATGCTGCCACTGCCGGCGGTGCTACCGTAGGCCCGAAACTGAATGCATTGTCGCTGATCAACCCGAACGACATCGTGTCCATCGAGGTGTTGAAGGATGCGTCGGCGGCGGCCATTTATGGCGCGCGCGGTGCCAACGGCGTGGTGCTTGTGACCACCAAAAAAGGCCAGGAAGGCCGGATGAAGATCGATATCAATGCCTACTATGGCGTTCAGCAGGTGTCGAAAAAGCTTCCGCTGCTGAATGCGACCGAATATGCCCAGCTCGTAAACGACGCGAACGGAAAGGAAATTTACACGCAGGAGCAGATCGCGTCCTTCGGCAAGGGTACCGACTGGCAGGACGAGATTTTCCGTTCCGCGCCGGTGCAGAACTACCAGGTAACGGCCTCCGGCGGCGATGCCAAAACGAAATATTCCCTGTCGCTCAACTACTTCGATCAGGCCGGAATCATTATCAATTCCGACTTCAAACGCTATTCGGGCCGTTTCAACTTCGAAAAGCAGGCCACATCGAGGCTTTCACTCGGCGCGAACCTGAGCATTGCCAACACCAATGCCAACCAGGCGCTGAGCAGCACGGGCGGCGGCGAAGGCACGCAGGGTGTGATCGTTTCGGCCCTCGATTTTAACCCCATCCTGAAACCGCGCAATGCCGACGGCACCTACGTACTGGAAAACGACCGCGGTATCCCCATCGGTAACCCCGTAGCCACCGCATTGGAGCTGACCAACAAATCGGCCACCACGCGCTTCCTGGGCAATGTTTTTGCCGCTTACAAGATCATCGACGGCCTGGAATTCCGGACGAGCATTGGTGCCGACATTACGTCTACCGGCGAAAAATACTACGCACCCCGCACCATCCTCGCAGGCTCCGCGGCGCAGGGCATCGGTCGCGTTTCCACTTCCAACGGCACGTCGTGGCTGAATGAAAACACGCTGACCTTCAACAAAACCTTCGGTAAGCACGCCGTCACGGCATTGGCCGGTTTTTCCGCCCAGAAATACACCCGAAACCTGCTCACTTCCTCCGCTTCCGGCTTTGTGAACGACCTGCTGGGCGCGGATAACCTCGAATCGGGCGCGATCATCCGCACGCCGGTGACGAACACAAACGATTGGAGCCTCATTTCGTACATCGGGCGGATCAATTACGGGTTTAACGACAAGTATCTGCTCACGCTCACTGGCCGTGCAGATGGTTCGTCAAAGTTCGGTAACAACAACAAATACGGCTTTTTCCCGTCGGGATCGGTGGCATGGAAGCTGTCCGAGGAGGAGTTTATCAAAGACATCAACGCCATTACCGAACTGAAACTGCGCCTGAGCTACGGCCGGATCGGTAACCAGGAGATCAACAGCTACCAGTCGCTGGCGGGCCTTACGGGCGCGAGCTACATCATCGGCGATAAAGTGGTGAAGGGTTTTGCCCCCAACAACATTCCCAACCCCAACCTGAAATGGGAAACCACCACGCAAACCGACCTCGGTGTGGACCTGGGCCTGTTCCGCAACCGACTGAACCTGACGTTTGATGCCTATTATAAAAAGACGACCGATATGCTCCTGAACATCAACGTGCCCTGGTCGACCGGCTTTGCAAGCGCGCTGCAAAACATCGGAAGCATTGAAAACAAAGGGATAGAGCTCGGCATCCAGGCTGTGGTGCTGGACAAGGACCTGAAATGGAATATCAATTTCAACGTTGCGGCTAACAAGAACAAGGTACTCGACCTCGGCCCGGTTTCGCAGATCCTGACGGGCGAGATCAATGGTTATCTCAAAATCAGCGATCCGGTGGTGATCGTGCCGGGCCAGCCGCTCAACTCGTTTTACGGCTATGTGAGCGACGGCATTTTCCAAACCGGCGACGATATTGCCGGCGGCGCGCAGAAAACCGCCGTGCCCGGCGACCGCAAATACAAAGATTTGAATGGCGACGGCGTGCTGGATGCCAAAGACCGGACTTTCATCGGCAATGCACAGCCCAAGTTTTTCGGCGGGTTTACCAACGATTTTAGCTACAAAGGCTTCGACCTGAGCGCTTCCTTCAACTACGTGGTAGGCAACAAAATCCTGAACAGCACCCGCGCCGACCTCGATTTGCCGACTGGCCAAAAAAACAGCTCGGCCCGTGTCAAAGACCGCTGGACGCCCACCAACCCAAGCAATACCATCCCAAGAGCGACCCTGAACCGCGCATTCCTCTTCTCGGACGCGCAGATCGAAGACGGCTCGTTCCTACGCCTCGGCTCGCTTTCGCTCGGTTACAACTTTCCTTCCTCGTGGGTGAGCAAGGCGGGTATCAGCAATGCAAAGCTGTACGTGTCGGCGCAAAACCTGTTTGTGATCACCAAATACACCGGCTTCGACCCGGAGACGAACCAGTCGGGGCAGAACAACATCCTGCGCGGAATCGACTCCGATTCTTATCCCAACTCGCGGTCGTTCCTGGTGGGCGTAAACCTTAGTTTCTAATTGAGAAAGCATTAATTCAGAATCCAATGAAAAAACTCATATATCTCGTAGCGTTCCTGCTGACAGCCAGCTCCTGCAACGACTTTTTACAGGAAAACCCGGCGTCGCTCATGGTCGACCAGAATTTTTACAAAACCGAAGCGGATGCCGACGCGGCGATCGTGGCGGTGTACGATGGTTTGAACGACCAGTCGAGCATTTTCTACCGCGGCATTTACCTGCTCGCCGAGCTGCCTACCGACAATGCCGAATGCGGCCAGGGCGTGGCGAATGCGAATATTTTTGCATTGAAAAACTACACGTACGGCCCGGTGAACGACCGCATTTACGTGCTCTACACGGCGGTGTATAAAACCATCGCGAATGCCAATGTGGCAATCGACAAAATCCCGGCCATCCAGATGCCCGATGCCAAGAAAAGCAGGCTGATCGCCGAAGCGCGGTTTGTCCGGGCATTGTTGTATTTCAATATGGTGCGGCTGTTTGGCGACGTGCCGCTGGTGCTCAACCAGGTGACGTCGCTGGACGCGGTGGATGTGCCCAGAACAGAGGCTTCCAAAGTGTACGAGCAAATTATCGCCGACCTGGATTTTGCAGAACAAAACCTGGACGCAAGCAATGGTTCGGCCAACATCGGTCGGCCCACTAAGGGCTCCGCGGCCGGACTTCTGTCGAAAGTGTACCTGACTTTGAAAGACTATCCCAAAGCGCGCGACAAGGCGAAGCAAGTGCTCGACAATGCGCAGTATGGCCTGGTAGAAAGCTATTTCGATATTTTCACCCCGCAGAACCGCTTCAATAAAGAGATCATTTTCGACATTCAGGCTAAGGGAAACACCGGAGCGGCCAACGGCTTTGCGATGGCGTTGTTCCTCCCGAGAACGACCATTAAACTCCCCGCGGGCGGAACCGTGGGCGGCAACAGCGCCGACGTGCCGACCGAAGAGTTTTACAACAGTTTCAAAACAGGTGACCTCCGCAAGGCCCGCACGTGTTTCACCGAATACGACGCGGGAGCCGGCAAAGCGACTTTCCGTCCGCATTGGTACAAATTCTTCGACCCGTCGGCGATCGCCACGCTCGGCGAAGGGACGCTCACCTACCCTATCCTCCGCTATTCGGACCTGCTGCTGACCTACGCCGAAGCATTGAACGAGATCGGCGGGCCTTCTGCAGAGGCATTCGAGGCGGTGAACAAGGTGCGTCGCCGCGCTTACGGCAAGGCTATCGGCACGGCCGACAAGGAAGTGGACCTGGCCGGACTGAGCAAAACGGCATTCCAGGACGCGATCCTCGACGAACGCAGGTGGGAATTCGGGTTTGAAAACCACCGCTGGTTTGATCTTAAACGCACAGGCAAGCTTCTGAGCACCTTGCAGGCGAAAGGCAACACGGCCATTAAGGAACACCACCTGCTTTTCCCGCTCCCGCAGCGCGAGCTGGATGTGAACAAAAAACTCACGCAAAACCCCGGCTACACCAACTAAATACCTTACTAACAGTACTATAACTTGCTACATAGTACATTAGACGACTCCGAATGAAAAAATACATTTTAAGTGTGATTGCCCTGCTGGGAAGCATTTCCAGCCCATTTGCCCAAACGGCGGAACGCCCGAACATCGTCCTGATTTTCTCGGATGACCATGCCTACCAGTCGATCGGTGCGTATGGCAACAAGATCGCCAAAACCCCGAACATCGACCGCATTGCACGCGAAGGCGCGATTTTGACCAATAACCTCGTGGCAAACTCTATTTGTGGGCCCAGCCGGGCCACTTTGCTTACCGGGAAATACAGCCACATGAACGGCTACAAGAAAAACGACCGGACGCTGTTCGACACCTCTCAGCTGCTCTTCCCGAAGGAGCTGCAAAAGAGCGGTTATCAAACGGCGTGGGTCGGAAAACTGCATTTGAACAGCCTGCCGGTGGGTTTCGACTATTGGAACATCTTGCCGGGGCAAGGCATTTACTACAATCCCGAGTTCATCACCGCGCCGCACGACACCACGCGGAAGATCGGCTACGTGGCGGACATTATCACGCAAAGTTCCCTCGAATGGCTCGACAAGCGCGACGACAAAAAGCCGTTTTTCCTGGTGGTAGGCCAAAAATCGGTGCACCGCGGATGGCAGCCCGATTTGCAGGACCTGGGCGCTTACGACGACATTGATTTCCCGCTTCCCGAAACGTTTTACGACAATTACGAAGGCCGCGTAGCTGCGAAAGACCAGCAAATGTCGATCGAAAAGACCATGACCCTGAAACAGGATTTGAAAGTACACCTGGACTACGACCGCGTGCCGGGCTACAAATTCTTCACCGACGCGCAGAAGAAAACCTTCCGCGACTACTATGATAAAATCAGCAAGGAATTCGACGACAAAAAGCTGACCGGCAAAGCATTGACGGAATGGAAATACCAGCGCTACATGAAAGACTACCTGGCAACGGCCAATGGTTTAGACCGGAACATCGGCAAAATCCTGGATTATCTTGACAAAACCGGCCTATCGAAAAACACCGTCGTGATTTACGCCTCCGACCAAGGCTTCTACCTCGGCGAGCACGGCTGGTTCGACAAGCGCTTTATCTACGAAGAATCGCTCAAAACGCCGTTTGTGATCCGCTACCCGGGCGTGATCAAGCCGGGAACGAAGGTGGACAACCTGATTTCGAACATCGACTGGGCGCCGACGATCCTCGATTTGGCACATACCAAAATCCCGTCGGAGATTCAGGGAAAATCGTTTCTGCCCCTGCTCGACAAGAATGCAAAAGCCAGCACGCCGTGGCGTGACGCAGCGTATTACCACTATTACGAATTCCCTGACTTCCATCACGTTTACCCGCATTTTGGCCTGAAAACAAAACGCTACAAACTGGTGAGATTTTACGGCGGCGCGGATAGCTGGGAATTGTTCGACCTAGAAAAAGATCCGCATGAACTTAAAAACGTGTACGCCGACAAGGCAAATGCGGCCGTGGTGAAAGACCTGAAAGAGAAGTTAAAAACGCTGATCGTTCAATACAAGGACGACGAAGCGCTAGCGCTTTTCAATGCTGCCAAATAACAGCTGCCCATGTGGAATGGCGGCATTGCCATCGCAATTATTATTTATTTTGAAACAAAAAGAATCTGAGCAGTCAGGTTCTTTTTGTTTATATCATCCCTGCCTATGAAGCGCATCCTGACCTTACTGATTACCCTGACGACCACATTTTGTTTCGGGCAGACTAAGAAGAAACCCAACATTCTGTACATCATGTCCGACGACCACACCTCGCAGGCGTGGGGCATTTATGGGGGTATACTGAAAGATTACGTAAAAAACGACCACATCGAATGGCTGGCGGCGAATGGCGCTACGCTGGGTAATGCATTCTGTACCAACTCGATATGCGTGCCCAGCCGCGCGGCAATCCTGACCGGCCGGTATAGCCATCGAAACGGCGTGTATGATTTGAGCGATTCACTCAGCCCCGATAGCTTAAACTACGCCAAACTGCTGAAAACGGCCGGCTACCAGACGGCGCTGATCGGTAAATGGCATTTGGTGAAAGAACCGGCGGGATTTGACTACTACTGCGTGCTGCCCGGCCAGGGACGTTACCGGAACCCCATCATGATGACGAAAGAGGATTTCCGGGAAGACCAGAAAGGGGGCAAAGTGTATGAAGGCTATTCGACGGACGTGATCACCGACCAATCCATTGCCTGGCTCGAAAAGCGGGACAAAAGTAAGCCGTTTTACCTCTCCACCCATTTCAAAGCCACCCACGAGCCGTTTGATTATCCAAAACGCTACGAAAATTACCTCGAAGACGTAGAGATCCCCTACCCTGCGGACTTCGCCGACCGCGGTGCCACGGGTTCGGGCCGCACGCACGACGGCTGGCCGCTGGACCTCCTCGGCACGCGCTACGAAAAAGGTACCGGTAAGGAATATCCGGGCCATTCGTTTTCATTGCAGGGGCTGGATTCGGTAGCCGCGCGAAAAAAGATTTACCAGAAGTTTGTGAAGGATTATATCCGCTGCGGCGCCGCCGTCGACGACAACATCGGCCGCCTGATCCAATATCTGAAAGATGCGGGCGAGCTGGACAATACGATCATCATTTACACATCCGACCAGGGCTATTTCCTCGGCGAACACGGCTTTTTCGACAAGCGGTTTATCTACGAACCGTCGATCCGCATGCCGTTCGTGATCAGCTATCCGAAGGAAATTCCGAAAGGCAAAAGGGTTAACGACCTCATTCTCAA
The DNA here is from genome assembly GCF_000023125.1 of Dyadobacter fermentans DSM 18053. Lineage (NCBI taxonomy): Bacteria > Pseudomonadati > Bacteroidota > Cytophagia > Cytophagales > Spirosomataceae > Dyadobacter > Dyadobacter fermentans. Next base: position 2,743,765 of record NC_013037.1, read on the forward strand.
TATCGACTTCGCGTCGCTGTTCCTCGATTATGCCGGCATTGCGCCGCCCGCATCCATGCAGGGCAAAAGTTTCCGCAAAAACTTGCAGGGGAAAACGCCCGCTCATTGGCGGAAGGACATTTACTATCGCTATTGGGCCAATGAACCGAACCGCCCGGCGCATTTCGGCATACGGACGGACCGGTACAAGCTGGCATTTTTCTACGGGCAATCGAGGACCAAAACCGCCCGGGACAACATGAAATACCCGCCGGGCTGGGAATTTTATGATTTGAAAAACGATCCGGGCGAAGATCGCAATGCCATTCTCGATCCGCAATACAAAGACATCATTGCCAAACTGAAAGCCCGTCTGAAAGACATTAAAAAGGAAAGCGGCGACGGCGTGGAATCGAACCCGACCATTGAGGAATTGATCCAACAGAATTGGTAGTTATGCACCGCGGTAGTTAGATTGCTGAACTATTTCAGTTTTCCTGAATCTAAACCCAAAGAAACAGCCCGCATGCTTCGACCATGGAATATCGATATTGTACTGGATGACCAGTGCGGCAAAGCGATTTATTTGCAGATCGCCGACGCGATTATCCGGGATATCCAGTCGGGCCGGCTCAAAGGCGGCGAGGCGCTACCCGGCAGCCGCCATCTGGCGCAGGTGCTGAATGTGAACAGAAATACGGTTGTAGAGGCTGTGGATGTGCTGTTGACCGAGGGATGGCTGGTTTCCAGGGAAAGGCGGGGCACGTTTGTGGCGGAAAAGCTGCCCAGCCTCCGGGGCGCGAAGGTACCGCTCCCCAAAACGACCCCGGCAGCGCCGCTATTGAACAAATACCAGATCCAGTTCGACGACGGCCACCCGAACAGCAAGATCGCGCCGGTAGCAGAGCTGGCGAGGGCTTACCGGCAGATTTTCCAGCGAAAAGCCCGCTGGCAGATGATGTCCTATGTGGATGCCCTGGGCGACATTGATTTTCGGAGGGAAATTGCTCAGATGCTCAGTCATCAGCGAAGCATGCAGGTGACCGAAAACGACCTCTGCGTGACCAGGGGCAGTCAGATGGCCACTTACCTGACGGCGCAATGCCTCTTGCAGCCGGGTGATTATGTGATGATCGAAAACCCGGGTTACAAGCCCGCATGGTCGGCTTTCGAGCAAGCCGGCGCCCGGTTACTGCCGGTGCGTGTGGACCAGGACGGCTTGTCCATCGACGAAGTGGCAGCCTATCTCAAAACCTACCCGGGCCAGGTGAAGGCGATATTTACCACGCCGCACCGCCAGTACCCGACGACGGTCACGCTCAGCTTGCACCGGAGGCTGGAATTGATCCGCCTGTCCAACGAGCACGGATTTAAAATCATTGAAGACGATTATGACAACGAGTTTCATTTCGGACACCGGCCAATACATCCGGTTTGCGCATTTCCGGGGCTTCGGAATTACGTTTACATCGGAACGCTCAGCAAGGTGGTTGCGCCCGCATTGCGGATAGGCTACCTGGTGACCAATGATCAGGAACTGCTGCACAAGGTGAGTGACCTCCGGAAGATTATCGATGTGCAGGGCGATACGATCATGGAGCAGGTGATCCTCCAACTGATCAAGGACGGCACCATCAGAAGGCACATCCGCAAGGCCTCCCAGTATTACAGGGCAAAAAGGGACTTCACCGTGTCGCTGATCGACAAATACCTGGGAGGAAAAGTGACTTACACGGTTCCCGAAGGTGGACTGGCGTTCTGGATCGTGCCGCATCGGCCGGTGAGCTGGGAGGATATTACTTCCAAAATGCACTCGCAAGGGATTTTAATCATCAATCCCGATACTTTCAGTCTGGGAGAATCCGCGAACGGGTTTCGGCTTGGTTACGGCTCGCTGTCCGAACAACAGCTCGAAGAGGGCATTAAAGCCATTTCAAAATTGTTGTGAAGCGCCCGCGCTGCCGTCAGCATTCGGAATAGGACGGAAGGAACACGCCATTCACCGCGACCAAAGTTTTGAGCACGATCACCGTCCCGTCTTCTAGTTCCAGATAAGGCTCGTCGCTTTGAGGGTAAATTTCCCTGATAAGCCCTTCCGCACGTTCCAGGCCGTTTTGATCAATAATCATTTCGGCTTTCGCATTGCGCTCTTTACAGCCTGTGAGGATCTTCAAAAAGTTCTCATTCATCGAAAGTGTTTCCCGGATATCCATTTTGTTCAGATTTAAGGAAAACAAACACCCGACGTTTTCCATCGGGATGTTTGTTTTCAGTATTTCAAATGACACTTTTTGCTTCCGCCACGCATTACTTTCTTCACTATACTCATGCCACTTCCGGGCGGCTGCGGGCTTTTCAACCTTTCACGTCCGCGATGGACGCGCCGAAATTGATGTGCAGCACATTGCCGGTGGGCGTAACCAACGCCGGAACGGACTGAACGCCTGCGTTTTCCGCTTCCGCAATTCTTCCGCTTTGATCGCCAAGGTGTACGATTTCCACATTATTCTCGCCAATAAGGCCGATAATTTCCTGTTCCGCGCTCACGCAAACCGGGCAGCCTGCGTGGTAAAAAATGGACTTGTTCATTTGCAATGGTTTTAAAAGTTATGAATGATCTACATTGCAAACGTACCCAGGATTCATGACCGCGCGCTGATCCAGTTTTGCGATATCCAGGCAATTCTGGCTGAACTCATAGCCGGTCGCCGGAGCCTTGTCCGGCCTTCTCCCGCTTGATACCCGCGGGCGCTGCGCGACGGGGTTTCCGAACGCCCCGCCACCAAAGCAAAAACCCGGTAACCGCCAGCAGGCCAGGCGTGAGGCCGATGATCGCATACAGGATTTTCACGGCAATGCCCCCGAAATTTCCCACATGCAGCGGAAAGAATGTCGCTTCGATGCGCTCGCCCAGAGGCTTATCGGCAAGCCTGGTAACCTGCACGATTTCACCGGTTTGCTGATCAACCCGGACCGAATTGGAACTGCCCCATATCCTGGACTCGCCTGCTGCATAACCCCTGACTTCAAACTTGCGCGCAGGCTGCGTCGGCAGGTAAACGTAGGTAGGCTGCAAATCCGGCATCGCGGCCAGCGCCTCGCGGTACATCCGGTCGGGCGAGGCGGCCATGAGCGTGTTCGGCCGGGTGGCCACCTGTTCGTTTTCCCAGGTTTTAGCCTTGAATGCAAACAGGTTCATCCAAAATCCCGTGAAGAAAATCACGGCATTGAGCAACAGCGACCATACGCCCACGATACGGTGCAGATCCGAGCTGATCGTCCGCCAGTTCTTGCGGTTGATTTTGACCCGGAAACAGATGACTCTCCACAGCATTTTGCGGTACACAATGGCCCCGGTGATCAAAGAGAGCAGCATGGTAATGCCAAAAAAGGCTGTCAGCGCCGCGCCGGGAATGCCGAGCTGGAAGCTGAAATGAAACTGGAATAACCATTCTATAAAGCTGGGCGTGAATTCGCTGGACGGCCCCTCGCGCAACACCGCACCGGTGTGCGGGTCGAAGGAAATCAGTCCGAGATCGTAGGTAAACAGGCGGGTGTCATTGAAATAGATCCTGAAATTGTACGCATCCGCCGGCTCAGCGTCCGGGTTTACCCACGCAATGCCGTCCAGGTTCGGGTAGCGGCTGGTGATGTTTTCATAACAACGCTTCAAAACCTGGTCGGTAGCCGCATGGTCCACCGGGGTAACATGCAGCAGTTCCGCATTGAAATACTGGTCGAGCTCCGTCCTGAAAACGAGTACCGAACCGCTTAATCCAAGCAGGATCAGGAATATCCCCGTGAACAGGCCCAGCCAGCTGTGCAGCCTGAAAAGCATTCGGGTAAATGGTGCTTTCTTCGTCATATGCTGAAAATCCAGTTACCAGATCTGATAGCTCACGCCCAATCTCACATTAAACGGATCGCCCAGTCCCCCGAGCGTCATCCCCGAGCGGCTTCCCGTAAAATAATGCTTGTTGGCCAGGTTATAGGCATTCACTTGAACCTGGAACCGCTGGCGCTGGTAAGATAGCGCCGCATCCAGCACGGTGTACGACGGGAACACGAAGTTTTGGTTGCTCAGCAAACCCACCTGATCGCTCACATAGCGCACGCCCGCCGATACGCTGAACCCTTTCAGCAGGTTGGAGGGAAGCGCATATTTACCCCAGAAATTGATCTGGTGTTTGGGTGCATTGGCAAAGCGGTCGCCTTTTTTACCGTAGGTGCTCGTGCTTACGAGCACGTGTTCATTGAATGCATACCCGGTAATGAGGCTGAGCGGCCCCACGTGGCCAGTGAGCGAAAACTCACCTCCGCGGCTGCGCGTGCCGTCGATGGCCGCCTGCCGGTGCGAATTTTCGTCCGTTGGCGCGGCGGTGAGGATATTGGCATAGTTGATCTGGTACAGCGACAACGTGGCCGACAAGCGGTTGTCCAGCACGTCAGCCTTCGAGCCTACTTCATACTGGGTCGCTTTCCGGGTCGGGAATGGGCCGCCGGCCAGTACATTGTTCGAAGTTTGGGGATTGAATGATTTCAGGTAAGTCCCGTAAATGGACACATTGTTCACCGGCAAATACACTACCCCGATGCGCGGAATCCAGCCGGACGCTTGCAGCTCGTCGCCCTGCTTGTTGTCCCGGTCGGACAATGGCGTTTCTTTCGCGTTGTAATTGTCGTAGCGCAGTGAAAGCAGCACTTTCAGCTTGTTGCCGATGCTTACCTGGTCCTGGATGTAGCCGCCGATCAGGTTGGTTACCCGCTTGTTATCGTCCGATTCGTCGGCAGGTACCGTGGCGTCGGGCACACTGCCGGTGTAGTCGGGGTTCAGAATGGAGATGCGGGTGGAGGATTTGTACTGATAGTCGTTCTCGGTCCAACCGTACCGGTTATAGTCCGTGCCGACGATGATCTGATGCCCGATTCCGCCCGTTTTGGCAGTATAAGTAGCAAAAGCGGTGGTTTGCAGGCTAAACCGGTCGGTAAGCCAATCCTGATACCCGCGGCTGATCGAATCGTTTCTGATCCGCCCTACCGGAATGTGGTCGGTGAAGTCGAGGACATTCCGCACGGCCCGCTCCACGACCGTGAGTTTGAGGTTATCGCTGATCTGGTGATCGAAGGTCAAAGTGGCCGACATGTTGCGGGTTTTACCGTAGTCCGTCGGGCTCTGGACCGTCAGGTTGTTGGAATAATGGTTAAAATCGAAACTGCCGTCGGGCCTGGTGTAAATGAAGCTGCCGTTGTCATATTGCTGCACTGCTTTGGAATAGGCATAATTCAATTCGAGGTTCAGCGAAGAGCGGCTGTTTACGAGGTACGTCAATGACGGCGCAATGAAAAGGTTCTTTTTTTCCTGATAATCCCTGAAACTTTCGCTGCGGTCGTATCCGACGATCGCGCGGTACAAGAGCTTTTTTTGCCGGTCAATTGGCCCTGTAAAATCAGCGGACGCGCGGCCGAATGCCCAGCTGCCCAGCGAAAGGTCCACGGTTGCCCGCTTTTCGGTCAGCGGTTTTTTAGTTACAAAATTCACTACCCCACCCGGAGAGCCCTCGCTGAACAATGCGCCCGACGGCCCGCGAAGCAGTTCCACCGACTCGATGTTGTAGAGCAACGGCTGCTGGCTCCACAGGAACAGGTTGCCGCGGATGCCATTGTAAAGCAGGAAACTCGCGTCGTTTGGCGAGTAAGCCGTAAAACCGCGGATCTGGAAGTTGCCGTTGCCGTTATTGGCCTTCATGCCGGTCATCGAACCGGCGATTTCGTTCAATGTAAATGCCTGGCGATCGCGCAGTACTTCCGACGACACCACCTGCACGGATTGCGGCGTGGAAAGCAGCGGGGTGTTACTCCGCGTCGCCGAATTGGACGACAGCACCTGATACCTGTTTTTCGCTGCGCTTACCAGCACTTCTTCCAGTTCTTGCTTGCTTTCGGAAAGTTGCAGGTTCAGGAATGCGTTTTTGCCTTTTGCAATGCGAAGGCTCTCTGTGTAAGCCGTATAGCCTACGTTGGAGACTGAAAGAATGTATGCACCCGGTGTGATGCCGGTCAGGACAAACTGGCCGTCGGCATCGGTAATGGTGCCGAGCGCAGTGCCCTGCAAGGTAACGGATGCGCCTGTGATTGCCTGTTGCTCTGCATTCAGGATACGTCCGCTCAGCGAACCCAGCCCCGACTGCGCAGTGCTATGCAGGCATATCCCCGCCGTTAACAACAGCAGTAATATGTATTTGATTTTCATTGGTAGATGCAATTAATATGCTTCCCTGCCGCAAAAGCCGGCGAAGCATGTTTGATGTAATGGAATGCGCAGGGCCGGGCAACCGGAACGGTCAACGGGCAAGGCGCGTGTTTCAAACCTGTAATTGATCTACTCGCAGGGAGGCGGAACCAGGATGGAGAGCGGGGCCTGATACGTGCCCAGCTGGTACGAAAAGCTGATTGGACCGGCTTGGGGCGCCGGCACGGGAGCAAATTCGAAATGTGCAAATGCAGGAGTAAAAAGATGCAGCACCGGAATGCTTTCTACACGGCTGCTCGTTTGCTGATCCTGCTTTTTCTGCTGTTCTTTCAGCTTTTTGGCAAGGTAGCATTTCCCGTTACAATGCAGCTGGGGCTTATCACGGTTTTGACAAAGCACACGCGTGATATATTCCTTATTCACATTGTAGTAAGCGATCGTGCCCCACTGACTGAACGTCGGCAGGATGGTCGTAATGAGCCATATGTAAACTATGAATGTACGCATCGATCAGGTCGCAAATATAGCAATAACCTCAATACGCATGGGTGGGCCAAATCATGTTATAAACAGAAATACGTCCTAAGCGGTGTCGCAGGACGTATTTCTGTCTTCGAGGTCGGTGGCATTGGCAGAGAGCTTGAAATCCACGCGTTGCTCATCGCCGTCCTTAACCGTAATGTTTTGATTCTGGGATTGATAACCGATAAAACTAACCGAAACAGACAGCTTTCCTGCCCGTAGCTTTTCTATTCGGAATTTTCCGTTCTGATCTGAAAAAGTACCCGCAGCATTTTCTTTGACTGAAATGGTGGCACCTGGAAGCAATTCGCCCTCGGCCGAGCGGACGGTGCCGTAAATGGCGGCGCGCGTGAGGTAATGCGACACACTTCCCGCTATCACCAGCGACTCTCTTCTTTCCCAAAGCGACACGAAAATCGTTTGTACCAGCTCCTTGGCAAGATCCTCGTCTTCCAGCCGGCACAGGGCAATCGAGTAGAGTTTGGCCCAATTCTGATTGTAAATCCGCTCGAAGGATTGTTTATCTAAATGATGGCGGATTGGATCGGGAAATGGCATCTGCGGACGGTTACAACGCCGCGAAGTTGCCATCTATTTATAATAATTCCAAATTAAGTTAATACTTAGCGGCTTCGGTTCAGCTTTTCTTCCACTTTAATACGTTCGAAGAATGCCCGGTAATCCTTGATATTCAGCATGTCATGTACGGCCTGCTTCTTGTCCGCGGCCTGTTCGAAATACGCCTTGCAGATTTGGTACCCTACCCAATAGCCCAGGTCGGCAGGGCGGTCGGCGGTTTCCTGGCTGCTGTTGGCAATCCAGTTGGCGTAGCGGTCAAGGTACATTTCCTTTTTAAAATCTTCCCAAACCTTCCGTTCATGTCCGACAGCCCACACATGGAGGCGCTGGTTGGCCGTTCTTCCGCTGATCAGTTCACCGATAAAATCGGCCATTCCTTCTTTGATCGCGTGGCACAGCAAGGTGGTATCGCCAGCCATATTCGCTTGCTGAACATGCACGAGTTCGTGTGCTACCACGTGTTTCAGTTCGTTGAAGAGCAGCATATTCTTTTTCTGCCATAAATTCAATTCATGAGTGGGCGTTTGCTTGCTTGCTGCCTGCATATCCACGCCCATGATGGAGCCATAGTTGGTGACGGTGCCGCCCGAGCTCCATCCGCCGATCACAAAAGCCACATTCGGGAAAGTGGCGGGCTGGTACCATTGCTTCATATTCCGAAAAATGATGCGGAGCGAGTCCTCCAAACTGCTTACCTGCTCCGTGTTGGCCCGGATACTGGCGTAGTAATCCGGCATCGTTTCGAGGTTGTGCACGAAGCCCTTCACTCCGCCGATATTCGGCGTTTTGGTTTTGAAATATTCTTGCAAATCGGGCGTGCCTTTCTCGAAATATTCTTTGAGAAATAGCTGCTGCGCATTGGAAGGGTCCTTTTTGTACTGATCATAAACTTTCCAGAATAGCGCGATGTCGCTCGTGATCACCGCGGCCTGATCGGGATTTTGCTGCGCTTTCTCCTCGTCGGCTATATATTTTGTCAGCGCGGCATATGCCTTGTTTTTGCGGACCGCCGCCAAACCGGGCTCGGAGTCCATCCAGTTTCTGTTCCTGAATCCGTACTTCACCGCCTTTTGCAGGATGACCAGGGCGCTGTCGGGCATGTCGGCCATGGCATAGAAGTACGTGGCGTTCACGGCAGGCTGCCTTTTATAGGCCACCATTCGGCGGGTTTCACTTTCCGCGAAATAATTTCTGGCTGCTGCCTTGTATTGCTTTGCTTCGCCAAGGCTGTCGGCCAGCTTTTGATACCGGTCGGCTTCCGGGTTGAAATCCTGTGAAAAAATCCTTTCACTAATAAGTAGTAATGCTACCAGGACGCACAGCTGCGTGGCCCTCAACAGAACTGGATTCCTCATCTTAAGGTTGCGAATTGAATTCCGGTGGTCGATAATTTGTAACCGATGGTTCGGCGACTGTCAATATACCACTTTTCCGGATTATTGCTTCTTCGACGGCGCGTAGTACAGCAAAACCGCGCCGCTGCCGAAGGTGTGCGTGTTTGTCAAAGTCAAAACCACGTCGTCATCCAGCTGGTCGAACAGCGGTAACCCTTGCCGCGCCACCACCGGGTGGACCATCAGTTGAAATTCATCTACGAGGCCGGCATTCATGAGGGCAATCATCAGGCTGCGGCTACAAACGAGGATATGGCTGCCATCCTCCTCCCGGAGCGCCCGCGTTTCCGCTTCGAGGTCGCGCGTGGCTACTTTCGCGCTTTTCCAGTCCACACTTTGCAAAGTGCGGGAAAACACGATTTTGGGAATGGCATCGATACTTTTCGCGAAATCATCCATTGATTTTTCACCGCTGGGCTGCTCTACCAAGCCTTTCCAGAATTCCATCAGCAGGTAGGTTTTCCTGCCGAACAATGCAGCTCCGGCATTTTTGAGCAACTCCCCGTAGTGATCGTGCACAGCTGCGTCGGGCGAAACGGCCGTGTGATCGCAAAAACCGTCGAGCGTCATGTTGATTGCGGCGATTATCTTTCTCATAGCGGATAAAATGGTTGATCAGGTTTTGGATAATGGCAAAAATAGCTAACTGCCAATCCGTTACCGCGGCCATTTAAAACATATTCGGGGGGCATTTGAGACAATTTGAAAAACCATTCCTTCCCAAACAAAACGGCTGCGCACGTTGTGCAGCAGCCGTTTCGGATTATCGTAGTAAGACCCTGGATTACCAGCCGGGCGTCTGGCGGTAAGTGCCGTTGGATTTGGCAATTTCATCCGGGCTAATCGGCCAGGCCATGTGCTTCGCGGGATCGAAGCTGCGGGCGGGCCATATTTCCTTCACCGTAAAAGGGGACGCAGGGTCCGTTTTGTTGGTGTGAATGCGGCCGTGCAGCGGCGCGTTGATCCTCGTGTAGTCACCCCACCTTTTCAAATCCTGCAAACGGTCCGTCCATTCGCAGGCCAGCTCCACGCGGCGCTCGTGTTTGAGATCTGCCATCGTTGGCGAAGCTTTCGGCGCCAGGCCTACCCTGGTGCGGATTTCGTTGAGCGGCGCGGCGGCTTCCGCATTTTTGCCCTGCATGATCAGTGCCTCCGCTTTGAAAAGCAGCACTTCGGCGTAGCGGATCAACGACAGGTTCAGGCGGGTGGTCGGGTAGTCGCCGTTCTGGTTGATCATATTGTTGGTGCTCGCATCCTCGTTCGTGCCGTAGCTGTAAGGCTCCATGTATTTGTTGATCTGGAAGCCCGACAGGCTGTTGGTCGAAAAGTAGGACCGCTCTTTCCCGAAATAGGTGAATTTATCACCGAATTTCAGGATCGTGACCTCCCGGCGGGGATCGTTCGCTTCATATTCCTGGTAAAGCTCCTCGGTAGGCTGGAAATAGCCCCAGCCATTGAAAACGCCCCAGCCTTTGTTTTCCAACACCACACCCACAAACTCTGAACCGCCCTGCACACCGGAAGTTACCGACCAGATGTATTCGGGGCCGAAGTTGTTTTCCACCTTGAAAACGCTCTGGTAGTTTTCCCGCCCGTTGGCTTTGCCGCTCATTAGCGTGCGGCCGCCTTCGTTCTTAATCTTATCGGCCAGTTCGGGGATGAGTGCCCATTTACTCTGGTCGAATTGTGCCCAGTAGGCGTAGGTTTTCACCATGTAAGCCCATGCGGCAGCCTTATGTGCCCGTCCCTGGTCATCCGGGCCGTATGTTTGGAACAATGGAAGCAAATCGGCGGCTTTTTGCAGATCGGCGATGATCTGCGCGTAATTATCCGTCACCGAAGGAAGCTGCGGCGGAATGCGCTTGCCGTATTCCGCATGCTCGGGGCCGTCGAAAGGGACACCCTGGTCCTTGTGCCCCCAGAGGTAGGCGATCCAGAAATGCGCGAAACCGCGTACGAAATAAGCTTCGCCAAGCGCCGCATTCTTTACCGCTTCCGAAACACCCGTGGCAGTCGGCACGCCTTCGATCACCTGGTTGGCCTTGTTGATCATCCAGTACACATCGTTCCAGCCACCGGTCATGCCGCCTTCGCGTCCCGTCACATTGAAGTTTTTAATGTTGTCGCTTTCCGCACGTACGCGGCCGGTCACCAGGTCGTCGCTCGCATTCTGCATCCAGAACAGGTTCCTGCCCCAGGTGGATTCGTAACGCATCGGCACGTACATGGCCGTAACGGCTTTTTTCACATCGTCCTCACTTTTCCAGAAAAACGCCGTGGTGGGGGCGCCATTCGGCTTGGTATCCACCCAGCTTTCATCACAGCCGGAAGCCGATGCGAGCAGGGCTACCAGTGCTAATTGATTGATCAATCGAAGTTTCATTATACTCAAATTTTGTAATGCATGGATTAGAATTTCAATCTCAAACCGGCAGAGTAAACGCGCGACACGGGGAACTGTCCGCCGTCGAAGCCGATGCCGCCCACCTCGGGGTCCATACCCGAATATTTGGTGAATGTCAGCAGGTTATCGCCGCTTACATACACGCGCAGGTTCTCGATTCCCTTGATTTTCTTGAACGTATAACCGATCATCAGGTTTTTGATACGGAGGTAGTTCCCGTTTTCGAGGTACCAGTCGGAGTTGGTCGCAAAGTTGCGGTTCGGGTCGTTGGCCTGAATGCGTGGAATGTCCGATCCGGTGTTGGTTTCCGACCAGGCGTCCAGGATTTTGTCCCACCGGTTGTATCCTTGCTCGGCCCCGTTCAAAGTCGACTGCTTGAATGCATGGAAAAGCTTCACGCCGCCGACGCCCTGCAAGAAGAGGCTCGCATCGAAGTTCTTCCAGCTTACATTGGCTGTTACGCCGTAAGTAATTTTCGGGAATGCGCTTCCCATGAACACACGGTCGCCGTCGTCGATTTTGCCGTCGCCGTTTTCGTCGATGAATTTAAGGTCACCCGCTTTGGCATTCGGCTGAATGCGCGTTCCGTTGGCGGCGGTGTAGGCCGCGGCCTCTTCGTCTGTCTGGAAAATGCCGGCATTTTTGATCAGCCAGTAAGAATAGTAAGGCTGGCCGACCACCGAGCGGTAGGGCGTGAGGATACCTCTCCACGAATCGGTATGTGCCCAGAAAGAGTTCGTGTTGCCGTCGATGTAATCCACCCGGTTTTTCAGGGTAGCCAGGTTTCCGTTCACTTCGTAGGTGAAGTCGTTCACACGGTCTTTCCAGGAGGCCGAAAATTCCCAGCCGGTATTCCTGATTTTACCCTGGTTGATATAAGGCGCGCCGTAACCGAATGTGTTCGGCCACCCCGAATCCTGTTGCTTGATCAGGTCGTAGGTCAGTTTGTCGAAATAGTCGACCGTTAAAGAGAGCTTTTCTTTCAATACACTCACATCCAGACCGATGTCCGTCTGCTGCGAAGTTTCCCAGGAAAGTTCGGGATTGAAGCGCGCATTCACATACAAACCATTGCTGAATGGCGCGGTATTCCCGATTTGGTAGGTGTTGTTGGTGCTCAGGCTCGGGTAACCGTAATAGCGGGCGATGGACCCGATGTTTCCGATGCGGCCCCAGCTTGCGCGGAGTTTGAGCAGATCAATCTGCGGAATGCTGTTCATAAACGGCTCCGAGCTGATTTTCCAGGCACCGGTTACGCCGGGAAACCCTTTGCCGCGATAGCCCGCCGCCAAACGTCCGGCGATGTCGAAGCGGTAACTACCCGTTACGAAATAGCGGTCGGCCCAGCTGTAAGAGAGACGACCTACGTAAGAGGCATTTTTGTCCTTCCATTCGTAATCAGTCGGGCGGTTTTGGTCAAAAATCGTTGCGTTGATGAAGTAGTTGGCCCACATATCTTCATTTTCAAAACCTTTTGCACCGGCCGTGTAGCCGCGCTCGCCATTGTCCTGGGCTGTCACCGACACCATTGCGCCAATGCTGTTCTTGCCGAGCACCTTATTGTAGCTGGCGGTGTTCTCCCAAATCCAGTGGTAATTGCGGTTCGTCTTGTATTCGAGGTTGTTCTGATTGTTAGGCTTTCCCGGTTCTGTCCGGCGCGGGTCGAAACGCTTCCAGAGCCAGTTGGACTGGCGGTAGGTGAAACGCGAGAAGACGGTCAGATCGGGAATGAGATCCGAGTAAGTCAGCTCCGACACCGACTGGATCTGGGTGGTTTTGTTGTAAGGATTGTTCCTTTCCAACGTCCCTACGGGGTTAATCGCATCTCCGTGGATACCCAGGTACTGGCTATCGCGCGGTCCTACCCCGCCGAAGCTTCCGTCCTCGTAGTAGGCAGCTGCCGAGCGGGGCATGTAAATCGCCGACAAGATCGTGCCGCTGTACCCGCTGTTGGTTTCGGTGCCGCGGTTGTCGTTGTTATTCCAGAAAACGTCCTGTCTGAATTTCAGATGGTCATTAAACTGATAGTTTGCGTTGAGGCGCAGAGACAAATTCTGGTTGTAAGTGTTCAGGAGCGTTCCTTCGTCCTTTTCATAGCGTCCCTGGATGAGGGTCGAAAACTTCTCGGTCCCCGAATTGATGCTCACATTATGCCGCTGGATAATGCCCGTGCGGAACACTTCGTCCACCCAGTTGGTGCGGGTTACCTGCGCGTAAGGGTTCTTCGAGGCATCCCAGCCGTCGAGCGGTGATAAACCCGCATTGGTATACGCAAGGTTCGAAACCCGGGCTTCCTCTTCGGCGCTCAGCGACTGAGGGGTTCGCCAGGCCTGCTTGGCACCCACAAAACCACTGTATTCGATACTCGGCTTGCCTTGCGCCGCCTGGCGGGTGGTCACGAGAATTACTCCGGCAGATCCCGAAAACGCCCCGTAAATCGCTGCCGAAGCGGCATCTTTCAAAACGGTCATGGACTCCACGTCGGCCGGGTTAAATGGCGCTCCGGGCACACCGTCGACCACATAAAGAACGCTTTCACCGCTGCGGGAGCCCATTCCGCGGATTGTCACCTTAGGTGCTTCATTCGGATGCCCGCCGCTGCTTACAGAGGTGACGCCCGGTATTTTGCCCTGGATCATGCTTTCAACATTCAATACAGGCCGGTTTTTGATCTGCGCCATGTCGGGAACGGTGGAAACAGCCGCTGACAGATCGCTCTTCCGCGCTGTACCATAGCCGATTACCACCACTTCGTCCAGTGATTTGGAATCCGCTTTTAAAGTAACATCAATCGTGGACTGGTTGCCGATGAGCACCTCCTGTGACTGGTAGCCAACGAAGGAAAACACGAGCGACGCATCTTCGCCTTCATTAATGGAAACCGAAAAACGACCGGCTGCATCGGTTACTGCGCCGCGTTGCGTGCCTTTGACGATAATGCTGACGCCGGGAAGCAGTTCGCCATTTTCATCCCGAACGGTACCCTCGATGTCGCGAAGGCTTTGGTGCGCTGCCGTGAGCGTCAGGGCCTGGCTTTCCAGGTGTTGGGTGCATACTAATGCACCGGCCAGGCACAACTGCCGCACAATGTGCAGCGGCCTGGCTTTTGAGGTAGAAAAACGAAGCATAGTAAATTGGAGAATTACAACAGACAGGAGAGGTTCACCTGTATTACTGGCGGGCAAAGATGGGGCGACAACAGCAGGCGAGAAAGCCGGGAGACGAACCTTAACAATTATTTAAAAGCCCGAAAAGAGGAGAAAATGTTACCTAGTTGCTCCCGGCTGCCACACAGGCAGCCGGATTTTCAGATTATTCCATCACCGCGTCAGGCGCTGTATCAGGCTTTGCAGCTCGTTCATGTCGACCGGCTTTGTTAAATGTCCGTCGAAACCTGCTTCCATGGCTTGCTGCTTGTCTTCTTCCTGGCCGTAGCCCGACAATGCGAGCAAGATGACATCGCCTCCCCAGCGGCCGCTGCGGATGAGCTGCGCGGTTTGGTAACCATCTAGTTCAGGCATCCCGATGTCACAGAGAACAACCGAAGGCCTTATGGCTTCGACAGCCTCTGCACCGGCCTTGCCACTGGTGCGGATATCGACCTGGTAACCCTTGATTTTCAGCAGCATGGCCGTTGTAACAGCGAGATCTTCAAGGTCATCAATGAGCAGAATGTGCTGTAATCGGGATTTTTTCGAAAGGTCGTTTTCCACCGTTGTTTTGTGCGTGTTTGATTCCAATAAAGGCAGATAAATCGTAAACTCACTGCCCATTCCTATCCCCGGGCTTTTGGCTTCTACCCTACCTCCATGCATTCCCACGAGCTGCCTCACGATCGTGAGCCCGATGCCCAGGCCACCTTGTGTGCGGGCGAGGGAATTATCGCCTTGTACAAACAATTCGAAAACGGACGTCTGCTGTTCCGGCGTGAGGCCTATTCCATTATCCCTGACGCGGATAACCGCCTCCCCATCCTGGCTGGTTAGGGTTACCCAAACGTGCCCTTCGTCACCGGTATAGCGGAGGCTGTTGGTTAAAAGGTTAGTCACGACCTGCGATAGCCTGGTTGCATCACCCTCGACGATGAGCTTCGCAAAGCCCGTCTGAACGTCGAGCACTTTCCTGCGGGCTTCATATTGTGACCGGATGCTTTTGACAGCGCTGTTTATCAGTGCCGCCATGTCCAGGCGTTCCAGTTGCAGCTGGATTTTGCCCTGTGTAACCCGGCTGACATCCAGCAGATCGTCGATCATCCGCACCAGGTGCGTGGCCTGCCGGTCCATCATATCGACGACGTCGGACATTTGCGCATCGTTTTGCCGGGTCACTTTCAGCAATGAAATGCCGTTGCGGACGGTGGCCAGCGGATTACGCAATTCGTGGGCGAGCATGGCGAGGAATTCGTCTTTGCGCTTGTCTGCTATTTTCAATGCCTCGTCCGTCTGTTTTTGCATCGTCAGGTCGCGCATTACTTTGAGAAGACCAATCAAATTACCCGCTTCATCCAGCAACGGGCTCGTGATGCCGGACCCATAAAAGCGGGAGCCATCGCTGCGGAGGTGCCAGCGTTCGTTCTCCGCACGGCCTTCCTGGATCGCTTTGTTCTTTTCATATTCCGGCGCTCCCTCCGCACGGTCTTCGGGCACGAAGAATATCTCCCCGGACTTGCCTATAATTTCGGCTTCGGAATACCCGAGTACGTGCTCAGCCCCGGAGTTCCAGTCGCGGACGCGCAGGCCCAGGTCAAGTGTAAATATGGCATAGTCCTTGGCGCTTTCGAGAATGGCGCCTTGCCGTGCCTGGATACGGTGCAGCGCTGCCTCCGACTCGTTGCGTGCCGTGATATCGAGCATGATGCCGCTCATCAGGATCGGCCCGCTCTGGTTCCGCTCCATCACCCTGCCATAACCGCTGATCCACAGCCCCACACCGTCCTCGCGCACTGCACGGAATTCCGTATCAAATTCCACATCCTCTTGTATGGATCGTTGCAAAAGGGCGTAAACCCGGTCGCGGTCGTCGGGGTGGATATGCCGGAAGAATAGCTCCGGGTGTACGGGGGCTTCCTGCGGCGACAAGCCGAAGATCCGGAAGTGTTGTTCATTCCAAATGACGAGGTTGCTCACCAAATCCCACTCCCAGGTAGCCATGTCTGCCGCCTCGGTGGCCAAACGCAGGCGTTTTTCCGAGATGCGGGATAGCTCTTCGGCCTTTGCCCTTTCAACGGCGGTCCAGGTGCGGTCGGCGATTTCCTCCGTTATCGCAATTTCCTCCGCGGACCATTCGCGCGGCGCGGAATGGTGAATGGTAAAGGTCCCGACCATGTTGCCATGCTTCACCAACGGAACAGCGATGGCCGCCGGGGAATCCACTGCTGCATAGGATTGCTTTTGCTCGTCGGTGAGCCTTTGGTCATTGTCGGTGTCGGTAATGACCAGCGTTTGCCCGGACCGCAAAATGGCCACCATCGGCTCACCGAAACCGGCGTAAGCGTACTCGCGTATCATCGGGCGCCCTGTAAGCACATATTCCCCGCGAACGGTCCCCACTTCCTTTCCGGCTGTCCCCTTTACTTCGGTATATTGGGCGCGGCTGGCATTCAAGTGCTCCACGAGCATTTGGCAGGCCATATCGGCTACCTGCTCAGGTTCGGCAAGCGGTCGGAGCCGGTCTACCAGCCGCAGCATAAAATCCTGCCGGCGTTCGTCCCGCTTGCGCGATGTAATATCGCTGGCAGCGCCTACCCACTGGCGGATCGCCCCGTTTTTATCCAAAATTGGCACCGCACGGGAGAAAACCCATCCCACCGTGCCATCGCGCCGAAATACCTGATGCTCAACCTCGAAAGTAGTTTTCCGTTGAATCGCATGCTGAATGACCGTCCATACCCGCAGCCGCTCTTCTTCCGGGATGTATTCTTCCATCCAGGTCCCGTTCAGCGTCATGGTGCTTTGCAGATATTCCTTCCCGTCCAGTTGGATCATGTGCCGCCAGTCGGCGCTCATGGTGTAGATAATGTCGGAAGTAGCACCTACCAACCGGGCGAACCGTTCCTCGCTTTGAGCCAGCTCCTGTAATGCATTTTCGCGTTCCTTTCTTTCCAATAACTGGTTTGTCGTCTCGAAAGCTGCGACCAATATGCCTCCCATATTTCCGGAATCATCCCGGACCGGACTGTATGCAATCGTATACCAGGCTTCCTGTAAACTTCCAGCCCTGGTGATTGCCTGGGGCACATCTTCAAACGTAAGCGATTCCCCAGCCCAAACGCGGTGGTAGGTAGGCTCATGAACATCTCCCGCGTCTGCCCAGCTCTGCCGGACAGGTTGTCCCAGCCCGCCCGGATGCTTGTCGCCCATGATTTCGAGGTAGGCATCGTTGTAGATTTGTATAAGATCCTCACCCCATAGCAGCAGGTTCGGGAATGGCGCAGCGAGTACCAGAGCTGCCGCCGTGCGCAAGCTTTGCGACCAGTCGGCAACAGGGCCCAGGACGGTATTTTCCCATTCCAGCTGCCGGCATAAGGCATGCATTTGGGAATTCCCCCGGAAAACTGTATTTGACTGGCTGGCCATTAGATTACCTCTGGATTAGTTGGTCGATCGACGGAGGCTCTAAGTCGGCAAAAATCATTCCACGCTGTGGCGGTGAGGTGCTGGAACGGAAGTGAAGGAGGCTGGTGTATGCGAAAGTGGTAGTCAAATACAACCGTTGGCGTACCCGAAACGATATTTGCAACGTTTAAATCGGCATTAGCATTGACCAGGAGGATGGTCAGTGCCGCTTTCTCATGGACAGAAGCGCAGAAACAAGTTGGTACAGGCAAAGCCCCAAACATCCCGACGCCAGCAGGGCGTAAACGTTCGCAATCATCTTAAAGGTGGGTCATATCAAAATACTTCTATAAAAGTAGTTGAAAGTTAAATTCAATACAAATCAATGACTGCGTAAACTTTTGACGGGATCCATTAATGCCGCTTTCACACTTTGCCAAAAGACGGTCAGAAATGCCACCAGCAGCGTGACAGCGCCGGAAAGCAGGAAAATCCACCATTCGATATTGATCTTATAGGCAAAAGTTTGCAACCACCGGCTCATGGTAAACCAGGCAATGGGCGAAGCGATGGCAAATGCGGCTAGAACAAGTAATAGGAATTCTTTCGACAACATGCCTACAATTTCACCGACCGACGCACCGAGCACTTTGCGCACACCGATCTCTTTGGTCCGCTGGGCAGCCGAAAACGTAGCAAGGCCAAAAAGCCCCAGGCACGCAATGGCGATCGCGATCAATGTGAAAGATAAAACGAGGTCCGCGGTTCGCTGGTCCTTCTCGTAGCGTCGCTGAAAATCCTCGTCCATGAAAGAATAGGTGAAAGGCACGTCGCTGCCGACCCGTTGCCACGTCGTTTTCACATCAGCAATCAGCTTGCGGTAGTCGCCCGGGCGCACTTTCGCAATGAGGTACTGGTGCTTATCGGTAATGGAGGTTGTCAGCGCGTAAGGTTTAATGTCGGTATGCAGGCTTTGGTGATTAAAATTTTTCAAAACCCCTACGACTGTTGCCTCGCGGCGGCCGTTGTTGAAATCATAGAACAACCGCTTGCCAATGGCCTGCCGGAGGTCCCAGCCTAGCTCCTTCACGGCGGCTTCGTTCAGGATAATACTGCTTGAATCGGCGCCATACTCCTTTGAAAACGACCTTCCCGCCAGCAACGTGAAGCCAAGTGTTTCGACATAATCCGTTTCCACGGTGGCAAAATGAATATCGACGGCATCGCGCACGGTTTGCCCTTCCTTGTAAAACAGCAGGTCTTCCATCGTTTCAATCCCCGGATGCACCGACCCGCTGGTGACCATCCCGATGTTCGGATTTCGCAGCAGCTCGTTTTTCAGGACATCGTAATTATTCGATGTTTTCACGCTTTTCAGAGGAACGACCAGTTTCTGGTCTTTGTCGAATCCCAGGTTTTGGTTCTGGATAAAAGACAATTGCTGCCAGGTCACCACGGCGCCCAGGATGAGGATAATGGAAATGGTAAACTGAAAAACAACCAGCCCTTTCCGCGCCGCAACGGCTCCGAAGCTGCCCGTTATCCTGCCCTTCAGTACACTTACAGGCCTGAACGACGACAGATAGAAAGCCGGGTACAGGCCGGCAAACAAGCCGGTCATTAATGTAACGGCCGCCATCCAGAAAACAAACCGGGGCTCGTCCAGCATGCGTAAGTCCTTGCCCATTAAGTTGTTGAATATCGGAAGGCATACCAGTATGATCCCGATCGCCAGCAAAAGGGCCAGAATGGACATAACGAGCGATTCCCCCAGAAACTGGTACACGATCGATTCGCGGTAGGCGCCCATGGATTTGCGGATGCCTACTTCCTTTGCCCGCTGTTCGGAACGCGCGGTGCTCAGGTTCATGAAATTGATGCACGCGATGAGAAGTATAAAAATCGCTATCGACCCAAAAATGTAGAGATACGTGATGTTCCCGTTCGGAGAAAGCTCGTTTCCGATGTTGGACCTGAGGTAAATGTCCGTTACAGGTTGTAAAAACAAGCTTTTTGAAATGCCCATTGCTTTGAGATCGTCGCCGCCCCGCCGCGTCAGAAATGCGGGAAGCCTGGACTCGAATGCTTTGGGATCAGTGCCTTCCCGCAGCTTAATGTACGTGTGAAAGAGGTTGTTGGCCGCCCAATTGCGTTGTTCGACGATCCAGCCTCCCAAGTCCGAGTTTTGCATGGAAAGCAATAGCTGCGCATTGACATGCGACTTATCGGTATTCCTGTAAACGCCCGTAACCGTATAATCGAACACGCCGAACGGCAGCCCGACCTTGATCACTTTCCCCACCGGGTTTTCTGCCCCGAACAATTTGTCGGCCACTTTTTCACTTAAAACCAAAGTATTGGGCTTGTTCAAAGCTGCTTTCGGCGTGCCGAACTTGAAATCGTAGCTGAGCACGTCGAACAGCGTCGAATCGGCGTAGCAGGCACTTTGTGCAAAAAGCTCCTTTCGGGCTGTGCCTTCGCCTGTTTTCAGGAGCATTTCGTCAAAGCCCGGGAACCTAACGATGCGGGCGGCAACCTCAACCTCCGCAAAGTCTTCCGCAAGCGCCGGTCCCGCAGGACCTGGCAACGCAGACCATTTCTCGGTGGGCGTAGCCAGCGCTACCCGAAACAACCGGTCGGCATGCTTATGATGCTTGTCAAACCGCCATTCGTCCGCGATGTAAAGGATGATCGTGAGGCAGGTAGCCAAACCCAATGCAAGTCCGAACACATTGATCGCCGAGTGGACTACACTTCTTCGAATGTTTCTCAGCGCGATTTTGAGGTAATTACGGATCATATAAATCGACCGTTTCGTAGTATTATAATATCTGTTTGCGCTGATCAAATACCCTGCCACATCCAGCCGGAGCCCCTTATTCCCTGATGATCAATCAATTAAAATATCATTGTAAACAAAAGACCGTCCGAAATCGTACAATGTATGTTCGGTGGCGGATGCTGAATGCCCGGGGGTTGGCCGGTGTGAAGGTCTCAGCATGCAATTTTTCACGGCAAAATAGGCGATCACAAACTGAATTGGAAATAACTTTGCTTCAAGCCCAAGCAACGACCGACATCATTTTGGCATCATGCGCTTATAGTTCTGCGATCTTCATGAAACAAAGCCTTACCCATTTCATTGTTCTTGCATTATCCCTCGTGATGGCGGTAAGCGCTGCAAGGCCAGGGCCGGGAGCCGGCCCGCCCAGCCGCGAGGCCAGCGCCTATTTCGAGCAGGCATTTGCATTTATTCAGAACAATGCATACTTCCACAAACATCTGGATTTCGCGAAGGTGAAGCAGCAGGCACTTGCCAAAATGCAGCATGCACAGTCGGCTGCGGACACGCACGATGCCATTCGCTTTGTGTTGGAGCAACTGGACGACCGGCATAGCTTTTTGCAGCCAGCCAGGCCCGCCGGCGCGCCTTCCGGCAGCATTTCTGCCCGGAGTGTTATGCCGTTTGAGGTTTCGGTGGAAGGGAATTATGGCATTATCAAACTGAAATCTTACAATTCAACGGATGCCGCCAATGCGCACAGGATCGCCGACAGCCTGTACAATTGCCTGCTGGATTTCGACAAAAAGCATACGAAAGGCACGATCATCGACCTCCGGGAAATGGAAGGCGGAACTTACATTCCGTTCGTAACTGGCCTGGCGCCAATGATTGACGCCGAGCAGCTGATCGGCTTTGTAGATCGCAAAGGGAAAAAGGGCCGCACAGTGCGCTATCAAAACGGGATTTATTACCAGCAAGGCCGCAAGAAGGCGCGGCTCGGCTACCTGACCCGGTACGAACGCCCCAATGCAGCGGACCGGCCCATTGCCGTGCTGACGGGCCAGTACACGGCCAGCTCCGGGGAAATGATCCTCCTGTCCCTCAAAGGCCTTCCGCGGACACGCACTTTCGGTGCGCCGACTTACGGAGTCCCTACCGGAAAAGCCAACTTCTTCCTCCCCGACAGCAGCATGATCTCGCTGACAAATACCGCGTGTTTCGACCGGCAAAAGCAAATCCATTCAGGTGCCATTCAGCCGGATGTGCCTTGTGCCGAAAAGGATGCCATGCGTGAAGCAAAAAACTGGATCGACCATTTTTGACAACCGCGGCCGTAGCGACGCATCGGTCTTACGGCATATTTTTCTTTCCGACCGTCCATCCACTCACCTGCGCCAGGGCTGGTGTGCCGGTGAAAAGTTTGCCGGCTTGCTCATCGCCCGTGAGCTGCCATTTGTACCACGCGGTGGCCACTTTGGCAAATTCCCCGCCGTGCGGCTTGGCGTATGTTCCGCCATGGCCCACATCGAGATTTGCGACGAAAACCGGCACGTGGTTGATCTGCGCGTAATCGTCCATGCCGTTGTTATAGGCAATGTCCGACGGCCCGCCCAGCAGGTAAAGTGTGGGGGTATGGATTCTTTTCAGGTAATCCTTTGAAATCTGGGGCATACCGGGCTTTGTGCTCGGAGCGCCCTTGAAGATGCCGCTGTTGCAAACTACCGTGGTGGTCACCCTCGGGTCGCCGGCCACTTCGAGGGTTTGCAAACCGCCGCAGGACATGCCGCTCACGGCAATGTGTTTCAGGTCGATCTTCCCGTAGTAGGGGCTACTTTTGTCGGCATTCTGTTTTTCTGCCCAATCAATGGCATCCAGCAGCTGTGCCGACCGGGAGCTCCCGCGGACCTGTTCGCCTGATTCTTTGGGCATTACGCCGATCGCAATGACCAGAAAACCGTGAGAGGCCACTTCATTCAAAAAATTGACGTGCTCCCAGGGCGAATTATAGCACGCACCATTTCCCCATGCGATGACAGGCAATTTCCCTTTCTTTCCAAAACCATCGAGATCTTTCGGCCTGAACACGGTGTGGGTCGGCAAGGAAGGCTCGGTGATCATTACCGCGCTGTACTTTCCGGTGCCGCCGTTTTCAACCACGCGCGAAGTTTCCTGCGCCCATAATGCATTGACAGACAACCATGCGGCAAGCGCACCGATGACCAGATTTGATAATTTCATGTTGAAAGTGTTTTGTTAAAATGCTACGGATTCAAGTGCGCAAAAGCTCAATTCGTCATTCATCTCTCAAAGCCTGTTTTCATTGTATCATTCACGAGACAATGAATTAAAGCCACTTTTTCATTTATTTACTCCTTCATTCTACCATTATGACTGAAAAAGTTACAGCCGGGCTGAATTGGGACAGCATTGATTTCGATAAACACTTTTTGCCAGGACTATCGGTGGATACGGTCATTTTCGGCTTTCACGACAACGGGCTGATGGTGCTGCTGCTGCGGTACAAAGGCACCGATGCGTATGCGCTGCCCGGCGGCTTCATTTATCACGACGAAAGTGGCGAGGATGCGGCCAAGCGGGTATTGCAGGAGCGAACGGGCCTGTCCGACATTTTCCTGGAACAGTTTCAGACATTTTCCGACACCGGCCGCAGCGATCCTCATTTTTTCAAAGACATTATGGCTGCCAGGGGTTTGAAACCCGCCGAAAACCATTTCCTGCTCAGGCGTTTCGTGTCAATCGGATATTATGCGCTGGTGGATTATGCCAAAGCAGTGCCGACCTCGGACGATGCTGCCGACGAATGCACCTGGCATGACCTGAACAATCTCCCGCATTTGATCCAGGACCATAGCCGGATCATCGAAACGGCGTTGATTACCCTGCGCGAAGACCTGAACAAGAAGTTGGTCGGCTTTAACCTCCTGCCCGACACATTCACGATCAGTGAACTACAAGCGCTATACGAGACTGTTTTGGAGAAAAAATTCCTGCGGACGAGTTTTCAGCGGACCATGCTGAGCCTGGGTGTATTGGAAATGGTATCCAAAAAAACCGGTGTAGCGCACAAGTCACCATATTTGTACCGGTTTGTGAAAGATTAGTGGTTTTTACCCTAATCGATAAACTGGTGAATGGAGCGGCCCATTGTTCTCTAAAAATCCCCGCGAAAACCAGGTATAAAAAACAGGGTAGTTTCTTTGTATCCCAATTGAGACAAAGCTCTGAATGCTTCATAGCCGACAAACCGTTCTCACTCACCACTCCTTGATTTTTAGCTATACAATAATTGGTATGAAAAACATTCTCTTGGCCTGGGCAATGGCGGCCGTATGCACGGGTTCATTCGCTCAGCAAACCGCGCCGGCGCGTCAGCACTTAAACTACAAGGCAGAACTCAAACAATCGGGTACGGATGAAACCCGGGTGGGCCGGATCGATTCCCTGTTGCAGAGCTTTGTCGATGAGAAAAAGGTTAGCTCCGTGGTGGCGTTTGTCGCGAAGGGTGGAAATGTTGTGTATAACAAAGCATTCGGCTACAAAGACATTGAAAATCAGATCCCTGCCACGACAGCGGACTATTACATCAAATTTTCCCAGACAAAAGCCGTAACCACCGTCGCATTCATGACCCTGGTTGAAAAAGGCCTGGTGGCTGTCGACGACCCGGTTTCCAAATACTTTCCCGGCATTCCGGACCGTGTATTGATTTCGGTGAATGAGGATGGCACTTATCAAACCAGGCAAGCGGCCACGCCCATGACCTTCGCGCACCTGATGTCGCATTCGTCGGGACTGAACGCCGGGCCGGTTGCGAAGCTGAGACGTGAGCAAATGCAGAAAGAAGCCGCAGCCGCACAAGAAGTAACCGGCCCCGGACAGCGAACAGGCGGCACCGGAAGCGCCCGATACTTGAAAGACGACATGATCGCGCTGGCAAAATACCCCCTCGGTTTTGATCCCGGAAGTGAATGGAGCTACCACATCAGCACCAATATGCTCGGTTATATGGTGGAGCTCATATCAGGAAAAAGCCTTCGCGATTACATCAAATCGACCATCCTCCTTCCGCTGGGCATGAACGACACGGATTGGTATTATGATTCGGGTGCGCTTAACCGTTTTGTGAAAGCGTACAGTTTGGTAGATGGGAAACTGGTCCCGGAGTCGAACAAATACAGCGAGGCCACGATCAGCCCGGTCCAAACCTACGCAGAAGGCGCGATAGGGCTCAACGGACCCATCGGCGATTATGCGAAATTCTGCCAAATGCTCCTCAACCGCGGCGAATACAACGGCGTACGCATTCTGAAACCGGAAACGATCGACCAGATGACGAAAGTAAACCGCTTGCCAGCGAAAAACTCCGGCGGCAAGGGGTTTCAATTCGGGCTGGGATTCGAACTTTATAACAGTGAAAAGAAGCCGGTTCC
The DNA here is from genome assembly GCF_000023125.1 of Dyadobacter fermentans DSM 18053. Classification (NCBI taxonomy): domain Bacteria; kingdom Pseudomonadati; phylum Bacteroidota; class Cytophagia; order Cytophagales; family Spirosomataceae; genus Dyadobacter; species Dyadobacter fermentans. The sequence continues at coordinate 2,768,683 of NC_013037.1, forward strand.
CGAAGTTTCGAATACCGCATTTGCCTGGGGCGGCCTGTATGGCACGGAATACATCATCGATCCGGAAAACGATATGATCGCATTGTTCTATCTCAACATGCCCCGCCGCGAGCCGCTTTATCCGAAATTTTTAAACAAGGCTTACCAGCTGTTCAGGTAAATGTGGCTGCTTGTCGGGCGCTGCGATAGGAATCATTGCTGCGCATCTTCACAGGCCTTTCACGGAATAAACATCCGTTTCCCGGAAGTACTTTTTCCAGTCAAAATCCTTGTAGCGCAGCTTGTCACCCTCGCTCATCTGGTGGCAGCTCATGCAGAGCGCGCCCGAGCCGGCGATCATCACATTGTCGATTCCCTGCTGCGTCTCGTCGAGGAATTTCACGGTGTTCTGCTGCGCATTCGTGATCCGTTTTTCCAGTACATCTTTAAATACCCAATTATTGTAATCCGGCGAAGCCTTTGCCAGCTCGTAGATTTTGACGGCCATCGCATGGTCGCCCGTTTTCACGATCATGTCGCCCATATTCAGGAAATAGCCTTCGATGTTGTGCGGCGCGAGCCAGTTGTTGTAGCAGGCGCGGTCTTTCCCCAGGTTGTGGCCCGAGAGGTCGCGGTTGAGAATATGCCGGATGTCCGGATTACTGCGGTCGATCGGTGAGGTGTAGCAATCTTCGAGCGTGGTCCACTGCAATTCCAATGCATATTTGAACGCATCGGCTTGCGGGGGCAGGCCGGTATAGCCAATGCCGATGGTGAATTTGTTGAACTCCGGCCACGCTGCGATCGACTCCTGCCCTTTTTGCATGGCGCTTTGCTGCACGGGCCCCGGCTGGGGCTGCAAGCTCGACCAGGCCATTTCGGCATTGGACAGAAAGCCCAGTATGCGCTTATCATTCGTGTTGAGCTGGTAAGCCCTGCCGAAATATTTGTAAGCATTATTAATGTAATCGGGAATGCTGCCCAGCGGCTGCGTGCTGCGCATTCCCTCCGAAAGCACCCAGAAATTGGCAAAACCCAGATGCGCCGCAACGACGACATTCGTAGAATCCCCGGCGTATTGCTTTTCCAAACGGCTGATCATCGTTTTCACATTGCTGATATTGCCGCTGTGAAACTGCTCCCAGAAATACTCGTTTTCAGGGTCGTTCACGCTATTGTAAGTTTTGTCAAAAGCGGAAGGATCCTGCTGGTGGTCGGAGCAGGCATTCATGCACACGGCACCCGCAAAAATCATGATGGCGATAATGGTCTTTTTCATGTTTGATTTATGGCTAATGGTTGGATTATCAAAAGCGGCCCATGATCCGGGCGACGATACTGCTGACGTTTCTTTCAATGCTTTCCAGGTCGTGGGCGAGCCACTGCCCGCTTTGCAGCGCCAGTTTTCCGTTGATCACGATGGTATCAATGTTGGGTTCCTGCAAATAGTAAAATGCAGGATTTTGCAGAAATGCCCGGTTATTCAAGCCTTCCAACCTGAAAAGCGAGAAGCATGCCTTACTGCCTGCCCCGATGCGTGCGGAGGTGTTCAATCCGGCGTAAGCGTTGGCGCTTTCCATCGAATCGAAAAAGAACTTATTAGCGGCATAGGGCATTTGAACCGGAAATTCCATGTTTTCAATCACGCGATGGTTCACCAGCGAACGGTAATACTGCAGGAGTAATCGCTGCTGAAACAGCAGACTGTCGGTGGACCCCGTGGGGATATCGGTGCCTATCGACCATTTCAACCCCGGAATATCGGCCATAAACCTCGCTGCGGGCTCTCCAAGCCCGGTCTGCATTTCGGCTTCGGGCGTAATGGTTACCAGGCTTCCGGCCTGGGCAATCAGGCTCATTTCCTCGTGCGAGAGTGTATTACAATGCACCAGGTTCAGGTTTTGGGTCAGCAGGCCTTGTTCCGCCAGTTGCAGCGCAGGCTTGTGGATTTTCCCTAAAAGCGAACTGCCGATGTGCATCGACGCCGGAATGCCTAACGCGTCGGCCAGCCCGATGTCTGCCCGGTTCACATCCATGGTCGCGAATTCGGGCCCGCGGATACCCATGCCGATCCGCACGTTGGGAAATGCATGGCCATGCCTGGCAACCAGCGTTTCGATGTACGGATCGTGGCGGGTAATGCTTTGGTTCCAGTACTTGTCGCGCTCGGTAGCGGGCGTGGCGTGCAAAAAGAGCACATTCAGGCCCGAATCCACGGCTGCCTGCACCGCCGCATCGGCATGCTCGGCCGAATTCATGATGTGCGACCAGTCGAAAACAGTGGTAATACCGGCCAATGC